>JBKBKL010000034.1:0-30822 GCA_046294665.1 Runella sp.
AGGGAAAGATTTGGAGATTTTGCGCCCCAAACTCCAAAAACATCATTGGGAAATCATATCAGAAGTAGGACTGCCCATTCGCGGTCATGGCGAACCATCAGCTTTGGTTTTTCGCGGGCCAGTCGGTGAAATCATTGAGTTGTTGGATTGACCTTGACTTAATTGAGGGTTCTCATCTTTGGTTTTGAGTAAATATTTTTTAAAACTTTGCTTTACAAAACACAAATCCAATTTTTGGAGTTATACATCACGAACTTTGTTACCTTTTAAAAATTTATGGCAACTCCTGTCAATCTACCCCCTGTACACAACAAACTGGCCAAACATGAGGTCTTTCCGCATTTCGACCATGACGAAACGGCTCGTTATAATTTCTTGACCAATCTCAATAAACACCTCTCAACAATCATCTCTCCCGGCAACAAGATTGCTTTTGAAAAACGGGTGAGACCGCAATTCATGGCTGAAAACGGGCGCGACTTCCAAACCCCCGACGAAGTAAAAGAAGCCATGCTCCAAGACCCTCACTATCAAACTTGGAGTGCCTTGCGACGCAGTACGATGGAAATGCGCCAGCAAGCAGGTCGCGCTACGGTACTCCGTCAAGCCGAAGATTTGGCTAAAAAGGTAGCCGAACTTAACGCCCAAAGCCCCGAAACCCTCGTACTCACCGACGTGCAAGCTCCCCACTACATGACCATGTTCGACAGTCATATCATGCCGGGTAGCTACCATACCGAATTGTTTGAGGGCGATGTTTCCAATGCCGCCAGTTATGACTCTGGACTTTTTGTAACCAGTGCCGGAATGTTGGGCCGATATACCGACGGTGGAGGCAAAGCACTTGTAACTTGGCTGAAAACCAACTATCCCGACTTCAAACCTACACGCATCTTGGATATGGGCTGTGGTCTTGGCCATAACACGCTTCCGCTCGCAACAGCATTTCCTGATGCCGAAGTGATAGGTGTAGATACCGGTGTACCTATGCTTCGCTATGGTCATGCAAGAGCCGTGGCACTGGGCGTAAAAAATGTCAAATTCATGCAGTTAGATGCCACCAATACCGGTTTTGAAGACGAGTCGTTTGACTGGATTCAGACGACCATGTTTTTGCACGAAACTTCGATGCAAGCCAAGGAGCGGCGTATAAAGGAGATTTAAAGAATGTTGCGCCCCGGTGGATTGAGCCTGCATATTGAGCAGCCACAATACACCCCCGAAATGTCGCTTTATGAAAAGTTCATCAGAGATTGGGACGCACTCTACAACAACGAACCTTTCTGGGGGGCCATGCACGATGTGGACGTGCGGCAGTGGATGATGAGTGCGGGTTTCAAAGAAGAAAAATTGCTTCAATTTGGTGCCAAAGCCGAAAACGATATGGAATACCCCAAAAACCCCAACGCCCCCGAAGTAGAAGACCACGGACGTAGCCCGATTTGGAATGTATTTGGGGCTTGGAAATGACAATTCCATTCCTCTCAATGACTGATGTTACGCTTCTCCGAAGCTCAAAGCAATGCGATAAATCACGTAGAGAGCTACAAATGTTTGGCTTTTCCAAAGCTCAAAAACCATAGACTCAAGACCCAAGACTCAAGACTCATGATCAACGATATACTTCTTTCGTCCAATAAAGCCAAAGGCAAACGACCCTATTTCTTAGAAAACCCCGAAGTAGAGCGTGTTTTGAATATTACGATGGCCGTAGCCATGGAAGTAGGCGTAATGCACGAACGCCTCGATACGATAGAGCGACTGCTCGAAAACAAGGGGATTTTGCTCCGCTCCGAGATAGAATCTTTTGAGCCAACGAACGAAGAAATCATTGAACGTCAGCTTTGGCACGCCCGCTACATCGCGAGGGTGCTACGCATCGTACAGCAAGAACTCGAAGCCCTCCAGCAAGACCCGGAGCAAAATTTGAGCATGGAGGAAATCGCCGAGCGTCTGCGAAATTCATAATTTTTTAAGTTTTTTTGGCGTAAATTGCCGTTTGAAATTTCAAATCATTTATGCCATTCCACTTTTCTAAAAAAGTTTTTTTCTTTCAATTAAAGCTGGCCTGTATTTCTATTTTTTTGAAATACAACGGTTTTGCCCAACAACGATACGCCAACGAATGGATTAATTACCAGCAAACGTATTTCAAAATCCCTATTGGCCAAAAGGGGCTTTATCGCCTCACTTCCAATGATTTGCGAACCGCAGGATTTCCGCTTTCTTCAGTGAATCCGACGGCTATTCAACTTTTCTTCAGGGGTCAAGAGCAGGCTATTTTTGTACAAGGCGAAACAGACGGGCGTTTTGACGATGCCGACTTCATCGAATTTTATGGCGAAGGTAACAACGGCACTCAAGATTCCCTGCTTTACATTCCACATAGCGCGCAGCCGCACAAGTTTTTCAATCTTTATTCGGACACCACCGCCTACTTTCTGACATGGCGGCTCGATGGCCAAGCGGGCAAACGCATGGGTTTTTATCAAGAAAATCCAGCTCCCAATACCGTCGCCGAAGGATTTCACAATGAAGACCTTTGGATTTCTAATATTCCCCTCAATACCCATATCGGAATGTCGGAGGGATTGATGTATCCGCTCGGCATCTCCTCCGGAGCGCAACATTCCTTCTATGACTTTGGCGAAGGTTGGACAGGAGCAGAGCTTCGCAAAAACCGACCCTTTACCAAAGAAATACTCCTCGAAAACCCCGTTCGTACAGGCCCTGCGCCCTCTCTCGAAATCCATCTCATGGGGCGCGACCACCGACGGCATTTGGTCGAAATTTGGGCCAGCCCCAATGCCTCTACTGGGCGGCTCTTGGATACCGTAAGATTTGAGTATCAATATCATAAACTCTTACGCTATCCTTTACGATTTACAGATGTATCGGCTTCCAATCGGATATTCCTGACGACCAACTCTCTTGGAGCTGACCCCGACCAGTCAGACGATGTATATTCTGTAACCTACCACCGCTTGCGCTATCCCCAACGCTATGATATGACAGGCAAAGCGCAAAAACACTTTTTCCCCACCCTCAACACATCGGCCAAATCTTATCTCGAAATCGTTGGTGCAAGTGCCGAAACAAGGCTTTTTGACATCACCGACCCCAACCAAATCATACGCATCGGCAGCAATGTTGAAAATAGCACTTTGAAAGTGGTAGTACGCGGCACGAATGTTGAAAAGACTTTGTTTGCCACATCTAAGCCGCTGTCTGTACCTTCGATTCAGCGCGTAACATTCCGCAATATTGATGCCACAAAACACAACTATTTGGTCATCACCCACCCAAATCTATTGAGTGCTGCTCGGCAGTTTGCGGGCTATCGAAGTTCTACCGTCGGAGGCCGATATGATACGCTCACTGTTACGATGGATTTATTAGTCAATCAGTTCAACTATGGCGAGTTTAGTCCGCTGGCTGTCAGACGTTTCGTACAATTCATGGCCGACAAAGGCAACCCTCGGTTTTTGTTTATCATCGGCCAAACACAGCAAGTGGACTTCAATCGCTTCAACCCCAACCGCGCCAATATTGACATGGTGCCTACTTTTGGCTGGCCGGGGTCAGACAATCTTTTCTCGCATGGCCTCAAAGGGCAGCCATCGCTCGTACCGGCTATTCCGACAGGCCGCTTGTGGACCAACAGCCCCCAAACGGTTTTGGATTATTTGGCCAAAGTAAGAGAACATGAAGCTACTCCACCAAATACGCTTTGGCGAAAGAACATACTTCATTTGAGCGGGGGGATTTCGGCCTTTGAGCAGCGGCAGTTCAAGCAAATCATGGAGGGCTATCGCCTCAAAGCCGAGCGCGAATACCTCGGAGCAAGGGTCAGAACCATTACCAAAAAAACCGACGAACCCGTAGAATACATCGGTATAGCCAACGAACTCAACGAAGGCGTAGGCATCATCACCTTGTTTGGACATTCTAGCTTGAGTGTTACGGATATTGACATAGGCTATGTATCTGACGATGTGCTGGGCTATCGCAACAAAGGCCGCTATCCGTTAGTACTGGCCAATGGCTGTATCTTAGGCAATTTCACCTTTGGTTTTACCAATACCTATCCCACCGATTGGGTCAATACCAAAGACCGAGGAGCAGTGTTGTTTTTGGCACATTCCAATTTGGCTTTTGTGTATTCTATCAAAGATTATGCTGATACATTTTACGATATATTGCTCAACGATAGCACCCATTTGAGTCGGCCTTTTGGGGAGGTACAGCAGCAAATCGTCAAAACCTTTTTGGCCAAATACCCCAACGACCCCATTTACCAAGCCGATGTACAGCAGTACAGCCTACAAGGCGACCCTGCTGTGGTGCTTTTCCCCGCCCGAAATCCCGATTTTGTAGTAGATGCTTCGAGTATCATGGTCAAAGATAAAAACGGCCTCCCTCCTACCCCACTCACCGACTCTCTGCAAGTTCAAATCAAGGTATCGAATGTTGGGCTTTACAAAAAAGGAAAACTGAGTGTGAGGCTGCTACGTACCGCTCGCGATGGCAACACCCAAACTTTCGAGCGGCTGTTTGAGGCAGTAGCTTATCAAGATACGCTACGGTTTTTGATTCCCAACGACCGTACCCAAAGTGGCCTCAATCGCTTTGAGGTACAAATAGACCCCGACAATCTGTGGGCTGAAATCAGTAAGTCGAACAACGCCGTTTCGGTCGAAATCCCGCTGCCTGTACTGGGAGCTTATCCACTTTTCCCTTATGATTATGCCACTATTTCGACGACCGAAAACGGCCAGCCCATTGTGCAGTTGTTGGCACAAAATGTTGAAAATGTTTCAAGAAATTATGTTTTTGAAATAGACACTACCGCCCGATTCGATAGTCCTTTTAAGCGTACCCAAAGCGTTACGGCTTCTTCGCTTCCCTCTTGGAAGGTCAATGTATTGCCCAACGACAGCACCACCTATTACTGGCGGATTCGCTATGCCGACCGCCCTGCCAATGCCGACAATCCGTGGGCGGAAAGTTCGTTTACCTATATCAAAAACGGTAATACTGGCTGGGTACAGCGACAGGCACCACAATTTGACAAATCCCAACTGCTTGATATTCAGTATTCAGCAACCTCCCAGCCTACTTGGACGTATCGCAGCACGAGCGTACCGATTCGGGCAGTCGTAGCAGGCAGTTCGGTAGGGGCTTTCAACGAAGGCTACCGACGCTCCCTGCTCCAAATCAGCAATATTCTACTCGTAGCCAATGGCAACTGCACTACTTTCGATGCCATAGACAACTGGCGACCGGGGGCGAATATCGTCGTAACAGCCCTTCGACAAGACGACTTGCGCGCCTACTCGGTCATGCCCGAACTCAACTGCGGCAATCCGCCTTACGTGATGAACACCCTGCGCCAACGCGAAATCATCAACAACGGCTTGCTTTCGCGCTGGCTAAGTGCCGTCCCCGACGGCGACTGGGTAGTATTGATGAGTGTTGGGGGAGTAAGATTCGACTTTTGGCCTGCTTCCGAAATCGCCCAACTTCGACAATTGGGTGTACCCGAAAAAACCATGGAAAAACTCCAAAGTCCTTATCTAATCATCGTCCAAAAAGGCAGCCGAAAAGTAGCCCTCGAAGTACAAGCCGACCCCGAAGACTTAGCCCCAAGCATCAGGGCATTTACGGTCGAAAATTTTCAGTTGAAAAGTACCGTGAGCGATGGCCTCATCACCTCGTCGCTGATTGGGCCTGCCAGTCAATGGGGAGAGGTTTTTCGCAAAATCGTTTCAAAAAACGGTCAAGAAGCAAAATTGGAAATTTGGGGGGTCAATTTTCAAGGACAAGAAATGCGCCTCCAAGTGCCAACAACGGCCACTAAAATTGACTTGAGAAATGTAGATGCTAAAAAACACCCATACTTACGTCTGCGCCTCTACCTCAACAACTCCAATCTTCAAGAAGCCCTACCCGCCCAGCTACGCGAATGGTGGGTATCTTTTACGCCTGTGGCAGAGGGAACGGCCAATTCAAATCTTACACAAGCCAACCTCACACGCCAAGAAGGAGAGCCTTTGGTGTTGAATGTGGCCTTCAAAAATATTTCTTCAGTGGCATTTCGTGATTCGATTGTGGTCATGCAAACCTTATATGCTCCCAACGGCACGACCGAAACCCTCCAACGAAAACTCAAACCCCTCGCCCCCAACGAAGAATCGGGCTTTAGCCTCAACATACCAACCCTCGGACGAAGCGGCAACAATCGCCTCTTGATAGATTTCAACCCTCGCCAACAACCCGAACAAACCTACGCCAACAACCAAATCAATGTACCCTTCAGCGTAGTTCCTGATCGTGTGCCGCCATTGCTCGATGTAGTTTTCGACGGGCGGCGCATCAAAGACAGCGATGTCGTTTCGGCCAGTCCGACGATAGTCGCGGAACTTCGCGACGAAAACCGTTTTTTGTTCAAGCGTGATACTGTTGGCATTGATTTATTTTTGCAACTGCCCAATGCTAATATTTTCCGCCGTATTCCATTCAGCAGCAATAGGTTACGATTTATACCTGCTGATGCTCAAAACGTAGCCAGAATAGAATACCGCCCGGGTACATTGCCCGATGGCCTTTATACTTTGCGTGTTCAGGGAGCCGATGCCAGCCTCAATCGCACGGGCATTTATCAAATCACATTCCGCATCATCAATGAGCAAAAGCTCATCGCTGTCGAGGCCAATCCCAACCCTTTCTCCCAACGCTTGCGTTTTGTGCTGACCATTTCTGGTCAAGAACCACCCACCGAAGGTAAGATTTGGGTCAGTGATATGAATGGCAAAATCGTCGAAGAAATCCATTTTGTACCCCGTGTGGGTGTCAATGAAATAGGCTGGAATGTATCCCCCACCCTCCCCACTGGATCTTACTTTTATCGGGTACAAGTGGGGCGCAACGGGCAGGAAATCCTCCCCCAAGAGGCAATAAACAAAACAGGTAAGTTGTTGTTGATTAGATAATACCGCCCGGTTGCGGTCTTCCGACAATGAATAAAACTAACAATATCTCAATTCTTTTTTTGGGGTTTCTACTCCCGTTTGCCCTCAATGCTCAACAAAGTGCTGTGAGCCAACTCGAAGAAACCGGAATATGGAATGGGGTATATATCAAAGCTAAAATTTCCAATAAAATAGGCTATTATGGTGAGCACCACTACCGCGTTCGCAATGGCTTAGAAAACGTAAATTCGTTTGTAGGGCGTACCCGTCAGATTTACAATCGGGCGGGCCTCAATTTGTATTTCAACGAGTATTTTGAAGGAGTAGTAGGCCCTACGTTGGTGTTCAATTTCAGCCCCGAACCCGGCAATCGAAATTTTGAAAAAGTAACCCTCGAACCGCGTATATGGCATCAATGGCTATTCATCATGCCTTCGATGGGGCGATTTAAGTTATTTCATCAGTTTCGATTCGAACACCGCTGGCGGCGCAGCAATCGCATAGGAGCCGAGCATGAGTACACCAATCGCTATCGGTACAAATTTTTCACCTACATACCTATCAACAAATCAAAACTCGAAAACCATACCTTTTTCTTTTCGCCAAGTGCTGAGATTTTCTTGCAATCGGGGCGGAGCATCGCCTATCACCCATTTGAGGATTTCAGAACTTACAACGGTTTTGGCTATATCCTCAATCCCAACACTACTTTTTTTGCTGGCCACATGTGGACAATCGGTCAAAAAAATACAGGCTTTGAATACCGTACAAGTCATATCATTAGGCTCAACGTGCTGATTGGCTTAGATTTACGCAAAACCGACGACAAACTCCCTCCTATCAACTTGGGATATTGAGTCCTTTTTATACTTAACCAACTGATGATGAATACCAAACGCAGCTATGTACTTTTGGGAATTACTACCCTCCTTTCTTTGAGTTTGTTGGTATGGAATTTTTCACTACACCGCCACAATGACCATATAGAAAAGGCTCTCTACCGGCAGCAAGATTCGCTCACCAACCTTACCATGCTCAAAACCTCCCTCCAACGACTCATGCTGAAATACGGGAGCAGTATCGAAGAAAACAGCGACAATGGCCAACTGCTCAATAATCTCCAAAAACTCATCGGGAAAGATACTGCCATCAACAGCAGCCTTTTCAAACAAAACAATTTGCTCACAAAGCAAAAAATAGAACTGACGAAAAAGCTAAGGTTACAAGAGCAAATAGCAGAAACCCTCACCGAGCGTATTGCACATCTGGAGGATAGCGTGAATTTGGCTGAAAGGCAGTTGAACATTGACAAAAACCAGTTGAGAAAGTACGTCAGCCAAACTGATAGTCTAAGAGGAGAACTTAGAAATATAGTACGAAATCTCAACAAAAACCGTCTGGATACACTACGATTTACTTCCCCCAAAAATCTCGAAGTTTTTTATTATGGAAAAGTTTCCGAACACAAACCGGAGGGTTTTGGTATTGGCTTTTACAAAGAAAAAGGATATTATATAGGGGAATGGTCGAAAAATATGCGGCACGGCAAAGGCAAACACTACTATCTCAATGGTGATGTTTATGAGGGAGAGTTTGTCAACGACCTCCGCAGCGGCTTCGGGAGGTATTTCTATGCTTCTGGAGAGCGATACGAAGGCCATTGGGACTATGACCTGATGAATGGTCAGGGGAAAATATTCTTCAAAAATAAAACTATCAAAAATGGGATTTGGGTAAACGGTAAATTGAAAGAAACGACGCAGTAAGCCTACATCACCCCACCGCCCAAACCTGAATGACGACTTCGGTAGCATGACGCTCACCCGAAGCTACAAATACAGTTCGCATCAACCAGTCGTATTTACCGGAAATTACCTCAAAAACAGGCACTGTCCGAAAGTAATACGCATCGGGTGGGACATTTTCGCCTGCTGCCAAGCGGCGCATCACTTCGGGCGGGCCGTGCCGATAGCCTCGGTTGGTGATAAGAATGAGTGTGCCGTCGTGGGTTTGAAGGGTGTAGCGGGCTTCCACTTCGGTTACACCATCGGGGCGAAGTACTTGCCAGTCGCCGCCACCAGCCAAAATCTTTCCACCAAAGCTACTACCCTCGGGGAAATCCCCCGAAAACTCCCCTCCTACAATAGGTACAAATCGGCGGTGTCCGTGTGCGGTAAGGCCAAAATCTTGTACAGTACCAAGCGTAGCCGTAATGCTCAAAACAGGGGTGAGTATCATGCGCTCAATTTCTCTTTTTCAAAACCCGCAATTTGCTTATAACGCTGTGCGATAGCTTCCAACTCCCACCGCGCAATGACCTCCTCCACATGACCAAATCCCTGCGGGGCGCGTTCTTCGGCCAGTTGCATGACTTGCTCCGGGCCATTTTGGCGGTTGGTCAATACGATGTTGGAAGTAGCTTGAAGGCGTTTTTTTTCGTAGGCTATCAGTGCGGCAGGTATGTCGGTTGGTTGGGCTGCTATTTCATCAGCTAGAGCGCGTGCATCGAGGATCGCCTGCGATGCGCCATTAGAACCAATAGGATACATAGGGTGGGCGGCATCGCCCAGTAGCGTAGTACGCCCAAAAGTCCAGTGTGGCAGCGGGTCGCGATCTACCATCGGATAGGCATAAACTGCCTCCGCAGTAGCAATAAGGCCCGGCACGTCAATCCAGTCGAATTTCCAGTTTTGAAAAGGAAGTGCAAAATCAGAGAGGGCTGCTTGTTTGTTCCAGTCTTGTTTGACAGGGGGTTTATCTCCCGGTAGGCGGAGTTCGGCAATCCAATTGACCAATGACCGCCCCTGCTGTGCCAGTGTAGGGTCAATCGGATAAGCCACAAACTTCTGGTCGGCATGGCCAATCATCACCATAGACCTCCCCGACAAGAATGGAGGTGCTTCCGACACCGCCCGCCACAGCATACGCCCCGACCAACGCGGCTCTCCCTCGTCGGGATAAAATGCACGTCTTACTACCGAGTGAATCCCGTCGGCACCGATGAGGGCATCAGAGGTAGTTTCGGCAGTAGTTTGGCCTGTTTCGCGATTAATGAACCTTGCCCACACCTGCCCTTCGGCTTCGCGAAATTCGGCCAAATGGCAGCCTGTTTGTACGTTTTGGGCACCGAGGCGCGCTATGGTTTCTTCCAGCAGCAGCATCTGCAATCGCCCCCGATGAATCGAATACTGCGGCCACGCATAGCCTGCTGCCAGGCCACGTGGCTCGCTCCAAATCAGTTGGCCCAACTTATTGTAATAACTCAAATCAGCCGTCGGAATGGCCACGGCATCGAGTTGGGGTTGTAAGCCTAACCCCGACAATACCCGCACCGAGTGAGGCAACAGATTAATACCCACGCCCAATGGGCGCAGCGTAGGCACAGATTCAAAAACCTGCACCTTTACGCCTATTTCATGAAGGCAGAGAGCTGTTGTCAAGCCTCCGATACCTCCCCCGACAATCGTAATGTTCATTTTTTAAGCTGGATAATGATACACGCGCAGTAGTTTGACCAATTCGCGCTTGAGGTTGTCCAAATGTTCTGTCATGAGTTTTTCGGCCAAATCGGCCTTCTTTTCGACGATGGCACTCACAAACTGCTGATGCTCGGCTACGGTTTTGTCTATTCGCCCTTCCATAGCCAAGATTCCGACTTTGAGGCGATGCCACTGTACATTGAGATTTTTGACGACACTTTCTGCCCGTTTGTTATTGGCCATCTTGAAGAGGTGGTCGTGGAGGCGGCGGTCGAGTTCGAGCCATTCTTCGAGCCATTTGTCTTCCTCTTTCGACTCGGTAGCACGATGACTCAAAAACAGCTTTATTTCTTCTTGGATAATCCGCAATTCGGCAAAGTCATCATCACTACCACGTTGGGCAGCCCATTTGGCTACATAGCCTTCAATCGCACCCTTCAAATCAAAAATCTCTTCTATCTCATTGATAGTCAGTATATAAACTCGCTTTCTGCCGTTGTGGGTTACGATAAGACCTTCCTGCTCTAAGCGTTTGAGGGCTTCGCGCATGGGCGTTCGACCGATACCAAATTGCTCCGAAAGCGCAATCTCCGTAACGGCCTCGCCTGGCTTGATGTCTAAATTTAAGATTTTCTCTAAGATGACTTCGTAAGCCTCCTGCCAGGCTTTTTTATTGACAACGGTGCTTTCTGTTGTTTCCATGATTTGATTATTGTATTCGTTGTAAGTTTATTTTTGAATACAATTTTACAAAAAAACTAAATATAGGAGCGGTTTCACAATATGTGAGTTGTCAAGACCTAAGTTTACGAGCTATTTCGATTACTTTTTCGAGAAACTCTTTGTCTATTTCAATTGATTTTTTGCCGTATTGCCTCAATCGAGCAAATTCAGACAAATCATTGAAATCAAAAATTTGTTTGAGGCCAAATTTGACCATGTTTTTGGTACTCATTTTTTGTGGGGGATGGTTTTCGAAGAAAAAACCCACTACAAAAAGTACAAGAACTTACTTGGCTATATTTGTATAATGGGAGAATAAGCCATTTTGAGGGTTTATTCCTTTGCCATTGCAGATGGCCATTCTCCCATTTTATAGTCTTTTTTTTAAAATTCTTTCTTTTCGCTACCCAACAAAGCTTTTTCAATACCCTTCGTTTTGATGGTCTTTGTTAGTAGGATCGGTTAAGCGATCAATATGAACCGTCTGTGGAATCGGCATCAGCTTGTGGTGTGGCTGTATGCCTACGGCCAGAGGATTATAACGTTTGACCCACTCAATCAGCAATTCATTGCGAAGTAAATCATAACGCTCGTGGCCTTCGCCGAGCAATTCGCGGGTACGCTCGTGCATGATGAAATTGATGGTCTTGCTCACCGAATTTACAGAATCTACTGTGATGCGTAGTTGGGGGAAAGTACTTTTGGTGAGGTCGGCTTGTTTGCCACCTTCAGTGGTTACAAATGCCGCTGGCTTTAGTTCACCTTCTTTATAGGCAGCACGCTCACGTAATTTATTGATATGCTGTACGGCCTTGTCGTAGCGGCCCATGCGCCCGTGGGCTTCAGCAGCGATGAGGTAGGTTTCACCCAAGCGGGCATAGACCCAGTCGCGGGAGGATACGATTGTCAGGTCGGCACGTGCAGGGTCGAGCGATTTCATCAATACCGGAAAACGTTTCTGCGTCCCTTGTACAAATTTGTTGCGTGGTATCCAAGTATAAGATTTTCGGGCAATGGCCGCATCGCTTACGTTGCGATCCATAGAGAGATAAATGGCCGTATCACCTTCTGCAAATTTGGGCTTACCTACCAACGAAGCGTTGGGGGCATTGGCGGCAGTCCAGCGGGGTATGGTGGCGGCATTGTTGGACATAAACGCCCACTTGAAGTTTTTGTAGAAACGGGCATCATTGCGGCGGTCAAAAATATCAAGTGTATAGTCGGTCGGTACGATACGAATACCGGGGCGGCCATTGGGTATGTCGCGTTTCATACCTGCTACGAGGTCATAGCCCCACAGCCAAACTACGTGTGTCCAGTTGCCGGTTTTGTCGAAACCTCCAAAACGCACGTCGGGATTGAAGACGATCGAAAAAATCACTTCACTATTGCGTTGGTTGTTGAAATCTATAAGTCGGGCATAGTCGGGTACAAGTTGATAGACATTGGAATTGATAACAGCCTCTGCAAAGTGCGCAGCACTGTCGAGATCTGTAGGTTTTTGGCCACGCTGGTCGGTGATGGCACTGCCTCGCGTAAGATAGACTTTGGCCAGCAGGTGGTTGGCGGCACCTCGTGTAGCGCGGCCATAGTCGCGCTGGGTGAGAGGCAAGTGCTGAGATGCAAAGCGCAAGTCTGTAATAATAGCCTGATAGACAGCCTCTACGGAAGCACGTTTGAAGTCTTTTCTGGCTTCAAGGTTTTCGTTGAGTTCGAGAGGTATGCGGCCAAAAAGCTGTACCAAATGAAAGTAGTAAAATGCTCTTAGGTAGCGAGCCTCCCCAACCCAAATATTGCGGTTGGCGGGGGTAGTCAAAAATGAGGTAGCAGCTACCGTAGGGGTACGCTTGATGACCACATTGGCCGAATTGATACCTCGATAGTAGCTTGTCCATACAGTAGCCAAGCTACCCGCCGTAGAATTTAGGGCTGCGCTATATTCGTTGAAAGGCTTACCCGCAGTCGCATCAGTCCACACGTGCGTACCCATGAGGTTGAGGTCAGAGCCGACGTTTTCGGTGGCATGAAAATCGCGCAGGGCAGCATAAGTAGCGTTGAGGGCATTTTTGATGCCATCTTCGGTATCGTAGTGTTCATACGAGATACCCGACACCATTTCTTCGACCAAGTAATCTTTGCAAGAAGTGGCCAGCAAGGCTACTACACAGCAACAAATGAGATATGTCTTTTTCATAATTTTTTGAAAGTTGAGGTTTGATTAAAGCCCTATGTTCAGCCCAAATAAAATGGCTGTGCGATTGGGAGTTTCGGCTGCACCAGCCCCTTCGGGGTCGAGGATACGCTTGTCTTTGTTGAAAATAAAGGGGTTGTCGGCAGTAATGTAGCTTCTCAAGCGATTCATTTTCAGACGATTGGCAAAAGCCGTCGGGAAAGTGTACGCCAGCGTCATGGTACGAATCCTGACAAAGGAGCCATCTACGGCCTTCATAGAATTGGAGTATAGCGGAAATACCCGCTCACTTGGACGCGGAAAAGTCCCTGTCGGATTGGAAGGTGTCCAGTAATCTACGACGACCTGATTGACGTTGCCAGTCAAGAAATTGCTAAGGCCATAAATATCGGTACTGGTCAAGAAGCGTTGGCGGGTATAGGCAAATACACTAAACTCCAGCCCTTTGTAGGAGATAGTATTGGTCATGCCACCGTACCAAGCAGGGCGGTCTGTCCCCAAAATGGTGCGGTCAGCTACATTGATCAGGCCGTCGTTGTTGATGTCCACGGGTTTGATGTCGCCGGGGCGGAATCCATTATTGCCTCGGCGATTGTATTCGGCCAATAGGGCCAAATCTTCGGGGGTATTTTGCCAGATACGGTCTATTTTATAATCATAAACGACACTCAAAGGCTGCCCAATAAACCAAAGGTTGCCGATGTCGTCCACTTTCCCTTTGTAAAGTTCGACGATTTGCTCACGATTGCGCGAAAACATCCAGTCGGTAGTCCATTGCAATCCTCCTTGGGTTCTGATGTTATGGGTAGTGAGGTTGAGTTCGATGCCGTTGTTTTGGGTGGAGCCTACATTGCGGAGGTAATTGTCGAAGCCGCTGGCCGTAGGGAGTTGGTCGCGCAAGAGAAGGTCGTAGGTGTTGGCCCGATAAATATTCAACGACCCTGCAATGCGGCTTCGCCAAAAACTAAAATCAAGTCCTATATTGAAAGCAGCAGTACGCTCCCAGCGCAAAGCCGAATTGACGATACTGCCCGGACGATACCCAAAGGCCGCCACCTCGTCCCATGAGTAGGTAGTACGTGTCAGTGAGCCTTGCGTTTGGTAAGGACTGATAGAGGTATTACCCGTTTCGCCATAGCCTGCTCGTATTTTCAACTCATCAATAAAAGACACTTTCCGCATGAAGGGCTCCTCAGCTACATTATAAGCTAACGAAGCCGACGGAAAGAAGGAGTATTTGTTGCCATCAGCCAAGCGCGACGAGCCGTCTATCCGACCTGTAAGTGTCAGGTAATATTTGCTTTTGAAGTTATAGTTCACCCTTCCCATATACGATAGCAGCCTCCAACGCGAGAAATTACTGCTGATACCTGTGATATTTTGGGCAGTACCGAGGTTGTAAAACTTTTGGCGTTCGTAGGGGAGATTGGTTACAGTACCTCCCGACCCCTCTACGCGCTCCTCTTGGGCACTTTGGAGGAGTGTGATGCCCAAGTCGTGGGCATCTTTGAAGCGACGATTGTAGAAAAGTAAGTTTTCGAGCGTGTAGCTGAAGCGATTGGTTTGGTTGTACTGTGCCGTAGAAGAACCACCCTTACCCTCCGACGACTGTGCTGCAAAAAATACGCCATTGCGAGTCATACTGAAGTCTGGGCCAAAATTGACACGAAACTTCAGTCCTTTCAGCAAGTCCACTTCGCCATAAAACGACCCAAAAAAGCGAGTGTTGCGTTCTTCCCGTTTTACGCCATTGATGTCCAAAATGGCATTATAAATGTTGGCATCATTGCCGGGATTGAGGATGTCGCGCCCCAATGAATCTACCGGAATAGTAAGCGGCGAAGCGCGATGCGCTTGATAGTAAAGGTTTTGGCCTTTGTTTTGGATAGAATAGGCGAAGGTATTCGAAAAACCTACCCTTACTCTTTTCGAAACATCGTGATCTACATTGAAGCGGGTAGTATAGCGGTTGAAGTCCTTCCCTTTCATGATACCGTTGTCGCTAAACAATGCCCCTGAAATCAAGAATCGTGTTTTTTCACCTCCTCCTGCTGCACTGATTTGGTGGCTTTGTAGAGCCGACTGTTGTAGCACAAATCCCGGCCAGTCGGTATTGCGCACCCGCTCGGGGTGATAGCTGCCGTCGGGATCATAGGCTGCCCGTACCGACTGCCACATATAAAAATCTTTGGGAGCTAAAATCGTCGAATCTTCGGCACGGTTGGGCGTAGGCGATTTGTAAATGAAGCCTGTTAGACGGTTGCGGAAAGACTCACGGATAAGCTCGGCATGACCCGCTCCGTCGTAGAGTTCAAGGCGTTTTGATGGAAACTGAACCCCAAAAAACGAGTCATAAGTGATGCTTGTTTTGCCCGCTTTGCCACGCTTGGTAGTGATCAAGATGACCCCATTGGCGCCACGAGAACCATAAATAGCCGTAGCGGAGGCATCTTTCAAGATTTCGAGCGATTCGATGTCGCCTGGGTTGAAGTCGTTGAGATTTCCCCCTGCCAGCGGTACACCATCTACTACATAGAGGGGTTCGTTGGAGGCCGTAAACGACCGATTGCCGCGTATCCGAATCGAAGCCGACTCGCCGGGGCCATAGTCAGCGGTGGCTACGTCCACACCTGCTGCGCGCCCTTGGAGTGCTTGTACTACATTCGTAACAGGCACTTGCTGAATCTGCTTGGAAGAAACCGTAGCTACTGCCCCCGTAAGATCTCGCTTTTTCTGCACGCCATACCCCACTACTACTACTTCGTTGAGGGCTTGGGCATCGGGAGCAAGCGTAAGGTCGAGAGAGGTACGATTGCCCACTACAATTTCTTGAGACTCATACCCTACAAACGAAAATACCAATACACTACGCGGACTGACTCGAATCTGGTATTTGCCAGTAGCATCGGTAGCTGTCCCTGTCTGCGTACCCTTCAAGATGATACTTACACCGGGCATAGGTTTGCCGTCTTCGCCGCGTATCACTCCCGACAGAAGCGACTCAGTGGGGTTTTGGGCAAAAACATCAGAATAAAACACGCTCAAAATTAGCCACAACGGCAGTAGGGCGCGTAGCAGAGGAAAGTGCAAAACTCTTTTCATAGAGTTGTTGGTTAAAGGTGATAGTATAAAAATAAGAAGAAAAACTTAAACATTTAATTCAATACAAATGTACAGAAAATATTTTTTAAAAATACAAATAAAATATAAAATTGTGTACAATTTTTTTGATTATTGGATTTAATCATCTAATTTAGCCCCCACAAAATCCTATTTCCTCTTATGAAAAAGCAAACAAAATATTCGATTCTAAGCTATTTAGGCGTTTTTTTGAGTTTAGTGCTACCTACTTTAGGCCAAAACGAGCGTCTATTGATTGCTGATCCGCTCCATCAGCAAACCACAGGCAAGCCGCAAGGAGCAGGGGAGTTTATGCCCGACGGAGGCTGGAGAAGCAAGGGGGGACGCATCGTTTATGATGCTGGCGAAGCTATCGAAAAAGGATATTTTGAGGCTACCGTTCGAGGAGTAACACTCCCCGCCCAGGCAGCAGCCAAATCCAATATCATTACTGCTTGGGAGTCGGGCGAACCTTTCAAATCTGGCAAAGAAAAAGGAGCCAACTGGATGCTTCGTATTGGAACTTCATGTCATATCAAACTTTTGGCCTTCAGCGACAATTCGTCCACACGCATCGAAACTAACGTAGATAAATATACGATTCAAGGAGAGCCACACCGTTTTCGTATCGCTTGGAGTAGCGGAAAGGTAGTCTATACCATAGACGGCCAGCCCTTGGGAGAGTTTCAGTTTGCGCGTATGAGCGTGCGGTACTTTGTCATAGGCATTGACAACTCTTTCTCCGACAATGCCCTGACCAATCCTGCACCTATCATCAGCGATATAAAACTTGTAAACTTAGGGGAGCCGATGCCCCAAACTCCCGCCCCTACCGAATCGGTAGCACGCTATGGGGTTTTTGAGAAAAGTTTTAAACAACCAACAGGAGAGGCAAAAAGTTTGACTGCCAAAGTAACGTTTTGGCGGCATGGAGGCGGTAGCTATACTATTCCGTTGTTTGAAGACGGCAACGGTACTGCTCGTTTTCGTTTTTCGCCCGATGCTCCCGGTCGTTGGACATGGCGTGTGGAGGCATCAAACCCCAGCCTCGATGGGCAGACAGGCGTATTTACGTGCTTACCATCGGAGTTGCGGGGTGGGGTCATTGCCAAAGGACATGCCCCTGGCCGTGAACTTACCTATCAGAATGGCCAAAAATACTGGCTCTTGGGCGATACACAATGGACTGCTTTTGAAAAAAATACTACGGAAAACCTTGATTTTCAGTCGTTCAAAAAATACATAGACCAACGCGCCCAGCAAGGGTTTACCTTCTTACAAACGGCTTTATTGGCGGGCGGCACCAACGAAGGCGGTACGCCTTTCTTGGACAAAGCCCTCACCCAACCCAACCCTGCCTACTGGCAAGAAGTAGATAAAAGAGTACAATATCTCAACCAACGAGGCATTACGCCGCTGCTGGCCTTGGCGTGGGGCGGCGAATCGAAGGAGAGTAAAGGCATTACTTGGGACGACTTCGGCAATGATGCCGCCCGCCAACGCTACGCCCAATACATAGTAGCACGCTATGCCGCTTACAATGTGGCCTTTGCCGTAGCTGCCGACTGGAACACTACCGACAGCAGCCCTGCACGTATCGCTTCGATGAACCGCCTCGGTACAACCATACAGCAGGCTGACCCTCACCACCGCTGGATTACGATTTTGGGCGATGCAAGCCGCGAATCGGGATCGGTAAGCCGATTTGCCACAGAGTCGTGGATGACTTTCTCTGACTTTCGCAACAGTGCAGAAAATTTGTACATTCGGAATTTTGGCGAACGCAACAACGAAAAAATCACCGTTCATGGTGGATTCCTAAAAATAAGTCCCACCACTACCATAGACGATGCTCGCCATGCACTCTGGGACGTGGTCATGGCGGGCAATTATCCCATCATGGCTTTTGCTGATACCGAATGGGGAGGACAACATACCCCTGCCCAATTCAACGGCTATGCCACGAGCCATGCTACTTTCCTACGGCAGTTGGAGTTGATGCGTCATTTTTTTGAAGAAGTAGCCCCGCGCGACAATTCGCGCGGTGAGTGGTCTTGGATAAAGCCTTTTCATCGTAGTTTTCGTGGCGATACACTCATCAAAGCCCCCCAATCTCGTACCACAGACCGCGCCAATCACCGCCCCCCTGCCGTGATGCACGGTGTACTGGCCAAAGAGGGAAAAGGCTTTACGGCAGTAGTCTATATGCGAGGGCAAGCTACGCCACATACTTTACGCATCTTGCACGACCCCCTCGACCCTACCGATAAGCTACCCCAGCGGGTACACTCCGTTCATCGGTACAACCCTCGCACAGGCGAGTATATCCACCAAGCCGACTTGACAGGCATACTTCCTACCCTTACGCTCACGCCTCCCGATGCCCAAGATTGGGTGTTTGTGGTGCAGCGCAAAAATATCTTTGACCCGCTGGCGCAGAAGTGAGTGTTAAAAGAGGCTTGGTTTATCAAGTTGATCTATCACAAGCCATTAATTTTCATATAGTTAGGCGATTAAATCCTTATCAAGTTTAGAATTATAACCTTACAAACAATGCAAAACCTTTTCTTTTACAGGCAAAAAGTCTTTCAAATAGGATGGAGGGTACTCTGTTTGATTTTGATAGCAGCGGAGGCTCAAGCTGTACTTCCGCCCCAAAAAAGTACAGTTCTGACTGTGAGTGGGACAGTACGAGGCGAAAGCGACGGACTTCCGGGTGTATCGGTGGTATTGAAAGGCACTTCGCTTGGAACAGTAACCGATGCTAACGGCAAGTATAGCCTAAGCATCGAAGATGGGCAAGCCAACGGGACGCTTGTATTTTCTTACATCGGGTACGTTTCGCAGGAAATCCCCCTCAACCGACGTTTAAGAATTGATGTAGTACTCCTACCTGATACCAAATCGCTCAATGAAGTGGTGGTCATAGGATATGGCGAACAAAGCAGAAGAGATGTAACGGGTTCTGTGGTTTCGATTTCAGCGAAGCAATTGGAGAATGTTCCCGTTGCAGGACTTGACCAGGCTTTGGCAGGGCAGTTGGCGGGTGTACAAGTACAAGAAACAACGGGTGCACCGGGCGGTACTATCAACGTGCGCGTTCGTGGGAGTGGTTCTATTGGGGCGGGCAATGAACCTCTTTACGTGGTAGATGGCTTCCCGGGCGTAACGAATCTCAATGCGATTAATCCCAACGATATTCAATCTATTGAGGTTTTAAAAGATGCCTCGGCAGCAGCTATTTACGGCTCTCGTGGTGCCAATGGGGTGGTGATTATCACTACAAAGCAGGGGCGTACCGGCAAAACTACCTTTAAATTAGATAGTTACACGGGTGTTCAGCAGGTATTACGCAAACTGGATCTTCTCAATGCCACTGAATATGCCGAACATTTTATCACTGCTAAAAACAATATTTACCGAGATGCCGGCGGTATTACGGATTTCACTCGTTTCAAAAACTCTCAACGTCCTATCGCCAACCAAATTTTACCTCTATTTCTTACCAACGACTCCTCCAATGTCATCAATCCTGCACTGGGAGTTGGCACTGACTGGCAAGATGCCATTTACAGGGCAGCCCCTGTACGCAATATTCAACTTACGGCCACAGGTGGCTCCGAAAGAGTACGTTTTGCCGTAACAGGCGGTTACTTCAATCAGCAAGGTATCATTTTGAACTCAGGCTTTGAGCGATTTTCTACCCGCCTCAACCTTGATGCCAACCTCACCCCTAAGCTCAAATTGGGCCTCAATTTGGCACCCTCATTGACACGTCGTAAGATTGTCAATTCAGATGATACTTGGTCTCGGGAGGGAATCGTTATGACGGCCATTACGATTTCACCACATATTCCAGTACAAAATCCTGACGGGACTTACCCTGGTCAGTACCAACTCGGCACCCCCGGTTTCAATGCCATGATTAACCCCGTCGCTATTGCTACCCAATTCAATCAGCGTGAGAAAGAACTGACTAATACAGGACGATTATTTCTCAATTGGAATCCGGTTGTTGGTCTGACTGCCCAAACATCGGTCGGGGTCAATACAGTAACATCGGCCTTCAATAGCTACTACCCCTCCTACTTAGGAAGAGGAGGCTCAGCACCACCTTCTTTAGCTCGTGCCGAAGCACGCTCGTCAATGTTAATAAACTGGGTCAATACCAACACGCTCACTTACAATCGCACTTTTGCCCAAAAGCACAACCTAACTGCCCTAATAGGCAATGAAGTACAAAAAGAGGCGATTGAGAATACATTTGTGAGGGGCGAAAAATTTTCCTCTGATGCCGCTCCCTTTGTAGGAGCCGCCGGGCAAATCACGGGAGGATCGGGGAGTTTGTCGGAATGGTCATTGGTATCTTATTTTGGAAGAATCACTTACGATTATACCGGCAAATACCTCCTCACATTCAATATCCGGCGCGATGGCTCGTCGCGTTTCGGCCCCAACTACAAATGGGGGACTTTCCCCTCTGCTTCAGCGGGCTGGCAGGTCATGGAAGAGCCATTTATGAAACCACTCAAAAATCATATTTCAACGCTGAAATTCCGAGCCAGTTATGGCTACGGGGGCAACAATAACATCGGCAACTATGCTTATCAAGGACTCCTCTCTGACCAAAACTATGTATTGGGGCCGGGTTTGGGGGAATTAGTTACAGGATTAGCTCCCGCGACATTGGTCAATCCTGATTTACGTTGGGAAACTTCACAGCAGGGCGATATTGGGGTAGATGCAGGGCTTTGGAATGACCGCCTACAACTAACCGTGGACTATTACAACAAATTGACACGCGACCTGCTTCTCAATGTAAACGTACCACGGCTGACTGGCTACCAACAGATTTTGACCAACATCGGGCGTGTACGCAACTGGGGGTGGGAGTTTGCAGCCAATGCCCGCATCTTGACCGGCAAAAAAGGTCTGGAGTGGAATACAAGTTTCAATATTTCCTTCAATAGAAACCGTGTGCTGGCTTTAGGCCCCAACGGTGATAGGATTTTGGCAGGCACTTCTCAAATTTTTGAGTCGCATATCGTAGAAGTCGGCAAACCACTGGGAAATTTTTATGGCTATAAAGTCTTAGGTGTTTTCAACACGCAAGACGAAATCAATGCTGCGCCTCGTTGGACTTCCGGGCCTGTTACACGCCCTGGGGATTATAGGTTTCAAGATACCAACAACGACGGTCTTATCAATGCTGCCGACCGTACGGTATTAGGCAATGCCTTCCCCGACTATATTTTTGGTATCACAAACAATTTTCGCTACCGAGGCATCGAGCTAAGTTTCTTGATACAGGGCAATCAAGGCAATGAAGTCATCAATGGTACGCGGCGATTTATGGGTACACTGACAGTAGGCAATAACCAGTATCGGAAAATCGTACAGGGAAGTTGGAAGTCGCCCGAAAATCCGGGTACAGGCTATGCAAGGCAAGGTGGCTCAACAAACAACAACGTAAACATGAATTCTACTTGGGTAGAAGATGGCTCTTTCGTAAGAATTCGAACAGTAACCATAGCCTACAATTTACCTTCCAATCTGCTCAAACCTATCGGTTTACGTAACCTACGTATCTATGGATTGATGCAAAATCCATTTATGTTTTCCAACTACCTCGGCTACAACCCCGACGTGAGTTTTAGTGGAAGGGCAGTGCTAAATCCGGGCGTGGACTACGGGGGCTATCCGCTTGCACGTACTACAACTTTTGGTGTAACTGTGGACTTTTAAATTCGATAAAACCATGAAATCTACTAAATACATTTTCCTAACATTGTGGGCAGTGGCAGGCTGTCGTGCCGATTTTTTGGACTTGCAGCCCAATAGTCAAGTTTCAACTGCCAACTTTTATCAATCAGCTTCTGACTTCCGTACAGCAGTCAATGCCGCCTATGCCACTCTTCAAACTGATGCCCTGTATGGCTCAACTTACAGTCATTTTACGGAAGTACCCGCCGATAATGTAGGAGTACAAAATCCAAATGGGGCGGGAGGTATTGCACAAAATGAGTTTGATCAGTTTATCGTAACTCCCACCAACGCCAGTTTACTGACATTTTATACAACCTCTTATACGGCTATTCAGCGTTGCAATATTGTTTTGGGACGAATAGAACCCATCAACATGGCCAGCAATCTAAAAAACCAGTTTGTTGGGGAAGTGAAGTTTATTCGAGGCTTAATGTTTTTCAACTTGGTTCGTTTCTTCGGTGGCGTACCATTGGTTCTGACCGAAATCAATCGTGCAGAGGAAGGATATGTATATAGCCGTGCAACGGTCGAAGAAGTTTATAAACAAATCATAGCCGACCTTTCTGATGCGGAGGCCAAATTACCCATAGCTTATACAGGAGTTGATATTGGGCGCGCTACACAGGGTGCGGCCAAGACCTTACTCGGCAAAGTCTATCTAACGCAAAAAAACTATACGCTGGCGGCTACTAAGCTGAAAGAAGTTATTGATTTGACATCAACATCTGGACGTGTTTATGATTTGGCTCCGCGTTATGCTGACAATTTTGACCCTGCTAAGTCCAACAACGTTGGCCATAAAGAATCTATTTTTGAAGTACAGTACAAATCGGGGGGGATAGGTGAAGGAAGTCCTTACAACAATAGCACCGCTCCTCCCAACGGCCCTCTCACGATTACAGGCATAGGCAATGGCAATGGCGTTTTTATGTGGCCTACGGTTAATGCGGTTAATGCTTATCCCGCCAACGACCCGCGTAAAGCCGCTAATTTAGATTCAGCACGCATCAACAATCAGTTGCAACGCTACGTCAAAAAATACTTACACTCTACCTATGGTACAGTACCTTTCAATCAGTTTGATGGCGATCACAATTTCCCACTTTTGCGCTTTGCCGATGTACTCTTGATGTATGCAGAAGCCCTCAATGAAGTTAATAATGGCCCCAATACCGTTGCCTATGAATCAGTAAATAGGGTACGGCGTAGAGCATACAATGTTACGAGTTCAGCTTTTGACTTACCCACAGGTTTAAACAAAGAAAGATTTGCACTCGCTATTGAGCAAGAACGACGGCTCGAGTTGGCTTTTGAAGGCCATCGCTGGCCTGATTTAGTACGTACCGATCGGGCTATTCCAGTCATGACCGCTCTGGGTTTTCGAGTACAACCACACATGCTCATCAATCCAATTCCACAGGCCGAAATTGATATCAATCCCAGTAAAATGACTCAAAATCCCGGTTATTGATAACGATATAGTTTTTTTTTAAATCTATTCTATGCTGAATGTCAGAGCATCAGCATCATCTTGAACCCTTTAGCAATGAAACTCCTCTTTTGTCTGCTTTTTAGCCTACCTATTTTGGCACAGACTACGACCGATATTTCGCAGGCAGTGATTTACTGCCCGTCCAACGCCACCACCCCCGAACGCAAAGCAGCGCAGATGTTGGTGGAGGAAATCGCCGAACGGACGCGTATTACGTTACGCCAAACCACTACTTGGCCTACGGCTGCAAGTTTGGTGATTGCGGTAGGGCAAGCAAAAAACCTCCTCAACAAGGGTGCTACTCCCCTGCTTTCTGATGCCAACAAAACAGATGGCTTTAGTATCAAAACCGAACGAAAAGGCACCCAAACCATTATCTGGGTGCAAGGCTATGACCCATGCGGCACGGTCTTTGGGGTAGGGTGGCTATTGAGGCAGTTGCATTTGGAGAGGGACAAAATCCAAGCCGACTTGGAGAAACTATCGGTCGCTACTGCTCCACAAACTACTTTGCGTGGCCACCAGTTAGGCTACCGCGCTACCCCCAACTCCTACGATGGCTGGGACTTGCATCAGTGGGAGCAATATTTTCGCGATTTGGTGATTTTCGGTGCCAATGCCGTGGAGTTGATACCGCCCGTGTCTGACACCGCTCCCGACAGTCCGCATTTTCCGCTGCCTGCCCAGCAGATGATGATCGGTATGTCGCAGTTGGCTGCCGACTATGGCCTTGAGGTATGGGTGTGGTACCCTGCCCTTGAAGACAACTACGGAAACCCCGCGACTGTACAAAAAGCCGTAGCCGAGTGGAGTGGTGTCCTCAAACAACTCCCCAAACTCAATGCTATCCTTGTACCCTGTGGCGATCCTGGCCACACTCCGCCGGAATTGCTACTCCCAATGCTCGAAAAACAAGCGGCTGAACTCAACAAATACCACAAAAACGTACAATGGTGGATTTCGCCTCAAGGGTTTAGTGAGGAAAGGCTCTCCATTCTCAAACCATTGCTTGAGAAAAATCCACCTTGGCTCACAGGGCTGGCCTATGGGCCATGGATGCGGCAGTCGTTGGCAGAGTTTCGACAATGGACACCTGCGAGATACCCGATTCGGCACTACCCCGACATCACACACTCGCATCGGTGTCAGTATCCTGTGCCAGATTGGGATTATGCTTTTGTCATCACCCAACACCGTGAGCCTATCAATCCACGCCCCCAAGACATGGCCACTATTTACAGAGGCTCTGCTCCTTATACTATGGGCTATATTACTTACTCAGAAGGCTGCAACGACGATGTAAACAAAGCAATATGGAGTGCCTTGGGCTGGAAAATCAATCAAAATATTGACCAAACCCTGCTCGAATATAGCCGCTATTTCATCGGACCGGCTTTTGCCGAACGCTTTGCCGAAGGGTTACGGAGGTTGGAAAAAAACTGGCGTGGCCCTGCCGCTACCAATGAGGGTATTGATAGCACGTTGGCGTTGTTTCGGCAAATGGAGTTGGAAGCCACGCCACAGTTGCTTCAAAATTGGCGTTTTCAGCAGGGGCTTTTTCGGGCGTATTACGATGCGTATATTCGCCAACGTGTACGCTACGAACAACAAATCGAGAAAAATGTACTGAATCTATTGGCTACTGCGCCCCAATGGGGAAGTACTACGGTGATCCAGCAAGCCGAAAGCCAGTTGCTGCTACCTGATGTTCAACCGGTGGCATTGCCGCTCAAAATTCGAGTCCATGAGTTGGGCGAAGCCTTGTTTCAGAGTATCAAAATGCAAATGTGGGTAAAACGCCACGCTGCCGTACGAACCGACGGTGCTACCCTCGAACGCCTCGAAACTCCCCTCAACAACCGCCCTTATTTGCTGCAAGAGTTTGCCAAAATCAAGACCTTACCCAACGAAACTGACCGATTGACACAGCTACGACAACTCGTCGTAATGCTTCAACCACCTGCCGACAGTCCCAATATGTACTACGACGACCTCGGCAACCCTGCCCGTCAGCCACATTTGGTCAAAGGGCAGCCCTACGCTCAAGACCCCGATTTTTTACGAACTCCACTCGTAATCAACGAACAACGCTCCGGTAAAAACGCTGCGTTTCCTTTGTCTTGGTATAGCCATCTGATGGGGCTTTATGACCAAACCCTCCAACTCCGCTATGATGATTTAGACCCCAAAGCTCGCTATAAAGTAAAGATAGTATATGCCAGCGGTCCTGTGCGAATGTTAGCCAATGGCATCGAGATACACCCACTGCTGACCAAACCCTTTGAAATATTGGAATACAGCCTGCCAATTGATATTTCAAAAACGGGGCAACTCGTGCTGGGTTGGCAAGGTACACCCCGTGCGGGAGAGTCGGGCAGGGGCAATCAGGTGAGTGAGGTATGGCTGATTAAAGAGTAAAATTTTAAATCAAAGTAACAATCATTGGTGGCCTATCTTTAAAAGTAAAACGAGTGCATTACTCCACTTTGCCCCCTTTTCCTATGCTTTCTACCTCCTCTATTGGTCGTTTTCGCTGGCGTATTGCGGCACTGGTTTCATTGGCCAACGCCATCAATTACATTGACCGCCAAGTACTTGGCATTTTGGCCCCCGACCTCAGCAGGGAGTTTGGCTGGTCCGAAATCGAGTACGGCTATATCGTTACGGCTTTTCAGGGGGCGTTTGCGGTAGGGTATTTATTTTTTGGTTGGTTCATAGATCGTTACGGCACCAAGTGGGGCTATGCAGTAGCACTGGTCTTATGGAGTATAGCCGCTACGGCACATGGTTGGGCGCGGTCGGTGATGCAATTTGGGTGGGCGCGTGCTTTGCTGGGTTTGGGCGAAGCCGGCAACACCCCTGCGGCTATCAAAGCCTTCGCAGAGTATTTCCCACGCCAAGAGCGTGCCTTCGTAACGGGCATTTTCACGGCAGGGTCGAGCATAGGGGCAGTGATTGCGCCTATTGTAGTACCTTTGTTGGCTGTCAATTTTGGTTGGCAAATGGCCTTTTTCGTAACGGGTGGACTGGGCTTTCTTTGGCTGATTGTCTGGTGGATTTATTACGAACATCCTACCCAACAACCACGCTTATCGGCAGCAGAATTGGCTCACATTCAACAAGATAAAGAAGAACTGAATATACAAAAACCCTCTTGGCTCAGTCTGCTGCGCTATCGGGCTACTTGGGCTTTTGTAGTAGCCAAATTTCTCACTGACCCCATTTTCTGGTTTTACCTCTATTGGATACCCAAATTCCTCAACCAACAACACGGTCTCAACATTTTGGCTTCTATTGGACCGTTAGTTTTTATTTATAGCGTGGTAGCAGTAGGTGGTACAGTAGGTGGGTGGGCTTCGTCGAGATTGTTACAAATGGGCTGGGTGCTGAATCGAAGCCGCAAAGGAGTCATGCTTATCTCTGCACTACTGATTATGCCTATTGTAGGGGCGGCTTTTGTCCAAAACGTTTGGGTAGCCGTATGCCTTATTGCCTTGGCAGCAGCGGCACACCAAAGCTGGTCGGCGGTGCTGTTTACGACGGTTCCCGACCAGTTTCCGAAGCAGGCCGTAGCCTCAGTAGTAGGCATAGGTGGTATGGCGGGTGCGGTAGGCGGTATGCTTATTGCCACTGTTACGGGTTATCTACTCGATACCACAGGCAGCTATATGCCTATTTTCGCCCTTGCGGCAGTGATATACTTAATCGCTTTAGGTATTTTTCAACTACTCGTCCCCAAGATTCGCCCTTTGAGCTAAGTAAAAATCCAACACCTGTAAGCATCTGGGTAGTATATCTGTACAAATCTTCGAGCCATCATAAAAATAATCTAACTCTACAAAACCATGCTAACACACGCCGACCTCCTCAAACTCAAACGTTGGAATACCCCTACGATTTACAATGGCTGGGAGCAAATCACAAGTCACGACACCACCAAAGGACATTTCAATCTGGAAGACACCCGCGACTATATGCCACAAATGGGCCCTATGGTAGGCTATGCCGTAACGGTGGTGTGCGAACCCTCAAACCCCAAACATTTACGGGAGCACCCCGAAAACCTACACGCTTACCGTGAGTATTTGGCCAGTGTACCCGGCCCCAAAATCGTGGTGGTACAAGACTTAGACTCTCCACACATCGGGTCGTTTTGGGGAGAAGTAAACGCCAACGTCCACCATGCGTTGGGCTGTGTCGGGACGATTACGCATGGGGCCATTCGCGATTTGGACGAAATGACCAATGCGGGCTTCAAGGCCCTGGCCAAACGTATGTGTGTAGGTCATGCGTTCAGTTGGCCGGTGCGTTGGGGGGTAGAGGTAGAGGTATTTGGCTGCCCCGTCAAACCCGGCGATTTGATCCATGCCGACAAGCACGGTTTTTTGGTCGTACCGCCCGAAGACCAAGCGCGGCTTTATGAAGCTGCTTCATTTATGGATGCCAATGAGTGTAATACCGTCATTGCGGCAGCACGCAATACCACCGGAAAACCCATGCAAGAAGTCTTGGAGGCTTTCCGACAAGCAGGCAAAGCATTTGGACAAGCGGCTTTAGATAAGTTCGGGCGCAAAGGAGAGTGGTAAAAGTTCTACTTGGGTGTGGGCATGAGGGCTTGCCCAAAAACCAACGAACTCCACAAGACCAAAAGAAAGATTTTAGACATGTTTTTGGGAGGTATTTTTTTATCTATTTGCCTTCACGATAGGCATATTGGCATTGACCTCTTTGAGCCAAGCTAAGAACTTTTGGTGCATTTCGTTGGCTTTTTGGGGGTTGGATTTACTCAAATCGGTCGTTTCAGATTCGTCATTTACGAGATTGTACAATTCAATCTGGTTGGTTTCATAGTTTTTGATCAGCTTCCAGTCGCCCTCACGCATGGCTCCTTTGGGGCGGCCCATTTGATTGCTAAAATGTGGATAATGCCAATAAATCGCCCCGCGTTGATACTGCATGAGTGGGCTGGTGAGCAACCCATAAAAACTTTGGGCATCGGGAAGTTTTTCTATTTTTTGACCCAACATTTCCATCAGCGTAGGTACAAAGTCGGTGTTGTTGAAATAAACATTGGAAGTCTGATTTTGAGGTATTTTCATGGGCCAACTAAGAATAGTCGGTACTCGAATCCCCCCTTCATAGACGTGTCCTTTCCATTGGCGCAGATGCCCTGCCGAAGTAGGTATAGGCCCAAGTTCGGGCAAACCCACACCTCCATTGTCGGACGTGAATACTACGAGCGTATTTTGGTCAAGTCCTTTGGCTTTGAGCAAGGCCATGAGTTGGCCTACGCCGTCGTCCATGCTTTCGAGCATAGCTGCGTAGTAGGGGTTGTATTTGCCTTCGTACTGTTCGTATTTGCGGAGATACTTACTCACTTTATCGCCACGCGGCACAACGAATACATGAGGGGCAGAATAACACAAATACAAGAAAAAAGGCCGATTAGGGTCAGATTTTTGAACAAAATCGAGGGCATAATCGGTGAGTTTATCGGTCAGATAGACCGTACCGTTGTCTTTGAATTCTTTTTGGTAACTATCCTCATAAATCGAATAGTTGTAGTAGTCCAAGCCATTTTTGCCGATCATGCGGGCATATTCAAAACCCTGCCCCCACGGTGCCAGCGAATCGGCCCCTCCCAAGTGCCACTTCCCCACAAAGCCCGTCCGATAGCCCAACGCTTTGAGGCGTTCGGCCAAGGTGATTTCTGAAGAAGGTAAGTATTTTTTCCATACAGCCGGTAGTACCGGCGAAAGCGAATCGGTACGCTCGCCTACCAGAAAATTGGTAAGATGTAGGCGAGCGGGGTGTTTCCCAGTCAAAATAGCCGCACGAGAAGGCGAGCAAACAGGACTGGCACTGTAGGTCTGCATAAACTTGATACCACGCTGCGCCAAGCGGTCTATGTGTGGGGTTTCGTTGAAGGGGTTGCCGTAGCAGCCCAAATCGGCCTGTGCCAAATCATCGGCCAAGATAAAGATGATGTTGGGGGTATTGGGTGTGTTGCGAAATGTCAGCGACAAAAGAAAACAACAAAAAAAGAAGAATAAAAAAAACTTAGGCATTGTACTTGAGGTTTTTTGACTTAAAACGGCCAAAGTCCCAAAAAAATACTCACAATATTTTAACTTTTCGTATTATTACCCAAACGCATCATTCAAGGGGAGTTTGCTTACCTTTGCTTTGATATTTTAGTTTTCAACCAACCAAAATAAGTTATAAATGACCTCCTTACTTCTCTTAGAAGACGATCCTGTGCTATCAAAAGAAACCAGCACCTACTTACAGCAAAAAGGCTTTACATGCGACTGTGTGTTTGACGGTGAAATGTTTTTTAGGCAAATCCGTAGTCGGCAGTATGACCTTTTTTTGCTCGACATCAACGTACCAAAACTCAATGGCCTCGAAGTATGCCGACGTATTCGGGAAACAGATGTAACAACCCCTATCTTGATGCTGACTGCATACGCTGATATTCAAGACAAAACAGACGCTTTTGGCTTAGGTGCCGACGACTATCTCACTAAGCCGTTTCACCTCGACGAACTACTGCTACGAGTAACCTCTCTGCTACGCCGAAGCCACAAACCCCAAGAAAAAGACGAAATACTAACGGTAGAGGATTTGATCATCAACCTCACGGAGCAGCGCGTAACGCGCAGCGGGCAAGTCATCGAACTTACTCCCCGCGAGTATCAACTGATGGTGTTTTTGGCCAAAGCACATGGCCGTATAGTTTCAAAACAAAGCATTTCAGACAATGTGTGGGATATTCATTTCGATACCCAAACCAATACTATTGAAGTTTATATCAATTTTTTACGTAAGAAAATTGACCGAAATTTCCCTGTCAAACTCATTCACACACGCCCGGGATTCGGCTATTACTTAAAAAAAGAAGCATGACACTCAAACAACGCCTTGCTTTATATTTGAGTATCGCCTTCGCGCTACTACTTGGGGCAGCATTGTGGGTTGTGTATCTATCTTTTGCCGCTTTTAGGACTCAAGAGTTTGGGGATCGCCTCCAAGAAGAAGCCCTCAGCGATTTTCAGATTTTTGTAAATGCTAAAACCA
>JBKBKL010000035.1:0-29800 GCA_046294665.1 Runella sp.
TCATTACGATCCGATACATTGTTGTTTCTATTGATGAGTTTTGGCAACCCTGTGGAGCGCGTTACATCACTTTCTCTGATATAGATACGCATATTGTTGTCTTTGACATTTGAGATAAAATATGAACCGTCGTTGTTGAGAGCAAAGCCCCATTCTTGATTGCGACGGTCGGGAATAATGGGTAGTTTTCGCTCCCATAGCTGTACTTTACAGTTGTTTTGACTAACGTTTGGGTCATCGGCATCTACAAACTTGTTACGGTATAATGCCTGAATCGTGTAACCTCCTACTGGCCCTCCTACTTTTTGAACTCTCCATTTAAAACGATTGGCATTATTGACAAAATTGGCGGTTTGTATATGCGTACCGTCAAGGTGTGCATTTTCTTGGTCTGCCTCCAAGTATTGATTAGTACGGGCATTGATAATGTAGTAAGTACCTTCTTCCACATCCTCTCTGATACCAAACATATTGGGTACTGCCCCTCCTCCCGTAACGATGCTAAAATCAATGTCCGAACACAGAAAGGAAGGGCGGGAGGGAGGATTGGGGAGTTGATCTGCCAAAGAAGGGTTATTGTCTCTCAATTCAAAGTAGGCGGCACGTGCATACCAATTGGTATGATGTAGGCAATAAAATCCATTGATATTGTCATTGGCATCTTCTGCCCTTCTGAAGAAATAGTTGGATCCACTTTCCTTGGAATAATAATTTCGAATACCTGCTTTTCTATATCCCATAGCATTGAAGGGTACTTTTGTAACAGGGTCATCAATAAAGTCAAAACGCTGAAAACGGGTGGTATTGTTGGCTAAAAAACGATTGTTCAAGTCATTGACAAAAGTTACATCACCTACTGCAGGAGCAGCATAAGCATAGACACAGTGTGGCTTGAGGGCAGAGGTTCGATCTAAACGTACCGCAAACAAAGAAGCAAGCCCCGATCCCAAGCTATGTCCTGTAATCCATAGTTTTTTGTTTCTGCCGCCGTTGTCAAGTAAAAATCGCTCAACATCACTGTAAATCAACTGCAAACTTGTATTGAATCCTTGATGTACTCTCCCCGCAAAAAAAGGAGTCGAAATCAACCTTGCCTGTAAATCAGTAACAATAAACTCGGCATTATCTTCAAAAGGCTTGGCAGTAAGGACTTTATCAGTACCTCTAAAAACGACTATTTGATAATCTCTACACGAAATCGCTACCGCTTCTGGGTCAAATCCATTTTGTCCGTCAAAATGAAAAGAGCGAAATACAGGCTGCTGTTCGTCAGGAAAAAACTGATCAATACGACTTTTGTACTTTTCAAAAAAGTAGTTGTTGTCTTGGTGCATTCGACGCACTTCGGCATTATTTATATCCCAAGTATCTGCCAAAATCTCGGGCATATTATAATGCATCAGCAAACTTAACAAATAAACATTGATACGTGAGTTTCCAGTATTGTTAAACTCAAAGTGTCGAAACAATCCTTTTTCTTTTAATAGGCTTTGTTTGATTTCGGCAGCTGTCTGACCCACTGCGGGCTGATACAAAAGGGCTACCATTAGCCCCATCAGGGCGATTGTTTTGATTGGTTTCATAAAAGTACATTGGTTTTAGGGTAAGAAAACTATTGACTATTTTTTATCGCATCATACATGAAAGAGAAGCTATAGGAATGAGATTGTTGAGGGTAAGGTTTGTACCTATGACAGTACGAACCCCATAACTAAGGAGTACATTTCGACTGAAACGCCAGTCGCCACCGTAGGCTATGGTGAAACCATTGAGTTGGAAGGGGCGGTTGCGAGTTCGTTCTATCAACTCAACGAAGAAGTTAAACTTGGGGCTACCATAGCGCAAACTCACTCCCCAGAAATATTCTTGAGTGGTTCGCGCAAAGGCTCTCTGAAATTGAGTGTATCTAAAAACCCCCGAGATGAGCCACTTACGCCCAATTCCTACACAGCCATTGACCCAAAGTGCCGTACCGTCGTCTGTGAGCCGTAAGCTATCAAGACGTACATTGTCATAGCTGAATGACTTCCCAAAAGCTATGTCCAAAAAACTGGCATTCCAATGGTCTTTCAAATATTTGTTGGCTTGCTGGATGATTGCCTCTTTTTGTGATTTTTCCAACATCACCATTTCGTTTTCATAAGACTGGATTTGTTCAATCAGGGTATTTCGGGTATCAAGAGTGGCTGTGATGACAGGGGTTTTTAGTAAAGAATCTTTCAAAATCTTTGACTGTTCAACGATCTCCTCGTATCGCTTACGGTATCGGTCTGTGAGACTTTCAAAGAGATAGATTTCGTCGAGGGGATCATGGCTACGAAATAACGTGATTTTGGTAGCTACTGCCAGTCTGCGCTTTAGATTTTCATCTTCTATGGTGCCTCCCGAAACATCTAAAGTGGAGAGGGTTTTCTGCCACCGCTTGGCTTTTTGGTACTTTTCGAGGGTCGGTCGGTTATAAAATAACTCCCAAACAGGCTGTGCTTGAATAGCAATATTGGGTTTCAGCCTCCACGAGGCAAATGACCAGTCCACCTTGAAATCTCTGATATTGCCCGGCTTCACAACTTGAGCGGGCGTTACTCCCAGCAAATCGAATGCGGCAGAAGTAGGTATTGAAAACTCCAATGGTTTGTCTGCATTAAGGTTTGGGATATCATTGTTCTGGGCTTTTACCATCACAGCATAAACTAATACAAGGAAACATTGCAAGAGTCTTATTTTGTTCATAGACAATATGCTTTAACTCGGTAGATTTCAAGTAAAATCTATCGGAAGTTGTGATTCAAAATTTGACAAATAGACCGAAAAAATTAAACTAATTTCTCTCTAATGGCCTTACTCACTGCTTCAGTAGCAGAGTTTACGTGAAGTTTTCGATAAATATTCTTGAGATGAAAATTGACTGTCGAAATACTAATTCCACAGGCATCGGCTATGAGTTTATAGCTTTTGCCTTCTACCAAATGTTTGAGTACCCTCCCTTCTCCCTCCGATAGCTCCTGATAATAAGTTCCGCTTCCAAATCGCTCTTGAAAAATACTGAGTATTTTACGAGCTATCGGGGGGGACATCGGTGCTCCTCCTTGATATACTTCAACAATCGCCTTGAGGTACTCTTCGGGCGGTGAGTCTTTCAAAATGTAGCCCGAAGCACCCGCACATAATGCTTTAAATATCAGTGCATTATCTTCAAATACTGTTTGTATCAAGACTTGTATTTCGGGATAGGCTATCTTAATGGTTCGGGTAGCTTCTATACCCGACACTCCCGGCATTTGAATATCCATCAGCACTACATCGGGGCGTTTTCGCTGGACGCTATCCAGCACATGATTCGCATTCTCATACGAAGCTACCAGCATCATGGTGTCGGCATCTTCTATCACACGAGTCAATACCTCCCTCACAAAACTATCGTCTTCAAACAGGCTTACTCGTATCATTGTCAGAGAGAAGTTCAGAATTGATTTCGTAACAAAGGTATTTTGAAAATAGTCAGCCGTCAACTACTAAATCAAGTAGGTAATACTCTAACTGTGCTGAAAATGAGAATATTTGGTAGCAATTTCTGATAAATTAGTATGGAGCAATACCCTTGTGCCGTTTCCTTCCGATGAACTAATAAGGAGTTTGCTCTTCAATGCTTGTGCACGCTGATGAAGTGTATTCATACCATTTCCTTTTCGGGTACGCTCCAAGTCGAACCCACAACCGTTGTCTTGAATACATAAAACCAAAGATTTCTGATTTTCAATGGTACATTCGATCGTTACCTCGGAGGCTTTAGCGTGTTTGACGATATTGGTCAAGACTTCTTTCAATAACAACATCAGATGTCGTCTTAGATCAATGGGTAGAATGTATTCCTCCAAAGAAGGATCTATCATGAGGTTGTAATCAATATTTTGAGACTGTAAAGTCATTTTGACTAAATTCTTCAACTGAAGTACCCATTCCTCCGAAAAATCATTTTGAGGGTTGATTTCCCATACAGTACTTCTGACCAAGTCCATAATTTGCCTTACCTGCTTGATTGCACTTTGTAAAATCTCAAGTCCTTCTTGTGTAAAGTTTTGTTTTTTTAACCTCTGAAACTCCAAATAGAGCGTCAGACCACTTAAAGAAGCTGCGAGATCATCGTGAAGATTGGCCGAAATCTCTTGTCTGACTTGCATGAGTTTCTCTTTTTCGAGCTGTGTTCGACGAAGCCTATCACTGATTGAAAAAGAGAAAATCAAGATTTCGATGACCGACCCAGACATAATCAAATAATCTTGGTTGAGATAAGTAAGCCAACCTAAATTCATAGCTCCCACTATCAAAATCGAAACTGATAAGCATAACGTAGCCAAAAGGTAAGTCAAAGCCGAACTTTGACGATGCACGAAATATAGTCGTAAAGCATAAAATTGCTGAAGCAAAATCATCAAGGCACCCAATGCTATTACGATGATGTTTGTGTAGTAGTTGTACGTAAAAATAACCCACAACAAGAATAATACCCACGACCAAGCCACAATAGAAAATAACATTTTGTGCCGTTTGTAATACTTAAATACTCCCAAAAAATCAATAGAAAAATAGGTAAAGAAAATAGTCAGAAGGCCTATAAAAATGATGTGAGAACGGTCATTAAAAATACTATTTCCCCAAAAAAAACGATACCCATAACCATATAAACTGGCTTGAAATAGTCCAAAAAACAATACATACAATGCGTAATTGAAAAAGATTTTCTCACGATTGAGCCACCACAAAAACAAATTGAAGAAGGAAATAAGTAAAATAAAGCCAAAGTATATGCCCCATAAAAGGCTGCGCTCTGAAGTGTATCTTGCAAAATCAGCAAAAGTTCTGAATACAAAAGAAAACTTTAGATCTTCCGTTGATTCGATTTGAAGAATAATAGAATACGGCGTATTGGGTTGAAGCACTAAAGCAAAAGTAGGCGACGGAAAAAAAGGAATAGTAGAAGCAGGTAGGTAATCACCTGCTGTTTCTTGATGAACCACTTGACCATTGACTACCAAATACAATTTTACAAAATTGAGCCGTGAATTATCTATCGTCAGAAACCATTTATCGTTGTCGGACTTATTAAAAACCTCATATTTTACCCAAACCCTGTCTTGCGAGTATCCCAAATTGAGGATTGGCTTCCGATAGGACACAAATGAAAGATTGGACGGATTAGAAAGTAGCTGATTGATAGGAATTTTATGATTTTGGTCTATCAGATATTCAAATGCTGTAACTTGTACACTTTCATGCTCTAATATCTGCTTATTGAGTGGTAGCGTATATCCTACTATATATGAGAATAGCAGAAGAAGTATATAGACGATTTTCATAAAAATAGAAGCTCACTTCGACGGTTTTTGAGCACTTCCATTCGTAAAGTTATTATTTTTGTCTGCTTTTCTTAAGTTAAGTTATTTTTCGGTAGCTTTTTCCCAAACCACCTTCTTTCTTCTTTCTAAACCTCTATGCCAACTCCCAAAACATCAGATTTGCGCCTCATGCTTTGGGGTGGACTTTCAGCTTTTTGTGCGTACTCTTGTATGTATGCGTTTCGCAAGGGCATCACTGCCGCCACTTTCGACGGTATGATGTTTTGGGGGATAAATTACAAAATTTGGTTGGTTACGGTACAGGTGTTGGGTTATGCACTTTCCAAACTCATCGGAATTAAGGTCGTATCCGAAATGAAGCCTGCCCAGCGCGCCTTATACTTGCTGGGTTTTGTCGCAGTAGCCGAATTGGCATTGTTGGGTTTTGCACTTGTCCCTGCTCCTTATAATATTCCCTTTTTGTTTCTCAATGGCCTACCGCTCGGCATGGTCTATGGTACAGTACTGGGCTTTCTGGAAGGGCGGCGGCAGACCGATTCGCTGGTAGCTGGGCTTACGGCTTCCTTTATTTTTGCATCGGGCTTGGTCAAAACCGTTGGTAAAACTCTGCTCAATCAAGGCATCACGGAATTTTGGATGCCATTTGTTACGGGGCTAATTTTTGCATTGCCTTTGCTTTTGGCTGTTTGGGCATTGGCCAAACTCCCTCCCCCTACCACACAAGACAAAGCCGAACGCACCGAGCGTAGCCCTATGAACGCTCTTGAGCGAAAGCGTTTTATTAGCCATTTTGCTTGGGGGCTGATTCCGTTTATTATTTCTTATGTACTGCTCACCGCCTTCCGCGATTTTCGCGACAATTTTGCCCCCGAAATCTTGGGAGCAGCGGGCGTAACCGATTCTTTCATTTTTACCCAAACCGAAACTACAGTTTCAGTTTTTATATTATTGCTGATGGGGACATTGCGCTGGGTCAAAGACAACTGGCGGGCTTTTTATGTCATCAATGGGTTGCTGATTTTGGGAGGCTTGGTGGTGGGAGTGAGTACTTGGCTGTTTCAGCAAGGGTGGCTCTCGGCAGGGGTTTGGTTTACGCTTACGGGCGTAGGGCTTTATTTGGCTTATGTGCCTTGCAATGGTCTTTTCTTTGAGCGATTAGTGGCTTCTTTTCGCTATGTGAGTACAGTAGGATTTGTAGTTACGCTGGCCGATTGGTGGGGATATTTGGGGAGTGTATTGGTACTTCTTTACAAAAACTTTGGGCAGCCTACGATTAGCTTTTTGGAGTTTTTTATCTATGGCGGTTATGCTCTGGCTGTGTTTTATGTGCTTTTGGTGCTTGTTTCTTTGGTTTATTTCAGAAAAAAATACCAAGCCGAAATGGGTTGATTGATTCAAACAGATTTCAACTTCAATATTCAGATAAGTAAAAAAAGTCGGCAACTGCTTTTTTTTAAAATTACTTTTAGACAACTAACAAACCTTCTTCCGAATATGAAAAAATGGATTACCTCTTTATTTGCACTGACGGCGGTAGTGTCGTTGGTAGCATTGATTCCTGCTCAAAATTCCTCCAAATCACAAGCTGATGCACGTGAGGATAGTTTGGCTGCCGATCGTGCCAAATACACCAAACTCATCAAAGAGGCTATAGCGGGCAAGGAAAAACAGCCCGCAGAGCAGGTTTTCAAAAACATCAAAGTATTCAAAGGACAGCCTGCCGAAGCGGTATTGAGTATTATGGAAACCCGTTGGAGTAAGACTTTGGGGGTAAGCTGTGGGCATTGCCACAATACCAACGATTTTGCTTCTGAAGAGAAGCACGACCACCAGGTAGCCCGCGACATGGTAGCGATGGTAGGGCGTATCAACGACGAACTATTGGCCACCATGCCTGCCTACGCTTCCAAAGACCGCAAGCCACGCATTGGCTGCAGCACTTGCCACCGTGGCGAAGCACACCCCGGACGGCCTAATAAGTAAAATAATGATTTGTTCAACGTCTTTCTATTAATCAAAAAAGCCATTGGTTAAGTCCAACGGCTTTTTTGTTTTGAAGTATCTATGATACTTTAAAGCCCCAATACCTTACGGTTGAAGGCTTCGTCGGCACCAGTACCGGCAAAATCGTCGAAGGCTTTGGCGGTTACTTGTATGATATGGTCTTGGATAAAGGGCGCACCTTCTGCTGCTCCTTGTTCGGGCGATTTGATGCAGCACTCCCATTCCAACACCGCCCAGCCGTCGTAGTCGTATTGAGAGAGTTTGGAGAAAATGCCACTGAAATCCACTTGGCCATCGCCCAAGGAGCGGAAACGACCCGCCCGGTCAGCCCAGCCCTGAAAACCTCCATATACCCCTTGCTTACCCGTAGGGTTGAACTCGGCATCTTTGACATGATAAGCAAAAATACGCTCATGATAAAAATCAATGAACTGTAAATAGTCAAGTTGCTGGAGTACAAAATGGCTTGGGTCATAGTTGATACCCGCACGAGGGTGATTGCCGACGGCCTCCAAAAACATCTCAAACGTAACGCCATCGTGGAGGTCTTCGCCGGGGTGAAGTTCGTAGCCGATGTTTACACCAGCTTCATCGAAAGCATCGAGAATAGGCTTCCAGCGTTTGCCGAGTTCTTTGAAGCCCGTTTCGACCAATCCTGCCGGACGCTGTGGCCACGGATACATGAAAGGCCACAACAACGCCCCCGAAAACGATACATGAGAGGTAAGTCCCAAGTTTTGGGAGGCTTTGGCCGCCCATTTCATTTGTTGTACCGCCCATTCGGTGCGAGCAGCGGGGTTGTTGCGAACTTCGGGTGCCGCAAAACCATCAAACATAGGGTCGTAGGCTGGGTGTACAGCCACGAGCTGCCCTTGCAGGTGCGTCGAAAGTTCGGTGATTTCTACGCCGATGTCTGCCAGTTTGCCCTTATACTCATCGCAATACGTTTTACTTTCGGCAGCGGTTTTAAGATCTATACAACGCGGGTCCCAAGTCGGGATTTGTATGCCTTTATAGCCCAAATCGGCCATATATTGGGCAATAGTTTCTAAAGAATTGAACGGGGCGGTATCGCCCATGAATTGTGCAAGGAAAATAGCAGGTCCTTTGATGGTTTTCATAATGATTCAGCCCCCCCGCCCCCGATGGGGGAGTTTGTTATGAATAGAAGCCCCCATCGGGGGTGGGGGCAAGTATTTTTTTAATGGCTCATTTTAGTCCATTGTGCATTGTGATTGCCTGATTCGATGACTGCCTCCACAAATTGCATACCTCTGATACCATCGTCTATGGTTGGGAAATCGAGGTCAATCTCGTTGGGTTCTTCACCGTTCATACGCTTGCGTACTGTGCGAGCAAAGTTGCGGTAAATATTGGCAAAAGCCTCCAAATAGCCTTCAGGGTGGCCGAAGGGGATACGTGTGTGGGCAGCAGCCGATTCGGAAAGTTTTCCTACCGAGGGTTGATAAATGGTATGTCCTTCGGTGGTTTTATGGTGGAGGTACATGGGGCGTTCTTGATGCCATTGAAGGCTGCCGAGTTCGCCATATACCCTGATATTGAGGCCATTGAGGTCGCCATTGCAGATTTGGCTGCAATGCAAAATACCCTTCGCCCCGTTGTCGAAGCGTAACAGTACGTTGGCATCATCGTCCAAAATCCTCCCTTCTACTACGCGGCTTACATCGGCACTCAATTCGGCTATTTTCAAACCTGTGATGTATTCGGCCAAGTTTTCGGCATGGGTACCGATATCGCCTACCGCCCCAGCTATGCCCGAACGCTTGGGGTCGGTGCGCCATTCGGCTTGTTTGGCTCCCTCACGCTCTATCGGAAACGACAACCAGCCCTGTGGGTATTCGACCACTACTTTACGGATTTTGCCCAGTACCCCACTTTTCACCAAATGACGAGCTTCTTTGACCATCGGATAGCCCGTATAATTGTGGGTAAGGGCAAAGGTAAGGCCTGTTTTTTCAATGATTTTTTTGAGTTCTTTGGCCTCATCTAACGAAAAGGTTACGGGCTTGTCGCAGATGACATGAAATCCATGTTCGAGGGCCATTTTGGCAGGGGCAAAGTGCATGTGATTGGGTGTAACGATAGACACCACGTCCATACCGTCTTGACGATTTTTTTCGGAGAGAATCATTTCTTCAAAATCTCCATAACAGCGTGTGGGATCGAGCATGAGGTCTTCTCCGGAGGCTTTCGATTTTTCGGGAGTAGAGCTGAATGCCCCACATACAAGTTCGATTTCGCCATCTATGGCTGCTGCAATACGATGAACCCCGCCGATGAACGCCCCGCGTCCACCACCGACCATTCCCATTCTGATTTTTCGGTTTGGCATACTTTAATTTGTGATTTAGTGGTTGGGTGATTGAATAATAGCTTTACATACAAAACTAACTTCTCAATCTCAAATATGTTTACAAAGGTACTTTGAGTGAATTTCTCACAGATTTTGGGTAAAAAAATAATATACGTTACTTTGACATAAGGATTTTTAACCCTTCAACCTAACTTTTTAAAACTATGGTAAACAAAGACAGATTGTTTTACGGGAGTTGCTTTGCTCTCATCACCACTGCGTTCTCGTTCAGTATCAGGGCAGGTATTTTGGCGCAACTTGGTACTGAATATGGCTTTTCTGCCGAGCAACTCGGCACTATCAACCAAATGTGGTTTTTGGGCTTTCCTATTTCGATGATTGTAGGCGGGCTTATTTACAATACCGTAGGTGGTAAAGCCATCATGCAGTTTGCATTTTTTGCTCACGCTATCGGTATTTTACTGACCATTTATTCGGGAGGAAGTTTTACTACTTTGTTGATTTCTACCCTTCTCATTGGTTTGGGTAATGGCTGTACTGAGGCAGCCTGTAACCCCATGATTGCCGATTCGTATGAAGGCAATAAGATGAACGCCATGCTCAACAAATTTCACATGTGGTTTCCGGGTGGGATTGTGATTGGGGCATTGGTTTCAAAATTTATGACTGATGCCAACTTGGGTTGGCAAGCCCAAATTTGGGTGATTTTGATACCGACTATCATTTATGCCACTCTTTTTTGGGGGCAAGCGTTTCCCAAACCCAAAGTGGCTGAGGCTGCTAACCTAAGTGACAATTTCAAAGCCATGCTTACACCTCTATTCTTGTTCATGTTTGCGTGTATGACACTTACGGCTATTTCGGAGTTTGGCCCTCAGCAGTGGGTAGGTTTGATTTTGAGCAAGTCTGGCGCAGACCCCATGATTCTGTTGGCTATTACGACGGGTACAATGGCCGTAGCTCGCTATTTTGCAGGCCCTGTTATTCACAAAATTGACCAAACGGGCGTATTGTGGGGATCGGCTATTTTGGCTACCATTGGTTTGTTTATGTTGAGTAAAGTTACAGGGGGTGCAGCTTATGCTACGGCCTTCGTATATGCTTGTGGTATAGCTTATTTTTGGCCCAACATGGTAGGTTTTGTAGCAGACAAAATCCCTGCCAGTGGTGCATTAGGCATGTCAATCATTGGGGGAGTGGGAATGTTTTCAACTTCAATTTTCCAGCCTATCATCGGCAAGTGGATTGACAACGCCCGTGCTGAGGCTGCCGCTCAAAACCTTACTGGTGATGCCCTCGAATTAGCCGCAGGGCAGGCTACGTTGAGTACGATGGTATCTTTCCCTGGAATTTTAGTAGTAGCTTTTGGGATTCTCTATTTTTGGATGAAGAACAAGAAGTAGTACATTATTGGCTCTCAACCTGTTTTTATAAGTCCCTTTCTCTTGTGAAAGGGACTTTTTTTGCTGTTTTGCGTACGCACCGCAAAACAACGGAGGTATTTCCTGTTTATTTCTTAGACTCAACGCCGCTTGCCCTTTCCTTTTTTAGGGGGTACTTTTTTGCCAGAAGATTTTGCCCTTATATTTTTCTGTTTTTTAGGCCGTGTAGCAGGTACTTTTACTACTTCTTTGATTTCGCTTTCAATGGTGGCTGTATTGCCGGCGCGGTCGGTTACTTCGAGGCGGAGTGTACCTTCAAAATCGGTAGAATCCACTAATTTTTCAGACCAGATATAATTGCGTTTATAATCATAGTTCATCAATACCCATTGGCCATTGACGTAGGCTTTGAAGTCTTTGATACCTGACATCGCATCATGTATTCTTGCCGAAATACTGTTTTTATTGGAAGAAAGGAGTTGAACTTTGGGTGGTTCGGTATCAGTAGCCAGCATAAAATTGCCAAAATCACGACTCGTAAATTCGATTTGATTGCCCTGCCAATTCCCCCCCAAGAAATACATTCGACCGTTGTGGGTACGGTACGCATGGGTTTTTTCAATATTTTCGGGTAGGTTTTGTGGCTTGAAACTTATCCCAATAGCATCGCGCAATGGGGTGTAAACATCGCCTACCATCAAGCCACTGGGGTAGGTCTGGACAGCCAAATAAAGTGTATCAAACACTGATTGATTGCCAAAACGTACTATTGTACGATCGTCTTTGTAAGTTTCTAAGCGATTAGGTAAAATTTTTGCTCGATAATGAGTCCTCAAAACCTTATTTCCTATCTGAATCGAATCGGGCAAATACTGACGCATATCCAACAAATAGACGGTTTCGCTGTTGGCTTGGTAAGCTGGATTGAGGCTTACGACCTTGTTTTTGACAAACAATTCTGCTGGCACCAATTCTCTTAAACCTAATGCGCTGATTTTCAGAATATTTTCGGTAGCATCGGTCTTAATGTAAGCAAACTGTGGTGGGAGTTCTGGTTCACCCAAAGGCATGAGGGGTGCTTGGGGTATTTCGCCTTTGATCGTGAACCGAAGTACGGAGGCATTTTCGTAAGAGTCAAAAAGTCTGACTTCTACTTGATGCTCAAGGGTATCCGTAATCATCAGTTTGCCTCGATAGCCGTTGGTTTGGTATAGATTAAATTCATTGCCGTCGGGGTTGTAGCATTTGAGGTATCGAACGCCCGAACGTTGCTCGGTGGCGTAATCAATGAGTTGGTTGTAGTCGCGGGTGCTACGGCTGGGGAAACTCGTCATATTGTAGGCAAAGACTTCTTGCCCGTCAAGTTTGATTTCGACACAGTTGATACCATTTCTGAAATTGACTCCATTCATGGCATCGAACGCTACCAATTCTACCCCCAACTCCCCCCAGCCTCGTACAGGCTGCGAAAGTGAGTAGCTTCCGTCTTTCTGACGAATGGGCCGAAAACTCGTCCTTTCAAACTCTCCATTGACTCTCCCCATCAGCGACATAGGCTTGATAGCCAGCGAGTTGAAGTAAGGCGGAATATCGTCTTCTACTTCTGTAAAGCCAAAGAAAAGGGGGTTGAGGTAGTTGTCTTTGGAATCGCGTATTTCAAAATGTAAATGTGGGCCTTGTGAGCCACCCGTATTGCCTGATAGTGCGATAAACTGCCCTTTTTTGACCGGAAATTGTTTTTCATCAAAATCAAAATCAATCTCAAACGTCTGGCGTTCGTATTGTTTTTGGCGCACAAAACTCCCAAAAGGCTCTGCAAAAGACAGCAAATGCCCATAAACAGTACTCATGCCGTTGGGGTGTTTGAGGAAGATGACATTGCCGTAGCCGTTGGTTTGTACCCTGATTTTGGAAATGTAGCCATCGGCACTGGCCAGTACTTCGAGACCTTCTCGTTGCTGGGTACGTACATCTATACCTGCGTGGAAGTGATTGGTTCGCAAATCGCCCAGTACTCCGGCGAGGGTATTTTTTTGACCTGGATTGATTGGAAACAAAAAATAGTTTTTTGGATAAGATTCGCGCTGGGCGAAGACTACGTTTCCCTGAATGTACCATGAAAAAAGTACAACTAAAAACGCAAAACGAAAGAGAGTGTGGAAAGTGGCTTGTTTTGTCCTCATTTAGTAAATATCATTGAGCAAACTGCAAATAGTCATTCTTCATAGCTTCATAGGCTGTGACTAATTTGTCCATGATTTCGAGTTTACTCTCTATGGAAGCAATGGCATTTTGACGATAAAGTTCTTGTTCTTCTGTTGAAAGACTGGAAACATATTCTTTCAACTCATTGATAAGTATCTCTTGTTGGATAGAGTCTTCCATAGAACGTATTTTATTATAAAAATCTTTGATGACTGGGTTCATAGCTCGTTTAGTTCTTTATTAATTCTTGAAATAATATCTCTGTAGCTAATGGCTTTTTTTATCAGAAACTGAAATTTTTCATCATCTTCATCTGGCCTGTAAATTTTGATTTGAAAATCAATTTCTTCTAACAAATCGCTTAACATATTTTTCAAATCTATTAATTCTTGTTTCGTAAGATTCATATACTCAAATATACATAAAAAGGTAGTTCCCCCCAAAATCACTTTATCTCAAAATCCAACATCTTTTGACCTTCGATGTAGGCTGTGAGTTTATCACCTATCTTGACGGGGCTTACGCCTTTGGGAGTACCCGTAAAAATTAAGTCCCCGGTTTTGAGTGTGAAATACTTAGAAACAAACGAAATGATATAATCAATTTTGAACAACATCAACGACGTATTGCCTTGCTGGCGAGTTTGGCCGTTTACGTCGAGATGAAAATTGATGTTTTGCATATCGGTAAACTTCGATTTGGGAACAAACCCCGACACAGGTGCCGAGCCATCAAAAGCCTTGGCCAACTCCCACGGCAGCCCCTTCGCTTTGAGTTTTGACTGCAAATCGCGTGCCGTAAAATCAATGCCTATCCCTATTTCGTCATAATATTTGTGAGCAAAACGCTCTTCGATGTTTTTACCCATTTTATTGATTTTGACCACAATCTCTACCTCATGGTGCAAGTCTTGCGTAAAATCAGGCATATAAAATGGTGCATTGTCTTTAAGGATTGCGGAGTCAGGCTTTTGAAAAATAACGGGGTCTTCCGGAATGGCGTTTTGAAGTTCGTGAATATGATCTACGTAATTGCGTCCTATGCAGATGATTTTCATGTGTTGAATATGTTTTAAGAAAGTAAGCTGCAAAAGTAGTTACTTTCATCAGCAAAAAGAAAGCTAAAAGCTACAAGCCAAAAGCCGATAGCTATTACTTTTGTACTATGAATACACTCTTTAAGATACTTTACCAAAATGAGATGATTTTTCGTGTTGCCGAAAAAGCCGTAGATGTTATGGAGAAAAAACCTGACGTGCCGGAAACAGCCTCAAATCAAACTCACTCTTCCCCAATTTTTTCTCCACCTAAACAAACCTCACCGGCCCCTCCCAAAATACTCCATGTACCCGAAGTCAATCATAAAGTATTGGTGCTGATTGATGAAAAAGGGGGCCTATCGCCCAGTGATGCCATTTTTTTGAAAAAAGTGTTGGAAGCAGTCAAGATTACTCCCGAGCATACCGATATTCTCAATGTAGCTGACTTCGGTCAGATAGATTTTCGACCTGTTTTGACAAGCAAAAAAGTACATCATGTCATTTCGTTTGGGGTTCCTTTTTTGAAAGTCAATCTCGAAATCCTGATGAATCGGTACGAGCCAAAAAAAGCTGATGGAGTTTGTTTTTTATTTTCTGAAACTCTTGCGATAGTTCAAGCCGACGACCGTAACAAACGCGCCCTATGGAACGCGCTGAAGGCCCTATTTTTTTGAGCCATTATCCTACTTTACATCATTTTTCTAAGAAGTTTTTAAACTAACCTTTGACTTTTTGAGTTATGAATATACATTTGCCAAAAAATAGTATGCAAGCATAACATTCATGTATTTGATTAATGTAATTTAAAATAGAAGTCTTAATCACTCAACCACAAACTATAACTATGACCGAAGCCTTTGTTTATGATGCTGTGCGCACGCCTCGCGGGCGCGGCAAGTCAGACGGTAGTCTGCATGAAGTGCAGCCTATTCAACTTCTGACCAGTGTATTGAAAGCCATTCAGCAGCGCAACCACTTGGATACTAGCTATGTGGACGATGTCATCATGGGTTGTGTAACGCCCGTAGGCGAGCAAGGAGCCGATATAGCCCGAACCGCAGTACTCGAAGCAGGCTACGCCCAAAGTGTAGCGGGTGTACAACTCAATCGTTTTTGCTCGTCGGGTTTGGAAGCTATCAACCAAGCAGCCGCCTATATCATGTCGGGTCAGGTAGATTTGGTAGTAGCCGGTGGCGTAGAATCTATGAGTCGAGTACCGATGGGTACCGACGGCGGGGCGTTATTCATGAATCCACAAATCGTAGCACGCCACAATATCGTACCGCAAGGTATTTCTGCCGATTTGATAGCTACTCGCCAAGGCTACTCCCGTACCGATGTGGACAGCTACGCAGCAGAGTCTTATCGTAGAGCGATAGAAGCGCAGCAAGAAAACCGTTTTGCCCAGTCGCTCGTACCCTACCAAGACGAACTCGGCATTACTATCCTCGACCGCGACGAAGGTGTGCGCCCCGGTACAACTGTGGAGTCATTAGCCAATCTAAAGCCCGCCTTCGAGATGATGGGCAGCATGGGGCTTGATGCCTTGGCCTTGATGAAATACGCTGATGTGGATAAAATCAACCATGTACACCACGCTGGTAACTCCTCGCAAATCGTGGACGGTGCCGCTGGGCTACTCATTGGCTCAAAAGCCATTGGCGAAAAACTCGGCCTAAAGCCTCGCGCCAAAATCAAAGCCTTCGCTATCGTAGGTTCGGAGCCTACAATCATGCTCACTGGCCCTGTACCTGCTACCGAAAAAGTTTTGAAAAAAGCGGGTATGAGCATTTCAGACATTGATTTGTTTGAAGTCAATGAGGCGTTTGCTGCGGTACCGATGTATTTTATGGAAATGCTGGGCGTAGATCACTCTAAAGTAAACGTAAATGGTGGAGCCATTGCCCTTGGCCACCCACTTGGAGCTACTGGGGCTATCATTTCTGCTACACTGATAGACGAGTTGGAGCGTAGCGATAAGCAGTTTGGTCTTTCTACACTCTGTATCGGTGGTGGCATGGGTATAGCAACGATTTTTGAGAGGGTGAACTAAAAACAACCTCCATTCCCCTGCCCGCTTTCACCCTAACAAGGTGAAAGAGGAATATTAGCCCCTCTCCTTGCTAAGGAAAAATCTTTTCAAAAACAGACAAAACAATGGCTATCAATTATTCGGTTCAAAACCATATCGCGCTCATCAGTTGGAATCTGACCAGCGCACCCATGAACGTCCTCAACGACGAATCCATTCCTGCCTTTGAGGCGGCACTCGAAAAAGCCTACGTCGACTCCGACGTAAAAGGCATCATCATTACCTCCGATAAAAATGAGTTTGTGGCGGGTGCAGACCTCAAGATGCTTCTCCGCAATCAGCAATTACCCAAATCGGAGATGTACAAAGTATCTTCGGAACTCAATCGGATTTTTCGCAAAATCGAAACCAATGGTAAGCCCGTTGTAGCTGCTATCAACGGTACTGCCTTGGGCGGTGGACTGGAGATTTGCTTGGCGTGTCATCATCGCATCGCCTTAGACAACCCCAAATCCAAAATCGGTCTGCCAGAAGTAAAAGTTGGGCTTCTGCCCGGTGCGGGTGGTACGCAACGTCTGCCCCGCATGATAGGAATGCAGGCGGCTTTGCCGTTGATATTGGAAGGCAAAGAAATGAGTCCCAAAGAAGCCAAAAATATGGGTATCGTGGACGACATCGCCTCCACTCGCGAAGAAATGCTTGAAAAAGCGGCCGCATGGATAGCCGCCAATCCGAACCCTGTCAAACCTTGGGACGAAATCAACAAAAAAACAGGCAAAATCCAAGCCCGCGAAGGCTACAAAATCCCGAATGGAGCTGTACTAAGCCCTGTGGGTATGCAGACCTTTACGGTAGGCACGGCCATGATGATGGACAAGTCGAAAGGCAACTACCCCGCTACACAGCATATCATGTCGTGTGTTTATGAGGGGCTTTTGGTCAATATTGACAAAGGACTGGCTATCGAAGCGCGGCATTTTGTACAAGTGGCTACTTCCAAAGAAGCCGGCAATCTGATTCGTACCGTGTTTTTGGGCATGAACGAAGCCAAAAAAGGAGCCAGTCGCCCCAAAAATATTCCCCCTACCGATGTCAAAAAACTCGGCATTTTGGGAGCGGGTATGATGGGCGCAGGTATCGCTTATGTGAGTGCTATGGCGGGTATCGAAGTAGTACTCAAAGACGTAAGCCTCGAAGCTGCCGAAAAAGGCAAAGACTACTCACGCAATCTGCTTAAAAAAGCCATTGACCGTGGCAAAATGGACAGCCTCAAAGCCGAAGGCATTTTGAATTTAATAAAACCTACTGCTGATGCCGCCGATTTGAAAGGTAGTGACTTGATTGTCGAGGCTGTTTTTGAGAATCGCGAACTCAAAGCCACTGTAACACAAGAAGCCGAACCGATGCTGGCCGAAAATGGTGTTTTTGGCTCAAATACCTCTACGTTACCCATTACAGGATTAGCCAAAGCCTCCAACAACCCAGCCAACTTTATCGGTATTCATTTTTTCTCCCCTGTGGATAAAATGATGCTGGTCGAAATCATAGTAGGCAAACAAACCTCCGACTATGCTATAGCCGTAGCGGTGGACTACACCAATAAAATCAAGAAAACACCTATCGTAGTCAATGACTCACGTGGTTTTTATACCTCACGCTGCTTTGGCACTTACACTTCCGAAGGCATGGAGTTATTGAAAGAGGGCGTTAATCCTGTTTTGATAGAAAATGCCGGAAAACTCGCTGGTATGCCCGTAGGGCCTTTGGCCGTAACCGATGAGGTAGCCTTAGATTTGGTGTATAAAATCTCCGGACAAGCAGTCAAAGACGGCGTATTGTCAGAAGATGACACCAGCTATCAGATTGGCAAAAAATTTACTGAAATGGGGCGGTTGGGCAAAAAAGCCAAAGCTGGTTTTTATGAATATCCTGAAGGTGGCCAAAAATACCTTTGGCCGGGGCTATCAGAAATGTTTCCATTGGCTCAAAGCCAACCCTCGCTCGAAGAAGTCAAAAAAAGGTTGTTATATCGTCAGGCTATCGAAACGGTTCGGTGCTTTGAGGAGGGCGTAATTCGTACCAAACTCGATGCTGATTTAGGTTCGATTTTGGCTTGGGGCTTCCCCCCCTATACAGGTGGCACACTCTCATTTGTGGACTATGTAGGCATCGAAGAATTTGTATCAGAGTGCGACCGCTTAGCCGATACCTACGGAGAACGTTTCCGCCCTACCTCACGCCTCCGCGAAATGGCCGCACAGGGCGAAGGATTTTTTACGAAAGCTAAAAAAGAGCCAGTAACTGCTTGATTTCACAGCTTCATTCTAAATCCCCCCGTTAGTTCATCTGCTGATGGGGGGATTTTTATTATTTTCCTCGATTTGCCATTTCTATCATGGCCGATACTTCTTCTACCACTTTGCTGGTGCTTCCCGAAAAACCGACACTTTTGAAACGAATATTACCGCTGGGGTCAATGATAAATTTGGTAGGAATACCGCTCACATTGTAATCTTTCACTACTTTACTATCGAGGTCGAGCGGAACGGTAAATTCTGTATATTTTTTATCCGTAATAAACTTACGTACCGTCAAGACGACATCATCTACCCGCTCCCATGTATTGACAAACAAAAACTTCACATTCGGATTGTTGGCATACTTCCGCTGTGCTGCCAACATACCTGGAAATGAGGCCACACAAGGCCCGCACCATGTAGCCCAAAAATCGAGAACGACCGTCTTGCCTCGCAAATCTGACAAACGAATGGTATTTCCGTCCAAATCTTTGAGCGTGAAGGCGGGGGCTGGCTCCGAAATCATGCTTTTAGCCAACCGCTCCTCTTCTATACTTTTGATTTCTTTTTCGAGTGAGCTGATATAGGCTTCGGTTTGAGCAGCCGTATGGGTCTTGCCATAAATCGTCTTGAGGGTTTCTTTGATTGGGTCGGTCGCTTTGCCAATTTTTAGAAAATGTTCGGCAGCCTTTTGGGCTTCGTCGTAGCGGCCTGTTTTGTAGGCAGCCAGTACGTAGCGTTCATTCACGTCGGGGGTAGAAAATTGGTCTTCGCCGCCTACGGCTTCTTTGTAGTAGGTATAGGCTTCTTCGATGTTGCCGAGTTTTTCTAAAATATAGCCATAGGTATCTTTACACATCTTGACGGTAGAAGCAGGAGCATTCTCGGCAGCAGCGGCTTCGAGCGATTTTTTGGAATACTCAAGGGCGGTGGGTAATTCGATATTTTTTTCGGCCATTTGCCATGCTATCTCGTTATAAAATGAGTATTTGGGCTTAATATTGTTGTCATATTTCTCAATCAAGGATTTTGCCTTGGCCATGTTTCCCTCTGCGACATAGCTGTTGATCACTCCTTGGGCCAACGTTGTCAGAAAAGGGGAATTGGGAATATTTTGCTCAAACTCCTCAAACATCGCTACTTTTCGGGCATTATTTTGTTCAGACATAATTTTGTTCAACATTTCCATCTGTACAAACATACCCTTGGGGTCTTTTTCGCGAATCACTTTGGCCAACTCCTCCGCTTTCTCTTTTTCACCAATTTCGCGGTAAAGATTGATATACATCGGCCATTTGAAAGCATCAAAGTGTGGGTTTTCAGTAAGTACTTCGTCCAATTCTTTTTTGGCATATTCTTTATAGCCCTCCTTACGCCCCAATACGACTGCCGTAAGGTAATTGGCTAAATAATCTTTTTTGGTTTCAGGATACGCCGAAAACTCTTTCTCAAAAAGTTGGTATTGATACTGGAAATCAGGGCGAAACCGAAAAGATGGAGTACGAGTTAAAATGGTATGATTAGTAGCTAATCCAGAATATGCCCCTTTTACGGGCCGGCCGACATTATCATACACCATTAGTGTATAGCCTTTGTCTTTGTTTTTATCTATGATTTTGCCTTGGGCATCTATCAATATCATAACCACAGCTACCGTGGCAGGGTTGCTGATTTCGAAGACTCCTTTCCAAAGATTTCCTTCTTTTTGTAGAATCAATGAAACAGGCTGAAGCATCGGGTTTGGCTTTGACTCAAGCATCAAATACTCGGCTTTGATGTCTGTGGCATTAGCCAAAGAGGTATTGGCAGGATCATAGAGTACCTCTACTCGTTCACCCGATTTGGGCTGGGCGGGTTGAAAAGTTACTTGGGCGTACAGGTTGTAGCCAAGCAAAACCAGTAAGAAGGAAAAAATAGACTTTTTCATGGGTTTTTATAGGGAGTATTGATTAAGCGTAATATTACATAAAGTTAATCAACATATTTTAGAAACCAAAATTAAATTTGTAAAAAATAATCCAACGAAGGTTTTAGCGTCCGATGGCCACTTTTCTAAGGATAGAATCAATGACAAAGCGGGTAGTGATGCCGTCGGCTTCGGCTTCGTAGTTGAGCATGAGGCGGTGGTTGAGTACGTCGGGGGCTACTTCTTTGATGTCTTCGGGCAGTACATAGTCGCGCCCCGCAAAATACGCCAGGGCTTTGGCAGCTAAGTTGAGTTTGATAGTACCGCGAGGCGATACCCCAAACTGAATGTAGCGGGCTTCGTCGCGTAGGTTATACTCCAACGGGCGGCGGGTGGCAAAGACCAATTCTACGATGTAATTTTCGAGAGTTTCAGAAATCGTGATTTGGTTGATTTCGTGGCGGATTTGGAAAATATCCTCTTTACTCAATACAGCCTTAGGGGCGTAGTTATAATCAAGATTTGACATTCGACGCATCACTTGGAGTTCTTGTTCTTTAGAGGGATAATCTACAAATACCTTCATCATAAATCTGTCCAACTGTGCTTCGGGGAGCGGGTAAGTACCTTCTTGCTCTACGGGGTTTTGGGTAGCCAATACAAAAAAAGGCCGATCGAGTGGGAAGGTTTCCTCTCCAATCGTTACTTGTTTTTCTTGCATGGCTTCGAGCAATGCCGATTGTACTTTGGCTGGCGAGCGGTTTACTTCATCGGCCAATATCATATTGGCAAAGATAGGCCCTTTTTTTACTTCATAATCGCCCAACTTGGGGCGGTAAATCATTGTTCCGATGATGTCGGCTGGGAGTAAATCGGGAGTAAACTGGATACGTTGGAAATCAAGATTTAAAACATGAGAAAGGGTATTAACAGTGAGGGTTTTGGCTAGTCCGGGAACCCCTTCGAGTAAGATATGCCCCCCCGTAAACAAACCTACCAGAAGGCGATTGATGAGGTTTTCTTGCCCCACTACAACCTTGCTCATTTCTTCAAAAACCGCCTGTATTTTTTGTTGCGACATTATATGTAATCAGAATTTATTAATCATCAATTTATACTCGTTCAAAATTGATTTGCGAAAAAACCTCATAGATTTCCGTTGATTATCAATGGGTTACATAGCTATTTTTTGCAAACCTATGAGGTTTAAGTATAGGACAATGAATTGGGGGGAAATTATCAAATGTTCACTTCAATTTACCTTTGTTTTAAATGCTTTTTTGGCGGCTAAGTCGTGGGCAGTATCGTAGTATGAGCGGAGATTGTTCCAGTCGAATACATCAGAAATGTTTTCTACTTTGTTACGCTGTTGGATTCGCTCACGCAGGTTCATTTTTACGAATTTAAATAAAATATTAGCCAACTGATCGGCGGCTTGGTCGAAGTTTTGGGTTTTACGATTGATGACATAGATACCACGGTTTTCGTAGTCGCGCATGATTTGCATCACAAAATCGCCAAAGCCCGATAAATCGCTCGTAACGGTTGGAATACCCCGTACTACACATTCGAGCGGTGTGTAACCCCAAGGCTCATAATAGCTTGGGAAAATACCCAAATGACAGCCCCGAACGAACTGACCGTAATCAAGGCCAAACAAAGGATTGGTGGAAGTTACAAAGTCGGGGTGATAGACGATTTTCACTCTGTCTTGTTCATGGTTTTTAAGTCCAGCACGTTCACAAAAATCGGTGATACCATCGGGCTGTTTCAAATCGTGTGTTACATAAGGTGGAAGACGTTTGGTTTTCCAAGTCTGAATAGTACGCCGTAAGCGAAGCCGCCAGTATTCATCTACAAATTCGTTGAGATTGGGTAAATTATAATCACTTGAAGAAGCTGAAGCCAAAAATAGTTTCTTACCGATTTCTTCTTCGATTGATTTGCAGGTATCTTGAATTTCGCCCAATACAGCTCTCGATTGAAGTACATCGGCATTGATAGAATGGTAAGGCTGTCGAGTAATGAAAAACATCACCACAGTCATATCCATCTTGGCCTGTACCATTTTCCAGTTGAGGCGTGCTAAGGCTTCGAGGGTGAGATCATAGCCTTTATTGACAAACTCATAACGACCCGAGGTGAAAAAGTACAGTGTTTTGTCAAGGTTGAAGGAGTAGCTTTGGAAGAAATGGCCCATCACAAATTCATGGATATTTTCTTTGTATTTGACATGCAAGTTCTGAAACTCATGCACCGCTGCAAACCGCTGGATATTCAGGCCGTTGGGGAGTACCAAGTCGGGGTATTTGCCCAAAAATACCTCACACTCTCGGGCCGTTACGTCCGATACAGTAGTACCTACGTGCGCACTCAAGTAGGCCAATCGTTCTATGGTTGCTTGGGCTTCAATACCATAGTGTCGGGCTTCATGTTTCCAGTCATAGTACGGCAGTTTGGCATAGAAATCGCGTTCGTTGGAGGCGATATATCGGCCCAGCATGGTGGCATGAGTAGTGAATACCGTAGCCATACGTACCTCATCGCGGCGTAAATCTGGAAGCCCAGAGGAGGCCATCCACTCGTGAAAATGCGCCGTAATGTCAAACTTGCGAGCGTAATCTTGGGCGAAATAAGTCAAGAAAATACGCACCATTTCGCCAAAGCAAAGGGTTTGGTTAACCAAATCTTCGATGTGGGTTGTAGAAATGCCATGACGCTCCCAAAGGCCATATTTGATAGCATCGAGTTTGTGGGCAATACTCCTGATGTCGAAAAGCACAATGCGGGGCTTACCTGTGATGAGCCAATAGCCATACTCTACGGCATAGCCTTCTTCACGCATTTTATGTACGATTTGGTAGAGCGCGGAACCATCGTCGGAGGTGATAGGTTCATATTCGGTCATGGCACGCTGTGGGAAGTATGGCCCCAAGCATACATACTCATCGCCCCATTGATCTACCATAGCTGGGACTTTGCTGCGTATGACAGTGTATATGCCTCCTACTTGATTGCAGACCTCCCACGCAATTTCAAAAAGAAGGGCTTTTTTTGCTTTTTTTTCCACGAGATTAGGTGATTTAAGAGTGGTGATTTTTGGTTGAATCGTAATTATTTGCCGTAAAAATCAGCCTCAATGACTTGATTTTGGCTTTTTTGATAAATTGTGTAGTTGAACCCCTTTTGTAAACTATACGCTCCGTGTTCGCCTTTTTTGTTGAGTGCCAAATACCCTACTTGAAAGTCTCTGTATTGCTGTTTTCTAATGATACGCTGGGCAGCCTCCTCACAAGCCTCTTGAGGAGTATAGCCCTGACGCATCAATTCTACTATCAAAAAAGCCCCCATAGTTTTCATGACCAACTCCCCTACGCCTGTGGCACAAGCGGCTCCGATTTCGTTGTCCACAAAAAGCCCCGCGCCGATGATAGGCGAGTCGCCTACGCGCCCGTGGAGTTTGTAGGCCATACCGCTGGTGGTACAGGCTCCAGACAGATTGCCGTTTTTATCCAAAGCTACCATGCCGATAGTATCGTGGCGTTCGATATTGGCTTTGGGTTTGTACTCTGCTGTTTTGAGCCATTCTTGCCATGCTTTTTTTGATTTTTCGGTCAGCAAATTTTCTTGTTTGAATCCTTGCGAAAGCGCAAAATCTAATGCGCCTTTACCACTCAGCATAACATGGGGCGTTTTTTCCATCACGGCCCTTGCTACCGATATAGGGTGCATGATATTTTGCAGAAATGTAACTGACCCTGCATTCCCTTTGTCGTCCATGATACAAGCATCGAGCGTTACGATGCCGTCGCGGTCGGGTAAGCCACCATAGCCTACGCTCATGTCGTCGGGGTCGGCTTCGGGGACACGAACACCTGCTTCTACTACATCGAGCGCGCTTCGGCCTTCTTCGAGGAGTGGTATAGCTGCCTCATGTGCTTTTAGTTGCTTCCAAGTCGAGAGTACCACAGGGCCGCCTTGTTGTGAGTGTGGATTTTGTTTGGGTGTTTTTTCTGATGCCGAAGTACAGCCAGCTATTTGAGAAAATGCAGCCAAACCTCCCACTTTGAGAAACGAACGACGAGTAGAGTGTTTCATAAAGGTACGTTATGAGTGTTCAATAATGACAAAAAACCGATAAAGTACAAAGCGATTGAGCCTCAATTTTTCTCCAAAATATCATACTCTCCCAATGAGCGCGTACCAAAATCGTTTGGCCAAATTACGAAAGATTTTTTTATACCATAGCAACCATCAAAAAAAGCAAGACAAAAGGCAGTTGCAACAAAAGTCTATCGGCAAAGACATTCCAAATGGTCGGTGTTTTGGGGTATTTCATCGCTTTTAGACCACATTGGGCTAAACCTTTTGTTATTTTATTTATCCATTGGTTTAAAAACTGATTTAATCATAATGAAGCATACATCTTTTTACTTGCGGTTGGGATTGTGGATAATTTGTTTTTGGAGTGGTCAAGCGGTATTGGCACAAAACATCACTCTGAAAGGGAAGTTGGTAGATGCCGCTGACCAGTCGCCTCTCATCGGTGCCAATGTACTACTCATCAACACCGCCGACAGCACCCAGCGCTATGGTACGGTGGCCGATACAAGTGGGACTTTTGTTTTTCGTAACGTCCCGCTGGCAAGCTATTATTTCAGTGCCTCGTTTGTAGGCTATACAACTTATCAGCAACGTATTAACTTCCGCCGGCAATCGCCTGATTTGGGGACGATTGCCCTCAAAACAGATGCCCAACTGCTGAAAGACGTAGAGGTGAAAGGCATCGCCGAACGGGTACAGCAGCGAGGCGACACTACGATTTATAACGCCAATGCTTTCAAAACCAACCGCGATGCTTCGGCGCAAGATTTGCTCGAAAAAATGCCCAACATCACCATAGAAAATGGGCAAGTAAAAGCACAGGGCGAAAATGTACAGCGCGTAACGGTGGATGGGCGTGAGTTTTTTGGTGATGATGCCACCTTAGCTCTGCGCAACCTGCCCGCCGAAGTAATAGATAAAATACAAGTATTTGACCGCCTTAGCGACCAAGCACAGTTCACAGGCTTCGACGATGGCCAGACCGTCAAAGCCATCAATATCGTTACACGCTCCGACCGCAACAATGGGCAGTTTGGAAAAGTCTATGCAGGCGCAGGTACCGACGGGCGATACCAAGCCGGTGGTAGTACCAATTATTTCAAAAAAGATACGCGCCTCTCACTGATTGGTATGACCAACAACATCAACCAACAAAACTTCGGCAGTGAGGACTTGCTGGGCGCACTGGGCGGAACTGCCAACAATGCCCCCGGGGGCAATCGCGGTGGGCAAGGTCGCGGTGGGCAAGGCGGCGGACGCGGGGGCGGAGGAGGTGGGCGTGGGGGCGATTTCGGTGGAAACCCTGCCGACAATTTCATGGCACCACAGCAAGGAGGCATCAGCCAAACCCATGAGCTGGGACTTAACTATTCTGACAACTGGGGCAAAAAATGGAAAGTAAGCGGCAGCTATTTTTTCAACAATGGCAATAACCTCAACGAAAGCCAAGTAGCGCGTACTTTCTTTTCGACGCAAGGAGCGGGACAACAATACAACGAAGACTACTTTGCGACCAACAACAACTCCAACCACCGCCTCAATGGCCGCCTCGAATACACCCTCAACACCCGCAACTCGTTCATTATCACGCCTCGTATCAGTTTTCAAGACAATACCGCCTTCAACAACCTCTTTGGCACTAATGCTTTGGCCGAGCGACCACTCAATCAAACCACTACGACCAATCGCTCCCAAAATACGGGCTACAACCTCAGCAATTCGATTTTGTGGAGGCATCGTTTCGGTAAAGTAGGCAGAACCTTATCAGTCAATCTCAACACCTCCGCCAACAACCGCAGCGGCGAGTCAGCGTTGGAGTCGGTCATTAAGTTCTTTGGTCGTCGTACTGCCGATTCGCTCCAAAATGTAGATCAGCAAACGCTCACCCGTGGCAGCGGCTATACGGTGGCAAGTAATATTTCGTTTACCGAAAATATAGGGCGCAGTGGGCAGCTACAACTCAACTACGCACCGTCGTTTACCAAAAACTACTCCGAGCGCAATACCTTCAATTTTGACCAAAGTACCAGCGATTATACCGCCCCCGATTTACGCCTCTCCAATGAGTTTGACAATACTTATTTCTCAAACAACGTAGGCATAGGCTACCGCCATCGTATCAAAACCACCATGATAAGCGGCGATATCGCTTTCCAAAATGCCCAACTCAACGGCCAGCAGAATTTCCCGCAGGAGTTTACGGTCAGCCGTACTTTCAACAACCTGCTGCCGTCGTTGATGATCATGGGTCGCAATACCAAAGGCGTAAGCTATCGTTTCAACTATCGTACTTCAACCAATGCGCCCTCTATCAGTCAATTACAAAATGTAGTGGACAACACCAACCCGCTTTTTCTACGTACCGGCAACCCCGATTTGAAACAAGAATACAACCACCGTATGTCGTTTCGATATGGTATCACAGATGCCAAAACAGCACGTAGCTTTTTTGTAAATGTCTTTGGGGCTTTCGTCCAAAACAACATCTCCAATGCCACTTTCATCGCTACGCGCGATACCGTCGTGGCAGGATTTACGCTCAAAAACGGCTCGCAGTTTAGTCTGCCAGTCAATGTCAATGGCAACTGGAACGTGCGCTCGTTCGTTACGTTTGGTACTCCCTTTAGAGCTATCAAAAGCAATCTCAATTTCAACCTCGGTACAGGCTACACACGTACTATCGGCATCATCAACACCAACGAAAACATCGCAAATACCCACAGTATCAATGGAGGTATCGTACTCGGTAGCAACATCAGTGAGCGTATTGACTTCACACTTTCGGTCAATGGCAACTACAACACCGTCAGAAATACACTCCAACCCGCCCTCGACGGTACGTTTTATTCCCAAAACAGCAACCTCAAATTCAACTGGCTGACCAAAAAAGGGTTCTTCGTCAATACCAATCTCAATCATACCCTTTTCAGAGGATTGGGGCAGGATTTCAATCTCAACTTTTTGCTCTGGAATGCTGCCATAGGACAAAAATTCCTCAAAAACCAAGCGGGTGAGTTGAAACTAAGTACATTTGATGTACTCCGTCAAAACAATAGCGTCAGTAGAAACATCACCGAAACTTACATCGAAGACCTACAAACTCGCGTTTTGCAGCGTTACTTTATGCTTACGTTTACTTACACTTTGAGAAATTTTAGATGATTGATGAAACGCAGATTGTAAATTAAAACGAGTTTCGTAAAAAATAACCTTACTTCACTGCTCAAACTTTGCTCCTTTGGGAGCTTCATATCGGTAGGAAAAAGTGTATTTATCCAAATCAAATGCACCGTAGGTGCTTGACCAACTTTCTGAAACCTTCCAAAATGACACCTAAAAAGGTTTTTTATAACTTTGCAGCCTATGAAAAAAATACTTGTTACAGGAGCCAATGGCCTTTTGGGGCAAAAATTAGTTGCCTTGCTTATCCAACAGCCCAACATTCAAACCATAGCCACAGCACGTGGCCAAAATCGCCTTCCTTTTACAGCAGGCTATGTTTATCATAGTCTTGACATTACCAATCGCACTGAAGTAGAAGACGTAATAGCTACGACTCGTCCCGATGTGGTCATTCACGGTGCTGCCATGACCAACGTGGACCAATGCGAAGCCGAAAAAGAAGCCTGCTGGTTGCAAAACGTAACGGCAGTGCAGTACATCGTCGAAGCCTGCCGTAAGCATGGTGCTTTTTTGTGCCACGTTTCGACCGATTTTATTTTCGATGGTGCGGCTGGCCCCTACACCGAAGAAGCCGAAGCCAATCCCCTAAGTTTTTATGGCTGGAGCAAATACGCCGCTGAGAAAATCGTACAGCATAGTGGCCTTCGCTGGGCTATCGCTCGCACCGTGCTGGTGTATGGGATAGCGCACGATATGTCGCGGTCGAATATCATCTTGTGGGTCAAAAAATCGCTCGAAGAAGGCAAACACATCAACGTCGTAACCGACCAATGGCGTACCCCTACTTTGGCCGAAGATTTGGCGACGGGCTGCTGGTTGATTGCCCAGAAAGAAGCCGAAGGAATTTTCAATATTTCAGGAAAAGATTTGCTCACGCCTTATGAGATGGCACTGATGACAGCCGATTATTTTGGTTTGGACCAATCACTCATTTCTCCAGCCGACTCTTCCAATTTCAGCCAACCTGCCAAACGCCCCGCCCGCACGGGATTCATACTCGATAAGGCACAAAAGGTATTAGGATATGAACCTTTCAGTTTCAATGAAGGAATCGCCCTATTGGCTTCTCAACTTTCCATTTCCGCAACGTGAAACCAGATACTTCTAAAACCGTAACAGCTACCCGTATTTACCGTAAACTCCACAAGTGGGTGGCGATTCCGTTGTTAGCGTTTTTTTTATTGATAGGCATCACAGGACTACTCCTCGGCTGGAAAAAACAAACAGGGCTGCTCCCTTCCACCCAAAAAGGAAAAAGTACCGCTACAAGCCAATGGATACCCTTAGACAGTATTGCCCAAATAGCCCACCAATACGCCCTACGCCAAGGCCAATCTCCTGACATAGACCGCATAGACATACGCCCCCAAAAAGGCGTAGCCAAAATTGTTTATCTGCACCATTTTGCCGAAATCCAAATAGACTGTACAACGGGGCAAATCGTATCGGAAGCGACTCGTACCTCCGACATCATCGAAAAAATACACGACGGCTCTATCCTCGATTTTTGGGTCAAAACTAACAACGACCCTATTAAACTCATCTATACCTCTCTCATCGGAATAGGGCTAACTTTACTTACCATCAGCGGCTTTTTTCTTTGGTATAATCCATTAAAAATCAGGAAGCAGAAGGCAGCAAGGCAATAGGCAGCAAGGCAGAGGGGGATAAACGCCTTTAAAATAAATTTACTGATGTTACGCTTCTCCGAAGCGCGATGTGATTATGGGTATTACATTTGAGGGCTACTACAAAGGTATGGCTTCTCCGAAGCCTCTCTGGGAATATATTCATTTCGTAAGGCTTCCCCCAAGCCTCGGCGAGGCGCAAGTTTTGTAGCAGAGAAGGACGACCCCAAAATCCCCTAAGCCTCGGAGAGGCGAAAGTTTTGTAGCAGAAAATGATGCCCCCAAAGTCCCCTAAGCCTCAGAGAGGCGAAAGTTTTGTAGCAGAGAAGGA
>JBKBKL010000036.1:0-29758 GCA_046294665.1 Runella sp.
GATAAAGCGAACTCAAGCCTCAAGTCAAGCCTCATAAACTTTTCTTTTCAGTTCAAAACTTTGGCCGAGGTACAAGCGTCTTACTTGAGGGTCGGCGGCAAGCTCTTCGGGGGTTCCTTGTTTGAGGATTTTACCTTCAAAAAGCAAATAAGCGCGGTCGGTGATAGACAAAGTTTCGGATACATTGTGGTCGGTGATGAGGATTCCGATATTTCTAAATTTGAGTTTGGCTACAATCGTCTGAATGTCTTCTACGGCGATGGGGTCCACACCAGCAAACGGCTCATCGAGCAATATAAACTTTGGATCTACGGCCAAACATCGCGCTATTTCGGTGCGCCGCCGTTCGCCTCCCGATAGTACCATGCCTTTGTTTTTGCGGACATGGCCAAGGCTAAATTCCTCAATCAATGCTTCACACTTTGCTTTTTGGTCGGCTTTGCTCAAGCGAGTCATCTCAAGTACAGCCATGATATTTTCTTCGACGGTCAAAGAACGAAATACCGACGCTTCTTGGGCTAAATACCCTACTCCCAGCCTTGCCCGCTTGTACATAGGCAGATGAGTAATGTCGCGGTCGTCAATATAGACGTGCCCACTGTTGGGTTTGACCAAGCCGGTGGCCATGTAAAACGACGTAGTTTTACCTGCCCCATTGGGACCCAGTAGTCCTACGATTTCGCCTTGGGCTACTTGGTAGCTTACTTGGTCATTGACGAGCCGTGAGCCGTATTTTTTAATAAGGTTTTCGGTACGTAATATCATTATGGCTGGAATTTAATATCTTTCAAATACAACTGTAACGACGTTTGGTCGCGGAAAGTGTTTTCTTCGATAGTATAGGCCATAGAGAAGGGTTTTCCGGTCATCAGTTGTTGATAAAATGCTGCCATTCCAAATCCTACTGCTGTAAACCGCGCCACCCCATGAGATGTTTTTTGCTCTACTTCCAATTTAATATGTTTTTCTTTCATGATAGTGGGCGTACCTATCATTCGTAGCCCTTGACTGGCAAAGACAGGAGTCATATTTTCGGGGCCGAAAGGAGCCATTTGTTTGATGATATTATAAAATTTTTGATTGACAAAATTCAAATCTAAGTCCATGTCAATCTCAATGAGCGGAACGAGTTGGTCGGGCAGCAATCGTTCATTGACTATGGTGTCAAATTTTCGACGAAACGCCTCAATGTTGTCAATAGGGAGCGATAGCCCCGCCGCAAAAGTATGCCCTCCAAACTGCTCCAGCAAATCGGCGCATGCTTCGATAGCCTCATACACATCAAAACCCGCTACCGAACGTGCTGATCCTGCTGCCTTTCCGTTGGAATGAGTAAGTATGATCGTAGGCCGATAAAAATGCTCTATGCAGCGGCTGGCTACAATACCTACTACCCCTTTATGCCAGTTTTCTTTGTAGAGTACAGTACTTTTAGCGTTGAGTAGCCACTCGTCGTTGCGTATCATATTGAGGGCTTCATCGGTGATGCTACTGTCGAAATTACGTCGGTCGCTGTTGTGTTTGTTGATTTCCTCGGCAAAAGCATCGGCTTCTTCTTTATCTTCACAGAGAAGCAAGCGGACGGCTTCCTTGGCGTGGGCGATGCGTCCGGCGGCATTGATACGTGGGGCAATGCCAAACACTACATTGGTAATGTCCAATGGAGCGTGTAGCCCTGCTATTTCGATGAGGGCATTGAGGCCGATGCGTTTTTGTTCGTTGAGTTTCTTGAGTCCAAAAGCAGCCAATACCCTATTTTCACCTGTGATATGTACGATGTCGGCAGCGATACTTACTACTAAGAGGTCGAGTTGTTGCCATAGAAAACTTTCCTCTCCAAAACCATGACGACACAGTGCCTGCAATAATTTGAAGCCTACACCACAGCCAGTGAGTTCTTTGTAGGGGTAAGGGCAGTCTTCACGCTTAGGATCAAGTACGGCCGCCGCCGGTGGAAAGTCTGCGTGGTCGGGGCGGTGGTGGTCGCAGATGACAAAATCTATGCCTCTCTGGCGGGCAGCAGCTACTTTTGGGGCCGATTTGATACCACAGTCGAGCGTTACGATGAGCGTGAAGCCATTGGCTTCGGCATAGTCAATACCTTGCCATGATACACCGTAGCCTTCTGTATAGCGGTCGGGGATATAGTATTCTAAATGTGGATAGTAGTTTTTGAGAAAGCCATAGAACATCGCTACTGAAGTAGTGCCGTCCACGTCGTAATCTCCATAGACTAAAATTTTTTCTTGCTGTTGGAAAGCCGACAAAAGCCTGACGACTGCCTTGTCCATATCTTTCATCAAAAAAGGGTCATGGAGTTGCGAAAGGTCGGGACGAAAAAAAGCCTTGGCTTCTTCAAATGAAGTTACTCCTCTTTGATACAACAACTGTCCCAAAAATGGATTGACATTGATGGCTTTGGCAAGGGCATGGGCTTGTATTTTTTCAGTTTCCGAAAGGGTTCTACGGTAAGTCCAGCGTTTAGTATTCATAATCGCAAAATAACAAAAAACTATTGATACCCTTGTAGTCGGTAGGTTCAATATGAAATGATTTAGAAATTTTTAACGGAACATTGTAAAAATTCGAGGTAGGATTTATTTTTGTTTCGCTATGAATCCCAACCTCAAACCACTTCTCGCTCGCTTGGCCTATCTTCGTAGTGCTTGTTCTTTTATTCCTTAAAAGTAGTTCAGTAGCTTTTTTGGTACACAGATAGGACGAAATTGGACACAGTTTGTCGTCCTTATCGTTTGTGGCATTTTATAATTCTCCTTTTTCAAAAATTCTTTCTAAAAATCAGTTTACTATGCAAAATGTATTAGTGATAGGCTTAGGCAAAGTAGGCTCTTTGGTCGCTATTTTGCTCAACAAACAATTTAAAGTAACAGGGTTAGATAAACAAAAGCCTGCCCAATCACTTCCTTTTGATATTTTGGAAGGTGATGTAACCGATGAGTTGTTGATTGAAAAAATTGTTGGTGATTTTGAGGCCGTAGTGTCTTGTATGCCCTACAATCTCAACTTGCCCATTGCGCGAGCAGCCCATAAGCACGGTATCCACTATTTTGACTTGACCGAAGATGTGCCTACTACTCAAGCTATTCGCCAAATGGCGATGACGCACCGAGGCGTAATGGCCCCCCAATGTGGCTTGGCACCGGGGTTTATTGGCATTGTGGGGGCAGATTTGGCCCATCGTTTTACCAAACTACGCGATATCGAACTGCGCGTGGGGGCATTGCCACGCTATCCTAATGGCCTTTTGGGCTACTCGTTTACGTGGTCGCCGGCGGGAGTCATCAACGAATACATCAACGATGCCGAAGTAATACACAACGGCGAACGAAAAATGGTATCCTCGCTCGATGGGCTGGAGGTCATCAACATAGAAGGGCAGGAGTTTGAGGCGTTTAGTACTTCGGGAGGCTTAGGGACTATGTGCGAAACCTACCTTGGCAAAGTTGATACCCTCAACTACAAAACTATTCGCTATCCTGGTCATGCCCGATTGATGAAATTTTTGCTTTATGAATTGATTTTAAAAGAAAAACGCCAACAAATCGAAGAAATTTTGACCATAGCCAAGCCACCTGTCAAAGAAGACGTAGTGTATGTATATGCGGTGGTAGAAGGCTGGCAAGAGGAGGGCCTAACACGCGAAGAATTTTATAGGGCGTATAAACCTATCGAAATTGACGGCAAAATGTGGCGGGCTATCTCATGGACTACGGCAGCGTCCATAGCGGCAGTAGTAGAAATGGTAGCAGCAGGGACACTCGCACCGCAAGGTTTTATCAAGCAAGAGGAGATACCGCTTCAAGCATTTCTGAATACACAAAACGGTAGTTACTTCAAAGATTAACGTCTTTTTTTATTCAAGTTGAAATATTTTTTCCATCAATACCCACTTTTGGCCGGGCTGGGCAAAAGGTAAGGCTTGCTGGTAAGTCCACATGAGATTCTCCCATTCTTGCACTTTGGGATTGGCGGCATCTGCGGCGGCTTTGGCCTCAAAAGAAAATGCTTCGTCGGTTTCCATAATCATAAAAAGCCGATGGGCTACTCGATAAATTTCCATGTTGATAATGCCTGAATCTTTGATGCTGGCAGTGATGTCGGGCCAAATTTTTTGGTGATAACGCTCGTATTCAGCGATGAGCGTGGGGTCGTCTTTAAGGTCGAGCGCAAGGCAGTACCGTGGCATGGAAGTTTAGAGTACAGAGTTTAGAGTGTAAAGTATAGGAGAAACAAGGATATTTCATACAAAAAGCCTGTTGAAAAACAGGCTTTTTGTAAAGTAGGGTAAAGTAAAAGAAAAAAGTTATTTATTACCAAACAACCCACCAAGCAAGCTACCTAAGCCACCCATTGGATTGCCACTATTGCTATTTCCACCTCCACCGAGAAGGCTGCCACCGATACGCATCACGTCGTTCATGTCGAGTTTGCCGTCGGCCAGTGCATAGCCTATTTGGTTGAAATCAAAGCCGCCACTTTGCTGTGCTTGTTGTGCTTGACCACCCAAGAGGCTTCCCATGATGCTACCAAAATCTATGCTGCTGTCGTTGGGATTGCTGGTTTTGGAAATCATCGAACTCAAAACTCCGGGTAGCACTTGTGAGATGATGCTCCCGGCGGCACTGTTAGATAGACCGAATTTTTGCATCAAACTTCCAATCGCATTTTGAGCGATTCCTGCTACGATAGGGTTGTTCATCAAGTTATTGTTGTTGGCTGATCTTCCCGAAAGAAGCCCCATCAAGCCAGCTACGTTTCCACTTTGTGCTTCATTCTGTAAGCCCCCCATGACCGCCTGCATAATGGTCTGCATGGCATCTTCATTGTGTTGATTTGGAATGGCGGGGTTGCGTACTATCGCTTCTTCAGAGTGGGCTTGAATCATGCCCATAAGTTGTTCTAACATTGTCTTGAAAAGTTTTTAAGTTTGGTTCAAAATTAACGAATATTTTAGAATGAAAAACAAACGTAAAAAGAAACGCATGGCTTCCGAGGAAAATCATTCCGACTTTAAGACGAACTGGAAAGAAGAAGTAACCCAACGGCTGCAAAAAATATTTTATCCCAGCGAATCAGACGAACCCGTAGAGTGGATAGAGATTCCAATCAATGTGCCTTTCCCTCTCACAATCAGCGATATACGTTTTTTTTGGGGGCTTTTGCCTAATGCAAAAGTAGAGGAAATACCAGTCGAAAATTTCTGGACTCCATTGCTGGCAGTAGAGGAGTGGTACGAGCAAGAGCAACTTGAGCAAGTTGCCCAAGCAACCCAACTCAAAGAAATACTTGATGCCCATTTACCCCAGCAGCAATCTTTTAGAGTGGGTGAAACAGAAATCAATTTGTACTTGATAGGGGAATTTGATGAAAAAACGGCTGGAGGATTGAAAACCCTTTTGGTAGAAACAAGCTGATTAATCTTTCCGCTAAAAACAAGAAAATTCCGTTCTTGAGTGGTTTTGGGGCTTTTATCCTTAAAACATTGTACTTGTATTCGCAAACTTGTACTTTCGTTTTCTCATTTAAACCCTCATTACAAACTATGACTACTTTCATTGTAATTCTCGTTTTAGCACTTATGATTGTCCTGATGACAGTCAAGGTAGTGCCTCAGCAGACTGCTTATGTGGTCGAAAGACTGGGTAAATTCTATGGGGTATTGCAGCCGGGGATCAATTTTATCATTCCGTTTTTTGATCGGATTGCGTACAAGCATAGCCTCAAAGAAAAGGCCATAGACATACCAGAGCAGATTTGTATCACTCGCGATAACGTACAGGTGCGTGTGGACGGTGTTTTGTTTTTGCAAGTGGTAGATCCACAGCGCGCTTCTTACGGTATTGCCGATTATATTTTTGCCGTAACCCAACTTGCCCAGACTACTATGCGCTCGGAAATCGGTAAAATAGACTTGGATAAAACTTTCGAGGAGCGTATGGTGATGAACCGAGCTGTGGTACAAGCGATTGATGAGGCGGCTATCGGTTGGGGGGTAAAAGTGTTACGCTATGAAATCAAAAACATCACTCCACCCCAAAGCGTACTTCATGCCATGGAAAAGCAAATGCAAGCAGAACGAGAGCGGAGGGCGGTGATTTTGCAGTCAGATGGGGAAAAGCAAGCCGCTATCAACTTGGCCGAAGGTCAAAAACAAAAAGTGGTGTTGGAATCTGAAGGTTTAAAAACACGCCAAATCAACGAAGCCGAAGGACAAGCCTCTGCGATTTTATCGGTAGCAGAAGCAACAGCCGAAAGTATCAGGGTCATAGCGGCGGCCATTCAAGAAAAGGGCGGTGCCGATGCCGTACAGCTTAAAGTAGCGGAGCAGTTGGTTCAGCAATTTGGCAATTTGGCTAAGAGTACCAATACCATGATACTCCCAGCCAATTTTGGAGATATGGCCTCGATGATTTCGACGGCAATGAGTATCGTCAAACAACAGCAAAAATAAGCTATTATGGATATTACACCAGCGCAAATTTGGATTGCGGTGGCGGCTTTGATGCTCATCTTTGAGCTGCTCACTGTAACCTTTTTCTCAGCTTTTTTGGGTGTAGGGGCATTGATTACGGCACTCACTACATGGCTTGGCTTAACTCCTTCACTCAATTCACAGCTACTTTGTTTTTCGGTGGTATCGGTGGGTATGATGGTTTTTCTTCGTAAACCCTTGCGCGATTTTGTAAAAAAAAGAGGGCATACTGCCGAATATTCAGAGTACGTAGGCGACAAGGCTACGGTCATAGAAACGATTCCTGCGGGTGGAGAGGGCAAGGTTTTTTACCGTGGCACGGAATGGATAGCATTAGCTGAACTAAATACGCCTATCCACAAAAACAAATCAGTGATAATAAAAAGATTGGAGGGTATAAAATTGATTGTTCAAGAGATTTGAAAGTTAGTTATCCGTTAAACATAATAAAGAATAAGCTATTCAATAACGTTGTTTAACGGATAACTACTTTTACCTTTTTGCAAAATGATTGAAATTTGCAATCCATCTGTACCTACTTTCCATTCTTTCTCTTCTCCATTTGTTTTTTGTAGTACGTCCACGAAGTTTCGTTGGGGCGGGTGTCGTCGGTGGGAGGGGCGGTTTTGTAGGCATTGTACTCTGGCACTTCATTGATAGCTTTTTTGAGTACTTCGGGCAGGTCGTCGAATGACTTCACTTTTTTGCCGATACCCGTAAAAATCATCTGACCGACCTTGTCGCCCATGTTGAGCCAGGGAAGCCACTTCGATACCCGCGTCCAAGCGATCAAGCTATTGTCAGTTTTGTCGCGGGTGGGGTCGGTGAGTTCGCTCATAGGCGTGATAGTCTGAAAAATTTCCATAGCTTGATATGTACCGCCTATTTGGTCTTGGTAGTCGCCTCCAAGAGGATTGGTATAGAACAACGGCACTTCGTTCAACTGAAACCAGTATCCGTCTTTTTCATAACCACTTAATTTGTAGGGAGTTTTGCCGTCGTTGCCCATCGCAAAACTCGGCCCGCGCCCATTCACAGGGTCATTGGCGATGTGAATAACTTCTACCTCTTGACCTGTCCAGGGGTTTTTCCAAGTTTTGAGTACCTCACCTGTTTTGGGGTCTTGATACAGCAACAACTCACGGGATACGTGCCGCCAGCCCCAGCCTTTTTCGGGGTCAATGACTGTCTTACTGGCGCGTACATTCATGCCGTTGTAAACGAATAATAGTCGGTCTTTCTCACCGGGTACGCGGCTATATACATTGCCACTCCAAAAATAAAAACAATCTTCCCCATCTTTGAGGCTTGATGTAATCTTGCGCGACATCTTGAGGGCATCAGTCGGGTCATTGATATTGAGAGGAGCAGGTGGAGGTGTTGGGGGAGTTTTGCTTTTCTTTTGGGCATATCCCACCATTAAACTTCCGGAAATGAAAACAAACAGAAGCAGGAGTAACTTTTTCATACAAGTCGGGTGTTTAAAAGTTGAATGATTTGTTGAATTTTTTGTATAAAATGGTGCAACAAATTAATGAAATTTTTGATATAATGACGCATTTATACTTAAACCTCATAGGTTTGCGAAAAATTAACTATGTAAACCATTGATAATCAAATAAAACATTTCAGTTTTTTTCTCAAATCAATTTTGAACGAGTATAACAAAAAAAAGCGATACAAAACTGTATCGCTTTTGAGCAAATCAATGTTGTTCAATCAGTACACAAACGGTGTTCCTCCTGCCAATACTTCTTGGTTTTTCTCATCGAACGTAACGCGCAGACCGGTACGATAGGCGGCATTGGCCATGATGGTAGCAATGGAGTGCTGATAACCGGCTTCAATGGGGGCGTTGGGTTGCTTGCGGCTTCGTACACATTCCATCCAATTTTTGATGTGGTTGAAAGTGAGCGGGTCGCCGCCTGTGTTGGCATCGGTCGCTACTTTGATACCTTCGAGTTTTACACTTTCGAGTAGATTGGCGGGTAAGCCCATGGCTTTGGCATGAGCTGCCGTAAGTCCCCCTGTCGAGGATATTTCGTTGGTATCAAGGTTGATCATACCTCCGTTAGAATAATACAATTCTTTAGTATCTCCCGCTGAGTTAGAGAAGCGACTTGTAAACATCACCTGAAATCCTGTGGTGGGGTCGTTGGTAGGGCCATAGTCGAACACAACAGTCATGGTATCTGCATTAGTACGACCGTCTTTCCATTGATAAATTCCGCCATTGGCTACGGCAGAGCGTGGGTGTGAGAGACCACTGAACCAGTGGACTGTATCAATTTGGTGGCTCATCCATTGTCCCGGAATCCCAGAGGAGTACGGCCAAAAGAGGCGGTATTCGAGGTATTTGCGGGCATCAAATGCTTCTTTGGGGCGGTTCATCAAAAATCTCGGCCAGTCCACATCTGATTCTTTGAGGTTTTTGACAAGTTCAGGGCGGCGCCAGCGACCGGGTTGATTGACATTCCACATGAGTTCTACCATCACAATCGGCCCGAATTTTCCTGATTTGATAAAATCGGCAGCGGCCCAGTAGTTTTCACCGCTACGGCGTTGGGAGCCTATTTGTACGATTTTGCCGGAGGCTTTGACGGCCTTGAGTACGGCACGGTTGTCTTCCATAGTTTCGGCCAAAGGCTTTTCGACAAATACATCGCAACCAGCTTTGATAGCTTCTATGGTATGTAGGGCGTGCTGGAAGTCAGCTGTACTTATAAAAACAGCATCTACTATTTTGGCTTCATACATTTCCTCATTATTTCGAAAAACCTTGACATTACTACCCAACTGCTTGTCTAAAAAGGCTTTGCCCTCGTCTCGGCGTCGGTTCCAAATGTCGGATAGGGCCGTCATTTCAAAGTTCATTTTTTTGGACAATTCCCTAAACGGCCCTACGTGCGATTGGCGGTGGCGGTCTGAAAAGCCCACCACACCTACGCGCACGCGATCGTTGGCACCGATGATTTTGGCATAGCTTTTGGCTGAAAAAGCGGTGGCAGCCCCAGCTAATACCGACTTTTGAAGAAATTCTCTGCGTTGCATATTGATTATACGGTTTTTAGATATAAGACATTGAAAATGACAAACTACCCTTTTGGACAACTGTCTTCTAATAATTAATGATCAACTATTTAAGGGGTTTTATTTTAATACTTCGGTAATGTACCACATCGCCATGATCTTGAAGAAGAATCGGTCCTTTGGGAGCAGAACCAAACTGCTTACCCCATACGGCATATTTGCTGCGCTCTACAAGTGCTTTGAAAAAGGGTGAATTACGTTCATATTCGAGTACTTTGAAGCCATTGAGATAGTGTTCTACTTTATTGTTGGGGTACACTACTATACGTCCTTTGTTCCACTCGCCTATTTTCTTGAGGCCACGGCTTCGGTAGCCTGTTTTATCGGCAGGTATGAGGTCGTAGAGTGAGGCCAACGTGCGGTTGCCCCCTGCTCCAAGTTTGGCATCGGGGTGCTTGTCATCGTCCAAAATCTGAAACTCCAACCCTATGGCTGAACCTTTTTTGAGGTAGTCATTGGGTACGGTCATCGTGGGGTTGTTGGGATTGTACTCATGGGTGTATTGGAGCAGTTCTTTGACAAAATACTTTACACCCGAATTGACCCCTTCGGTCAGTTGAAAATCAAAGGTGAGGTCAAAAGCATCAAATTCTTCAAGGGTCAGAATATCGCCTCCATTGGTGGACTCGCCTCCGTCGCCTTTGGCTACGCTCAACACTCCGTCTTTGATGCTCCAGCCAGCTTTAGGAAAAGTGTTTTTGTAGGCTCCCCGCCAGCCGTTGGTAGTTTGGCCGTCCCAAAGGAGTTTGATACCTTGAGCTTTTTCGGCTTCCGAAAGCTGATTGGGAATATAGTTTTCGATACGTATGCCGCTTGGTGGGCTGGGTTGTAGGTTGGTGGTTTGGATGCGGATATTGCGCCAGCGGATTTGCTTGCCTTCGTCGTCTTTGGAGCGTATGCTGTGCACTTGTAAGCAGATAAAACCACTCAAAGTCATGTCGTCTATGACATGGGCAATCTCCACGCCATTGACGAATGTACGAAGGCTGTTGCCAATGGCTTCGATGCGGTATTTGTTCCATTGGTTGTTGCGCAGAAATACGCCTCTGGATTTGGGGTTGATGTCGGACACATACAGCCAGCCACGACGAGCTTCGTCGTAAATTCCCCCCGAAAAATCACGGTCAGTAGCATCTATTTCCATTTGATAGCCATGTACACGACCATTTTGGTAGTCGGGTTTGGAGAGCGAACGAAACTGGATACCGGAGTTCAACCCTTCGTCCACATTGACTTCACATTCAAAGATAAAGTCGCCGTAGTCCTGCTCGGTGGTCAGGAAAGAGTTGGGAGTATTGGCCACGGCTGTACCTACAATCATACCGTCCTTGACTTCATATTTGGCTTGGCCGTTGAGTTGTTTCCAGCCTTTGAGGGTCTTGCCGTCAAACAGGCTTTTCCATTGGGTTTTTGGTTGGGCGTGGCTGATGGAGTAGCTGATTAAAATAAACAATAAAGTGAATTTTAGCTTCATAATTAGTACAGTGTATGATGTTTGATGTATAGTATATGATGTAAAGACGCGAGAATATACCAGATACCCTCAATGATTTTGGGGAAAGTTGAGGTATAAATATAAAAGCTCCAAACTCAGGTTTGTTTATGCCAGAAGTTTTTACCGATTTGTTCTCAGATAGGCTTGTAGATTTAGGATGGGTCGTGCAATACGCAAACTCAGGCTATCCAAAGTATTTGCATAGAGCCTTGATTACATCGGCTTATTTTATAATTTTACAGTATAAATAAGGGGTTATTTACCATTTATCTAAAAAGAGTCATTTAAGTTTTCATAATTTTGATGCTAAACAAGCCTGTTATTAACCTAAATGGAAACAACACAAAATTTGAATTTATCTCTTACATTTCAGCAAGTAACTGAAATTTTAAGACATTTGCCTAAGTCCGAACAATTACAGTTAGTCAAGTTTTTGCAAAAAGAAGTAAATAAAGAACCTATTCAAACGCATTTCGCAAGCCAAAGTATTTTAGCTGAAGAGTGGCTCAATCAAGAAGAAGAACAAGCATGGCAACATTTGTAAAGGGAGATATTGTCGTTTTACCTTTTCCGTTTTCAGATTTATCAGCTTCCAAACGTCGCCCTGCTTTAGTATTGGTAGATTTGGAAGGGGATGATATTATTCTATGTCAAATTACAAGCAAAAATACCAAAGATAGCTATGCCATTACGCTGGATAACAGCGATTTGGTAAATGGCTTTCTTTCGCAAATTTCTAATGTCAGACCTAACCGCCTTTTTACGGCAGATAAGAAAATTATAGCTTACACTTTGGGGAGAATTGCCCACAACAAATTCAAACAGGTAGCTGATGCCATTAATGAAATGATTCAACCCTAAATAATGAGAGGGTTCAAATTTTTAGATGTCTTTTATCTGGAATAAACCTAAGATGGCTTGTAACTCGAGGAAAGATTTTATAAGATGAAACCCGTGCTATCACTCAAGGTTTATTCAAGTACAACTCTTTTGTCGTTTGGAGAGCATCGGAAATCTGCTGTCGTTCGATACTTAGACTGGCCATGAGGGCAGGTTTGCGTCTAAAAAGGCGAAAGGCTTGCCAAAAACGGCTGAATCGCTGGGCTTTGTCCCAATACCAAAGGACAAAAAAACCACTCAAAGGCATGAGGATTGCCCACAGAATAGTAAGCCAAGCCGTAGCGAAAAAGTGATGAATCGCCCAAAGTTGGAGTCCATAAAAAACAGGGAATAACACGATGCCCATTGTCATCATCAAGGGGGCGCGATAGGTGATGTCGGCGGTGATTTGTCGAGCGATTTTAGCAGGTAAAATGTAAGGTAAATAGTTGGTTATCAATCCTAAAGTATAAAATGGAAAGCCTGAAATCAATCCTGCCAAAGTGCCTCCAAAATACTGATACAGTCGTCGGCTTTGGGTGAAAACCTCATCAGAAAGGTGCAACTGCCGCAGGTGGTCGAGGTAGTTGGTCATTCTGACTTGTAACTTCCGATAAAGTGCGGGGTGATGCTTTTCGGTGTATTGGGCAGCGTTTACCAATTCTTTCAGTATCAAAAATTCGTCTTTTTTTCGTGTCGGTGAAAGGTTAAAATCCTCAAAAAGTTGATTTTTGTACAACACTTCGATTTGACGAATGAGCGTGTCTTGGGTATCATCTTGGGTAATGACGACGGTTTGGGAGAGGCGTTCTTGGAGCAAATCAGTCAATTTCTCGACAGTTTCAAACGTTTCGGGGCGGTATTCATCGGCAAAATCTGCCAAAGTAATTGGCTCTCCCACTTTGACAAAAATTTCACTTCTAAACAGCGTAGGATCGGAATAATTGAGGCCAATAGGAAGTATTTTTAATCCCAATTTGAAGTTGTTTACATACTCTGCTCCGAGCGCAATGCGTGCAGTACCGGTTTTGATTTCGCGCAAGCGACGTTCGATTTCGCTCGTTCCTTCGGGGAAAATTAAAATAGTACCCTTACGCTCTAAATAATCGAAACATCGCTGAAAAATCTGGCGGTTGAGTTCGGCTGGTGGCAGAGGAGCAGCAGGGGTGTCTTTCTGCCGATATACCGGAATCACGTGCAAGTACTCAAAAATAGGTCGTGTGTAGCGATTGAAAATACTGCCGTTGGCTATGAAGGCCACACGCTGTGGCAAAATAGAAGCCACAATCAACGGATCCATGAACGTATTGGGGTGATTGACGGCCACTATCAACGGCCCTTTGCTGTTTTGCAATATTTCGCGCCCTTCCATTTCAAATCGCCGATAAAAGATTCGTAAGGCGATTCGGACGATAATTTTCAAGATTTGGTATAATAACACTTTTTGATAAGGTTTAGGAGTAAGTGGGAGTGGTCATCACTATCTCAAAAGTAAACTCTTCTCAGCTTCTCACCCAACGGCCTTCGTGCTTAACTTCTGATACCGTCCCAGATGACATTGAACGTCAATTCCCATTCGGCTTCAGTAAGTGGCTGCTGGCGCAACGCTATTTGGCTGGCAGTTTCGTTAAGCATTCCACAAATCAGCATTACCAGCCAATCCACATTGACTTCTTTGAGGAGACTTTGGTGCTGCCCTTCAACAATAAGTTGCTGGAGGGGAGGCCAATGAAAGGTATTTCTCGAAGATGAAAGGTGTTTTTTGGCAAAAGGCGAGCGGTAATATTGCTCAAAGAAGGCTGTACTTTGGGGGTTTTGGAGGTTTTGCTCTAAGTAGTAACGTGTCAGTTTTTTGATTTTGATTTTGAGCGAGTCGCCATCTTCAAAAGGCTGGACAAACGATTTGGTTTGCTGAGTAGTGAGCAAATCGTAAAGCTGTTGAATGAGTTGTTCTTTATCTTCAAAATATAAATAAACGGTACCAGTAGCCACGCCTGCTTCTTTGGCTAAGTCGCTCATTTTGAGGCCAACGAGTCCTACGCTATGCACCAATCGCAGGGCAGCTTGCAGTATTTGTTCTACTTTGAGGGCATCTTTGTAGCGCATGGGGAGGGTATTTTACAAAAACTGCATCAGCGACTCAACAAAGGCTTCGGGCTGTTCGGCTTGTACCCAGTGGCCGGCATCGGCGATAGTGTCTATCTTTAGATTCGGAAACAACGCCTCAATCGTCGGCAGATCTTCGTCTTGTACATAATGAGAGCGTTTGCCACGAATGAACAGGGTAGGCGTTTTGATGATTTGAGGGGTGTCAAAACCTTCTCCAATAGCCTCGATATTGGCGGCCAATACGGGCAGATTGATGCGCCAAGCAAACTGATTTTGGTCGTTTCTATAAAGATTTTTGAGCAAGAACTGCCGTACCGTGGGGTGTGGTTCATGCTGTGCCAAGATTTGGTCGGCTTCGGTGCGGTTTTGGAGCGTAGCGAGAGGTATGGCTTGTAGCCCTGCGATGATGTCGGTATGGTGTACGGGATAGTTCTTGGGGGCTATGTCGACCACTACCAATTTTTCCAAAACATCAGGCTGCTGCATGGCCAATGTCATGGCCACTTTGCCACCCATAGAATGGCCTACCAAAATAGGTTTTTCAAGGTTTTGTTGCTCAAAAAACGCCAACACGTCTTGCGCCATGAGCGGATAGCTATGCTCGTCGGTATGTGGCGAGCGTCCGTGGTTGCGTAAGTCCAGGAGATAGACCGAAAAGCCAGCCTCTGCGATGGTTTTACTGATGGTCAGCCAGTTGTCAGAAGAGCCAAAAAGCCCATGCAAAATGACCATTGGGCGGCCAGTGCCTATTTGACGAAAGAATAGATTCATGAGTGGTTATTTATCACCCAAAATGACTGGGACATTCCCCTTACCTCCCATGATGATGATTTTGGCATTGGAGGAGTTAGCCAACTCTTTTTGGGCTTTGATTTGTTCGTACTGAAGCTGACGCTCGGTGAGGCTTTCAGAAATAATACGCTGATAATCAGCGATTCCTTGGGCTTCTACACGTTTACGTTCGGCTTCTTGTTTTTCTTTGCTAAGAATAAACTGCATTTTCTGCGATTCTTGCTCGGCGTTGATTTTGGATTCAATCGTTTTTTTGACTGATTCGGGCAAGTTAATGTTTCGGATAAGTACACTTTCGAGCAATAGACCTCGGTTTTTGAAATCTTGTTCTATTTGTCGGAAGATTCTACTTTGAAATTCTTCTCTTTTGCTCGAATACAAAGATACGGCATCATAATTGACGGCATTGTCGCGGATACGGGTGCGGGTGATAGGTCTTACGATTTTGGCCACATAATCGCGGCCTATTTCACGAAAAATCTTAGGGGCATCAGAAGGTACGACACGGTAGAGTACAGTCAGGTCTATCTCGACTTGTAGGCCGTCGGAGGCCAATACTCTGATGGCATCAACGCCTTCTCTGTCTCCTTCATCTTGCACCGCCGACATGGTGTAGCTTTGGGTTTTGATGTCGAAGGTATTGACCGTTACGAGAGGATTGATAAAGTTGAGGCCGCTCGTCAAGATGTCGTCGCTTACTTTACCAAACAGCGACTGAATCCCGACAGTCCCCGCATCAATTTGTTTGATACATGAAGTCATGATACCCAGTGCGCACAGTACCAAGCCTGTGATTTTGAAAGGGCGCGAATAGCGCGAAAACTGCAAGGCAGGGGTGTTGATGGAAAAACCTACTATCAACACGATGATACCGACAATAAAGAAAAACATGACAGTTCGGGTTTAGAGTTTGTAGTACAAACCTACCCAAAAGTTGATGAAAAATGTAGTATCAAGACCTTTAAAAAGAGAAAAACTTTGACAAGGTGTCTAAACCTTGTCAAAGTTATAATCTAAAACGGCAGACTGTCGCTATCGTCGGCTTGGAGGGTATCAGGGAGAGGAGTAGTGGGTCGGGCAGCAGCAGGGGCTGAAGCCTGTGCCGAATTTTCGGCTATGGTGTTAGCACTTATTTCTTCGATGCGCCAGGCTTTTACGTCAGTGTACCAGCGGCCATTGTACTCACGGCTCTCGATGTCGAACGATACGTTGATTTCTTTGCCGGGCTGAAGGGCACTTTCATTGATCTTGTCGCCCCAAGCCGAAATACAAACTTTCTTGGGGTATTGGCCTTCAGTTTCGATCACAAACTCTTGCTTACGCCAGGTACCGTTTTTTCCTTCTCCCGTTTGAAGGGGGAGTAGTTGCAATACTTTTCCTTTGATGTCCATAGGTTGAGTTTAGAAATTTATGGTTAGGAGTAGCTAACAGCTTTGGGCTATTGGCTTTTCATCAATCTTCTTTGAAGAATTTCTGGTACTTACGTTCGTTTTTTTCGAGTAGAGCACCTACCCAGAAAGAAACTCCAAGCAATACAGCATAAAAAATGAGTGTTCCGATGGTTCTTAAATCCATGATATTTATATCGGTTTTGGTGAATATGATGCCACAAAATTAATACGGAATCTTGGTAGCAAGAAGCATATCTTTGTTTTTTTCTACAGAACGCCCTTTGTCGAGGGCAATATGTCAAGTGTTTTTATATCACGTTTCACGGCCATTTTGATGGCTTTGGCCCACGCCTTAAAAATCGCCTCAATTTTGTGGTGTTCGTTTTGCCCTTCACATTTAATGTTGAGGTTGCACTGGGCGGTATCCGAAAAGGACTTGAAGAAGTGATGAAACATTTCGGTAGGCATCTCACCGATTTTTTCACGTTTGAACTCGGCCTCCCACACCAACCACGGGCGGCCCGAAAAATCTATGGCTACCTGCGCCAATGCTTCGTCCATGGGCAGCAAAAATCCATAGCGATTAATCCCCCTTTTATCTCCCAATGCTAGCCGATAGGCTTCTCCCAACGCCAAAGCGGTATCTTCGATCGTATGATGCTCGTCTATGTGTAAATCTCCCACGACGTTGATACTCAAATCAGCCCCCGAATGTTTGGCAAGTTGGTCGAGGATATGGTCAAAAAATCCAATCCCAGTATGGATATTTGACTGCCCGCGCCCGTCGAGGTTGAGCTTTATGCTGATTTGGGTTTCTTTGGTGTTGCGCTGTACGGTAGCCTCACGAGCAGGTAGGCGGAGGTGTGCAAAAATCTCGTCCCAGTCATTGGAAACCAACGTCAAAACTTTCTGAAGTTCAATGTCAAGATTAACAGGCGGTTCTTTGGCGATCAGAATGGCCTTGCAACCCATATTGGCAGCCAACTCAACATCGGTGAGCCGGTCGCCGATGACGTAGCTATGGGCCAAATCATAGCTGCCGTCCAAATAGGTCGTTAGCATACCTGTACGTGGCTTACGGGTGGGGGCGTTTTCGTGAGGGAAACTGCGGTCTATGTGAATCGCTTGGAAGGAAACTCCCTCACCTTCGAGGAGATGGAGCATTTTTTGATGCGCTGGCCAAAAGGTTTCTTCGGGGAAAGAGGCCGTACCGAGGCCGTCTTGGTTGGTTACCATTACCAGCCCGTAGTCAGTTTCTTCTGCGATTCGTCTTAGATTGGAAATCACTTTGGGTATAAAAGCTAATTTCTCTAACGAATCCACTTGAAAGTCGGTAGGTGGTTCGACAATAATGGTACCATCGCGGTCTATGAAAAGTAGTTTTTGCATGGAAAAATACATAAATACGTGATTGGGGGGCAAGTATAACGCACTTTTGGGAAAGAAAATAATTGCATTACAACAACCTTTTGTCGAACATTGAGTTTAATATTTTAAAACTTGACTTCCACCCAAACATTTATACCTATGTACGGAACACTTGCTTATACCCAACTAAAAACGGAAGAAAATAAAAATGCTCGTAGAGTGCCTTTGATGTGCTGGGATTTGGCGCATCCGGGGTTGCCGAAGCAAGTTAGAATAGCCGAAGACTTGCAGGCACTGAGGGGGCTAGAACAAAAATATCGTTGGAAGACAGATTTGAATTTTAGGGAACTATTGGCCGAAAACAATACATTGGTCATCACAGATTTAATGAGGAATATACAGTGGGTCAGTACCAATTTTTTTGACCTGACAGGCTATCTTCCTCAAGAGGTCATTGGCCAAAAGCCCACGATGCTACAAGGGGAAAAAACGACCGCCCAGTCAAGAGCTAAAATCAGAGAGTGCTTGGCCGAATTGCAGCGTGTCATCGTCAATTTGGTCAATTACCGCAAAAACGGCGAGATTTACCATTGCAATATCGAAATACTGCCTCTGTACAATACCGATGGCGTAGCTACGCATTTCATTGCGATTGAGAAAGAAAGGCTGTAAGCTATTATTCAAGAAATAGTTTCTTTTAAAGTACAATTCTGTTCTATTTTTAGAAAAAAATTCTTCTTAATACTCATTAAGAAGAATTTTTTTGTTTTTGGGGTCGCAAAAGTCGTATAATATTGTACTTCTTGAATATTGTTGAGTACTTTGTCTTTCAATCAATTATTATTTCAACAAACCCAATTTTTATGAAACAAACTCTCCTCAAAATCATGGCTTTGGTCTGGTGTCTGGGTATGAGTGTGGTGCTTTGGGCGCAAGAACGAACTGTTTCGGGCAAAGTAACCAACTCCTCAGACGGTGGGGTGCTGCCCGGTGTAAGTATCGTCGTCAAAGGTACAACTCGAGGCACTACTACTGACAATGAGGGCAATTACAGAGTAACTGTCCCCAACAACGCTACCTTGATTTTTAGCTACATTGGCTACTTACGCCAAGAGGTGCGAGTTGGCAACGCCAACACCCTCAACATCACCCTCGATAGCGACGACAACACCCTCAATGAGGTGGTGGTTACGGCCTTGGGGGTAAAACAAGAAAAACGCTCACTGGGCTTCAACGTCCAAGAAGTCAAAGGTCAAGACATCTTAGAAGCTCAACGTGACAATTTTATGCTCGGTATGCAAGGCCGTGTAGCGGGGCTTCAAATGACCCCCACCAGTGGGGCAGCAGGAGGCTCGGCGGTGATTCAGTTGCGTGGTGCTGGTTCAATCGGCAATAGCAATCAGCCCTTGTATGTGGTGGATGGTTTGCCTATCTCCAACAATACCTTCATGCAAGGGGCATTGGTAACTGACCGCCCCAACCGCGACATGGACTACCAAAACCGCGCTGCCGACATCAACCCCAACGACATCGAAACCATAACGGTACTCAAAGGCCCCGAGGCGGCTGCCTTGTACGGTATCGAAGCTGCCAACGGTGCTATTGTGATTACGACCAAAAAAGGTTCGGCTGGGCGTGGCAAAATTACCTACAACGGCTCTTTGAGTACCCGTGAAGTCTATCGTTTTCCCAAAACCCAAACAATTTTCGGGCGAGGCTTCAACGGCGTGTTCAATCCCAACAACTTCGGCTACTTCGGGGCACCAGTTACAGAATCGGAAGCTACCTCACAAGTGTTCGACAATGTTGGCAATTTCTTCCAGCAAGGGGTGCGCCAATCGCACAACTTGACTATGGAAGGGGGAACTGACCGCGCTACCTATCGTCTTTCCACTACTTATGTATCGGACAAAGGCGTAGTGCCGACCAACAAAATGGATCAAATCAACGTAAAATTGACAGGGGTAGCTACGCTCACGCCCAAGTTGAAAACAACCACTTCTTTTACTTACATCGGCACCAACACCGACACCCCTCTCCGTGGTGCTCAAGGGTTTTTGATTGGTATGATGGCTTATCCTTTTTATCTCGATGCCAGAGATTATCTAACCCCCGACGGTCGCCGCCGCCGTACCTTTGGAGAAGATGCCAGCGATTTGGACAATCCGTTTTTCAATGTCAATAAAAACGTAAACAACCACCGAAATAATCGTACCATTGGCAACATCAACTTGGACTATAATCCTACTAAGTGGCTCAATTTGGCTGCCATCATGGGGGCTGACATTTTCTCGGTGCGCTACAATCGTTTTCAGCACCCAGAGTCCAATGCGGGTATTACGCTTAGAGGGTTTGTGGACGATGCCGTCGAAAACAGCCAGTTGCTCAACGGAAACCTCCGCGCCACCGTCAAGAAAGACTTTGGCCAATTCAAAACTTCTTTGATGCTCGGTACGACCGTGGACGACCGCCGCTACGAAACCAATGCTATTTACGGTACGCAGTTGTATTTGCCTGATTTCAATAGTATCAACAACACCTTGCCTACCACCCAGCGCAACAAACAAACGCTGACGCTTCGTCGTTTGGTGAGTGTGTTGGGTACGTTCAATGCTTCGTATAAAGATATGTTGTTCTTGACCATTACGGGCCGTAACGACTGGTCTTCGACCTTGCCTGTACAAAACAACTCCTTCTTCTATCCTTCTACAAGTTTGGCGTTTGAGTTTACGAAGTTACCGGTTTTTGAAAACTTGAAAGCCTTGAGTTATGGAAAGTTCCGTGCGGCCTATGCCGAAGTGGGCAACGATGCACCGCCATATAGGACTCGCCCTCGCTTAGTACCCCAAACCACCACAGGGGGAGGATTTTTGTTTGACTTTTTTGGAGGCAATGAAAACCTCCGCCCAGAGCGTGGCCAAAGTTATGAGGTTGGTTTGGAAACCAAATTCTTGAAAAATCGCATCGGATTTGAAGTTACCTATTTCAACAAACGAAACTATGAACAAATTACCTCACAGCGTTTGAGTTATGGAACTGGCTTCATCTTTGGACTACTCAACGGAGGCGAAATCAAAAACAGTGGGCTTGAAATGCAACTCAATGTCATACCCATACGCAGCCAAAATATTCGTTGGGACTTTGACTTAAACTTTACAAGGCTATGGAATCAGGTTGTGAGCTTACCGGGTGATGTAGCCGAGTATTACAACTCCGATACTTGGCTTTTTGGCAATGCCCGTGCCAGTGCCATGGCTCCTAATCAAATCTCGTTTTATCCCAATCTCGTGCCGGCTGGCTCTGACGGAAGTTTGGCCATACCACGCCGTGGTGAGGGGCGAACTACGGCCATTGCAGGTTGGGGATATTTGCGTAACAAAAATGGGGATATTTTGATTAACCCCACCACAGGATTGCCACTTAATAATGCTACTTTCTTACCCATAGGAGATCGTAATCCTACCTTTACCATGGGGGTTCAAAACAAAATTACTTACAAAAACTGGTCGCTATCAGGGCTGCTTGATATCAGAGTGGGTGGTGATGTTTTCAATGGCAACGAAATGTATGCCTTTCGCAATGGCCTTTCTACAAGGTTGTTGGATCGCTCTACTCCTTATGTGTTTCAGGGTGTATTGCGCGATGGACGCGAAAACTCCGATACACCTACTCCCAATTCCATTCAAGTGATTCCCCAATTCCGTACTGACTTTTTCACCTCTTTTGCCGAAGAGAGCTTTATCGAACGCAATGTAAACTGGGTACGCTTGCGCGATGTAACCCTCAACTACAATTTTCCTCAACGCATCTTAGAAAAACAGAAGATTTTCAGAAGTGTGAGGGCGTTTGTGTCGGGCAATGAACTGTTTTTGATTACCAATTATTCGGGGGCAGATCCCGATGTGAGTGCCACCAGTGCGGGTTCTCTCGGTATCGGCGCACGTGGTTTTGACTACGGTACACTGGCATTGCCACGTACATTTACAGTTGGTTTTAACTTTTCTTTTTAAAAAACGTTCATCTACGGTTCACATAACATGAAAAAAGGACTTATCATATCACTTGCGTTGTTCCTAAGTATCGGATTCACGAGTTGCGAAAAATACCTTGATGTAAACTTCGATCCTAAGTTTCCACAGGTTTCGCAGGGGTTTGCTATTTTGCCACCGATGATCGCCCAGATGTCGCGGGCGGAAGCCTTTGATGGGCGTTTTACGGGTCAGTACTGCCAGTATTGGTTGGCTACGGCCGCCGGCAATGTATGGGATCGGCACGGCTATGCCGCCGGTAGCGATGCTGGTGGGGAGTTTTGGCGGTCGCATTATTGGTCTATTGGTAAAAACGTGGATCTCATCATCGAAGATGCCACTTCCAAACAGCAGTGGGACTACGTAGGGGTAGCCAAAGCCATCAGGGCATGGGGCTGGCAAAGCACTACCGATGTCAATGGCGAAATGATTTTACGTCAGGCATGGGAGCCCAACCGCTATGTATTTGACTTCGACCCCCAAGAAGATGTTTACAAAGAAGTCGTTCGATTGTGCAATGAAGCCTTGGCCGATCTCAATCGTACCGATGGAAACGTATCGGCGGCCTCGTTGGGTCGTGGCGATTTGGTGTATCAAGGCGACCGTACCAAGTGGATTAGATTTGTCAATGCGATTTTGGCGCGCAATGCCCATCACTTGACCAACAAACGAAGCTATAACCCCGACGCTGTCATTCGGTTTGTTGATGCCTCTTTTGCAAGCAATGCCGACAACTTCAATATCCCTCATACTAATGCCAGCAATACAGAAGCCAATTTTTGGGGGCCGTTGCGTAACAACATGAATGCCTACCGTCAATCCAATTATTTGGTCAATGTACTCAACGGTAGCATCTTGGGCGGCCCTGTGGACCCACGTTTGGCTGCTATGCTTACCGCCAGCGATGACCGAGTGTTTCGTGGTGTGAATGTCAATGCAGGAGACCCCAACAACGTGGCTGGTCGTACCAATCGAGTTGCCAATTTTTGGGGGCAAACACAGCCCACCGCAACTCCTCCTACCACCGGTAAATTTATCTTCCAAGATGCTACAATGCACCCTTTGATTACCTATTCGGAACTGCAATTTATCAAAGCTGAAGCTGCCTTTATCAAAGGCGACCGCAACATGGCTTATGATGCTTACCTTAAAGGTATCAACGCGCATTTGGATTGGGTTTTGACTTTCGTAACAGATGCTACGGCACGTACACAGTTTACGACCGAGCGTACTGCCTACATGAGAGGAGCTGGGGTAGCCCAAACAGCAGCGGCTCTCACTTTGAGCGATATAATGATGCAAAAGTGGATTGCCATGTTTGTACATGGCCACAACGAAAGCTGGATGGACATGCGCCGCTATCGCTATAGTTCTGAGATTTATAGAGGTTTTGCACCACCTTCTGGTTTGACTATTTTCCCCGACAACAACGGTAAATTGGTCTATCGCTTACGCCCTCGCTTTAACTCTGAATACGTCTGGAATCGCGCCTCTTTAGCTACTTTTGGTGGGTTAGATCCTGATTTTCATACCAAAGAAACTTGGGCGATTTTGCCATAGGATAAACAATAAACTGAATCAACATGACAACTTATAAATTTTCACAGTTAAAAAACAGAAGTATTGCCGCTTTGTTGGCAACCCTGCTTTGCGCCTGTATGGGAGAGCAAAGCAGCCAGTTGGCTATCGTCAAACCTGCTACTGGGGCGCGTGTCAAATTCCATCACATGGTAGCTGATGGACCTGGGGTGAGTATTTTGGTCAATGGCAAACAGTTTTCAGGAGTACTCACTACGCCTCCCGCTACTCCGGGTTTGATTACTTTTCCTAATTTTTTCCCTGCCAACGATTATGCTACTGTGGATCCGGGTTCAGCCAAAGTAGATGTAGTGGCTCCTTCGTTGAATGCCACAATCATCACTGGAACGTTGCCCTTAGAAAATGACAAATACTATTCGGTCTTTGCCGTAGGTTCGGCGGCTACGGGTGGTGTACTCGAAGCCGTTGTGGCAGAAGATAAACTTACTCCTGCCGATACTTCACGGGCTTATATTCGATTGGTCAATACCGTCGTCAATGCCACTACTGGCTACGATATGGGCTTCAACAATAACTTTGCGGCTGCTACAACCAATGTTCGCTACAAACAAGTGAGCGACTTTGTAGCGATCAGTCCTGTTCCTCCCGGTGGGGCAGCCCTGCCTATACAGATCAGAGTCAATGGCACTACCGCCAATATCGCACCTACCACATTGACATTAGCCCCTGTCAAACGACGTTTTTACACAGTAGTTTTACGCGGACGGGTAGGAGGTACCGGAGCGCAAGCATTGACACCAGCACTATTTACCAATCGTTGAGTATTGTTAGAAAATTTTCTACCACAAAGCCTGCTCTTTGAGCGGGCTTTGTAGTTTTGCTCGTAAAGAAGATAAACCAACAAGAATTTTAGTCAGAGTGAACATTAAAGTATATCTCAAACCCCAGCGCGACGAAGCCGCTCGGCGGTTTCATCCGTGGGTATTTTCGGGAGCTATTGCCCGCATAGAAGGTATTCCCCAAGATGGCGACATAGTAGCGGTGTGCGATGCTCGCGGCCAGACCATAGCCTTAGGCCATTTTCATCATGGAAGTATTGCGGTCAAAATTTTTGCTTTTGAGGCCGTCATACCGGAGGGGGAGTTTTGGTTTCAAAAATTGAAAGCCGCTTGGCAAGTCAGACAAAATATCTCAAGCAGCCAGACCAACTGCTACCGACTCCTCCATGGTGAAGGCGACGGTATGCCGGGGCTGATAGCCGACTACTATAATGGCGTAGTGGTACTACAAGCCCATACGATTGGTATGTACAGGGTTTTGCCTGATATCGTCGAAGCCTTGATACGACTTTCTGCTGAAGTGAACCTGCCTTTGCGAGCGATTTATCAAAAAAGTAAAGAAACCCTGCCCGAAAACTTTGCCCAAAAAGTAGAAAACGGCTATTGGTGGGGGCAAGCTCAAGTACCTCATGCCGTACAAGAGAATGGGCATACCTTTTTGGTTAATTGGGAAACAGGCCAAAAAACAGGTTTTTTTCTTGACCAACGCGACAATCGTGCCCTACTGGCACGCTATGCAAAGGGCAAGCATGTACTCAATGCTTTTTGTTATTCGGGAGGGTTTTCGGTCTATGCGCTGGCCGCCGGGGCAACTGCTGTGGACTCAGTGGACGTTTCGCAAAAAGCCATCGCCTTGACCCAACAAAATGTAGCCGCCAATTTTGAACAAGAAGTACCACATCAGGCTTACACGGCCGATGTCATGGAATTTTTGAAAAACCATAACGACACTTATGATGTCATCGTACTCGACCCACCTGCTTTTGCCAAAAGTCTTTCGGCGCGGCATCGGGCAGTACAAGGCTACAAACGCCTCAATGCCGAGGGCATCAAGCACCTAAAGCCCAATGGTATCTTATTGACATTTTCTTGCTCGCAGGTAGTTGATAGCCAGTTGTTTCACAATACTATCGTGGCGGCAGCTATCGAAGCTGGACGAAAAGTAAGGGTTTTGCATCAACTCACCCAAGGAGCCGATCACCCCGTCAGTTTGTTTCACCCAGAAGGGAGTTATTTAAAAGGCTTGGTGCTTTGGGTGGAGTAATGAAATAATTTGATAATTTAGCCTTCTATTTCAGCCCATTAACTAAATAATATGCCAATAAAATCAACTAAGTACAGCGAAGTCGAGCTTGTAGAGGGCTTACGAAGGCAAGAACGTCAGGCTTTCAACTACCTTTACGACCACTATTCAGAAGCTCTCTATGGTATCATACTCAAGGTAGTACGAACCGAAGAAACTGCCCAAGACCTTTTGCAAGAAGTTTTTGTAAAGATTTGGAAAAATATCGGCCAATACGACGTGGGCAAGGGGCGTTTATTTACATGGATGCTCAACATAGCTCGCAATAGCTCCATAGATTTCTTGCGTATCAACCGCCCCGAAATCCAAGACATTGATGTAGCCGTATATTCAATAGAGAAAGAGCAAAACATCTTTGAGCAAATCAGTGGCAACGAACTACGCGAAGTGGTTGGAAGGCTACGGCCAGAACAGCAGCAACTGCTCGAAATGGTCTATTGGGGAGGCTATACCCACGAAGAAGTGGCCCAACGACTCGATATGCCCCTCGGCACTGTCAAAACGCGCGTCAGGAGTGCCTTGCGAGATTTGAGAAAACTTTTTGGCACTTTGCTCATTATCATCATTTCTTTTTTTCAATAGCTGAAAAACATGATAGACATCAAAACATACATCGAATCAGGGATACTGGAAGACTATTTGGCAGGTCAAGTATCTGACCAAGAACGCCGTGAGGTAGAATGCCTCTCAAAAATATATCCCGAAATAAAGACAGAGTTGGCGCAGTTGGAAGAAGCCTTAGAACAGTTGGCTTTTGCTCAACGAGTAACTCCTCCGTTGGCCCTCAAAGACAAAATCATGGAGCAGTTGGTTTTTGCCGACGAACTCCCCAACGTATCAGAGGATCAAGAAAACATTCGGCCACTTTACCCGCACAATCCACGCAAAGCCTCCTTCCAATGGGGCTGGGTAGCGGCAGCGTCGGTTTTGGCCTTGATAGGACTTTCGTTTTATTTCAATAGCCAAGTAACGACACTTCGAAATCAAATCAGTGCCCAAGGACAGTTGATAGAGCAGCAAAAAGGGCAGTTGGCTTTGCTTGAAGATGCCAATAATCAGTTCATCACGCTTAAAGGAGTAGAAAAATCGCCTGAAAGTGCAGTACGTGTGGTGTGGAATCCCAAGACACAAACCGTACAACTCAATGTCCTCTCTCTACCTACCCCCACCAGCGAGAAGCAGTACCAGTTGTGGGCATTGGTCGGGGGTAAACCAGTGGATTTAGGGGTGTTTGAAGTAACCAATGTTACCCAAAAAATGAAAGCGATTCCTCAAGCCGAAGCCTTCGCCGTAACCCTCGAACAACGCGGTGGAAGTCCTACGCCTACGCTGACCGAGATGTACGTACTCGGCAAGGTATCAAGCTGATATTTACGGCATTGCTTTTGTAGAGGTATTTGTTTACAAAAAAGGAGTTATACCTATTCCAAATTGGTTTGCGAAAAAAACCTGATAGGTTTCTTTTGACTATCAAATTTTTGGCAAACCTACGAGGTTTAAGTATAATTTCATGGGTAGAGTAGTATTACAATCTTCTAAATTGCTTTTCTACAAAAGCAACAAATTGCTCCATACCAAGCCAAGTATCAAAACTTTGTGTTTTGGGCAAGCAACCTGTATGTTAGAATCGGTCATCTCCTTTCTTTGGCAATCTGCCTCCATTCCACATTTAGTCGAACTCAACCGCCTCAAAAATCAAACGGTGCAGTTGGGTAGTTGGCCTATGCAGGCGTGTGGGTATTTCAAGATTTTAAGTATTTTGGAGGGTAAATTTGAATGGCAAATCGAACAAACAACCTACCAACTTTATCCTCACGATGTACTGGTATTAAGCCCGTGGCATTCGCTGGGACATGCCGAGGCAACACTCGAAATCGGTAGTTTTCAGTGGGTTTCGCTGCAGCCGGAGTTGATTCAAAAAGATGGTACAATCATACTGGGGGAATGGTCGGATTTAAATGAAAACGAGCAAAGGCTTCTGGGCAAACTTTTTTGCCAAGGACCGTTGCTTATTCAAAATCAGAAAATCATCAACGACTTGATTTTCAAATTAGAACACGAAAGCAAGCATTCTTCTTTTGGTTTTTTGACAAGGATTAATCACCTTTTAGACGAGATGCTGATTGTGATTTTTAGGCAAGCCAGCCAGCAGCAACACAAAAGACATGATTTTTCGCAAGCATTTGGTGAGTTGGAAAAACTACTCCGAAACAGCCTCGACCACCCTTGGACGGTCGAGGAGATGGCCGCTATCGTAGGGATGGGTACGACGGCTTTTACAGAAAAAGTAAAAGCCTATTCTGGGTTTTCACCGCTCAATTATCTGATCAATATACGTGTAGCAGAAGCCATGCGGCAGCTACGCCAAACCGATAAAAGCCTAACCGATATCGCATTGGATATGGGTTTTTATTCATCACAACATTTCTCGACGACTTTCAAGAAACTCACGGGCTACACGCCTGGACAATATCGAAAAGCCTCCCCACCCCCAAGGGAGAGTTACTAAACTACCCCTCGCTGGGGGCGAGGGGGCTTACGTCATGAACTGTATCATCACTTTAGACATCGGTACAAGCAATGTGAAAGCATCGGCTTTTGATATGGAAGCTAAGCTAATTGCTTCTCGTAGAGGTACTTATCCTACATTTCACCCACAGCCAGACCAAAGTGAGCAAGACCCAGAGCAGATTTTTTTGACGGTACTCTACGCCCTCAAAGGCTTACTCAATGAGAGTTTGGACAAGAAATACCGTCCGGTAGCTTTGGTATTTGGGGCTTCGATGCACAGTATTTTGCCTATAGATAGACATGGAATACCGCTGCGCAATGCCATAATATGGGCCGATAATCGGGGGCGTACAGAGGCTAATTTACTCAAAAGTTCACCCCAAGGAATCAGTATTTATGAAGCTACGGGTACGCCACTGCACCCCATGTCGCCGCTGATAAAACTGTGCTGGTTTCGCAACCACACCCCCGATACATGGTTTGGCAAGGTGTATAAGTTTGTTTCGCTCAAAGAGTATATCGTTTATCAACTCACGGGGCAGTGGGTAGTAGATCATAGCATGGCCTCGGCTACAGGGCTTTTCAATATCCACCGATTGGAGTGGGAGCCAGAGGCTATGGCTTATGCAGGTATCAAATCCCAGCAGTTGTCAGAGTTGATACCCGTTGATTTTGACCAACTTAGGCTAAAAAAAGAATATGTACGCTTGCTGAGGCTACCCAGTAGCATTAAACTCATTATAGGGGCCAGTGACGGCTGCTTGGCTACGTTGGGTGCAGGAGTAATAGGCGAAGGCAACGCCACCATTTCGATAGGAGCCAGTGGTGCGGTGCGGGTAGCAGGGAGTCATGTCATACAAGACCCACAGCAACGGTTGTTCAATTATTTGCTACAACCGGGCTATTATGTATCAGGGGGACCTACCAACAACGGCGGGGTAGTCTTCGATTGGTTTGCCCAGCATTTGGGGGCTTCGGGTTTACATTTAGATTTGGAACAGACTGTCGAACAACTCCTCCGCGAGGCCGAGCGGGTCCCTGCCGGTGCAGGAGGAATGTTATTTTTGCCTTTTTTGCTTGGAGAACGCGCTCCCCTTTGGAACGCCAACGTCCGAGGTGCGTACATCGGTATCAATATCACCCACGAACGTAAGCATTTTGTGAGAGCTACCGTAGAAGGAATCGTTTATGAAATTTATAGCATTGGCAAACTCCTCCAGCAGTACCGTAGCATCGAACATCTTTACATCAATGGAAGTTATGCTACCTTGCCGCTTTTTGCCCAAATTTTGGCCGATGTGTTTGGCAAAGCTGTCCATATCAACGACCAGCACGACAGTGCCAGTACAGGAGGAGCTTTGCTGGCCTTGACCCATTTGGGGGCGTTTGATAGCTTAGAAAAAGCTGTTCAAACGATACGAGTGGTTGCTACTTATCAGCCTATCCATACGCACCACGCACGCTACGCACAATTTGCGGAACTATTCAATCGTATCAGCCAAAAACTGCTCGAAGATTTTGATGATTTGGTAGCACTCCAAAATACCCTTTTGGCATAGTTTGTACCAAAAATATTTTTTCGGTATGCCTGATAGACTACTGTTGGTAAGAGGCATTTACATTATGGGCATCACTACCAAACTATACTCTCTATTGCTACTTAGTGACTGATGTTACGCTTCTCCGAAGCGTGATGTAATTTTGGGTATCACTTTTGAGGGCTACAAATGTATGGCTTCTCCGAAGCCTCTCTAAGGATCATCTATTCGTAAACTTCCCCTAAGCCTCGGCGAGGCGCAAGGTTTGTAGAGAAGACCCACTCCCAAAATCCCCCAAGCCTCGGAGAGGCGCAAGGTTTGTAGAGAAGACCCACTCCCAAAATCCCCCAAGCCTCGGAGAGGCGCAAGGTTTGTAGAGAAGA
>JBKBKL010000037.1:0-29533 GCA_046294665.1 Runella sp.
TTGGTTGATAGTGGAGGTGTTTTGACCGTTGGAGGCCGTTTGGTCTATGCTGGCCGCACCGTCGTTGGTAGGATTGTTGAAACCTTGATATATCGTAGCCGAGTTGGTGCCTCCTGTCATGGCTTGCTGGGTGATGTCAGCTACGTTATTGTCGCCTCCATTTTGCAGTATCTGCCCGTCGTTGATACCGCCCGTCATGGCCGTTTGGTCTATATTGGCTTCGTTCATGGTTTGGGTCGAAGAGGCAGATTGATTTATGATGGCGTTGTTGCTGCTGCCTGCCCCGTCGGCACTTTGCAGAATGGAGGCCATATTTTCAGTACCGTCTTGGTAAATATAGGCATCGTTTTCACCTGCGTTATCAGCGGTTTGTTCAACAGTGGCGGTATTCATCATTCCGGCTTGGCTGATGTACGCGAAGTTATCTCCCATCATCGAGGATTCTTGGGTGATTTCGGCATCGTTGCTATCGCCTGATTGTAAGATTTGACCGTCGTTGAGTTGGCCACCTACAGTGGTTTGGGTAATGGTGGCATCGTTTTCATCTCCGGTTTGCTCAATGGTAGCCGCGTTGATACCCATGTCGCTGGCATCTTGAGTTACGGTAGCTGTGTTTTCATTGCCAGATTGCACCACCATGTAAGCAAAAGCATTTTGAGCTACACCCCAGTTTTCACCACCAGTAGCGGTTTGGGTGATGGTGATCACGTTTTCATTGCCCGATTGGTCGGTTTCGGCATCGTTCTCTGATCCTGCTCCTTCCGCTGTTTGGCTTATGGTTACTTCGTTCATGTTGCCGCTTTGGAGTATTTCTATACCATTGTAATCAAAAAATGTTACTCCATCGGTCATGCTTTGGGTGATGGTGGCGGTGTTGTCATCGCCAGTCTGCTCTACCAAATAAGATGAGGTATAGGTACTGGCTCCCCCGTTGGTAGTGGTTTGTTCGCTGGTAACGGTGTTGTTGTTGCCACTTTGGTTGATGAGGGCGTAGTTGTGTCCGTCACCACCTTGTAGATCTTGGGTAGCAGTGATGCTGTTGTCATTGCCTGTTTGATTAGAGATTACGGTGTTTCCAAAGAAAGTAGCGGTAATGTCGGCTGTTTGGGTTACATCAAGCGAGTTGTTGGTACCATCTTGGAGGGCAGTTACTTGGTTGGTGATCCCACTAAACCCTCCAATAGCACCAGCACCTGTTTGGCTGATGGTAGCGGTGTTTTCGTTGCCGCTTTGGGTGAGGCCTACGTTGTTGAGGGCACCATTGGAGGCATCTTGGGTTACGTCGGCCGTGTTCATCTCACCGCCTTGGTCAATGGTAGCGGTGTTGGCGCCCCCGTCTATCATTTGGCTGAGGGTAGCGGTATTGTCGAGGTTTTGATTGACACTGGCCGAGTTGGAGCCTGAGCCTACCCCCTGCCCTGCTTGGTCTATGGTGGCGGTATTGCCGTCCATTTGAACTACAGTGGCACTATTTTGCGTAGCATTGGGGGCATCTTGGGTGATGGTGGCGGTGTTTTCATTGCCATTTTGGGTGAGGTCTGCGTAGTTGTTGGCACCTGCATTTCCCCCTTGAGTAACGGTGGAGGTATTGTCATCGCCTATTTGTTGAACAAGTGCGATATTTACTGAGAGGTCGTCTCCTGTTTGATCTATTGTCGCTTCGTTGGAAGATCCTGGCTGTCCGATTAATGCGGTATTAGTAGTTACTGCCGTTCCGTTTTGGGTAATGGTGGCGTTATTTTCATCACCTGTTTGTCCTATCATTCCCGTCACAGAAGAGGCATCGCCAGTTTGGTCTATGGTGGCTTCGTTGGAAGAACCTGATTGTGCGATTATTGCTACACTCGTGTTCCCCGCAGTTCCGTTTTGGGTGATGGTAGCGGAGTTTTCTTCACCTACCTGCACTATTTGTGAAGCTGCTACTGACATATCACTGGTCTGTGTTGTGCTCGCTTCGTTGTAGCTGTTCGTTTGAGTTATTTGTCCACCTTGGAGGGAGGCATTGGTAGCTGTTTGTGTCAGCGTTGCGTTGTTATCCCCAGCTGATTGGACAATAGTACCAAGATTCGAACTCATGTCGGCGGTTTGTTCCACGGTAGCCGTTTGGTTCATACCTACTTGCTGTACAATGGGTAACTCATTAATACCCATGTTGGTCGCATCTTGGGTAACAGTGGCGGTGTTACCGTCTAAATCCTGTTGAACGAGAGCGGAGTTTTGCCCGTTCATATTGTCGGAGGTTTGGGTAAGATCTACGGTATTGCTACCGCCCACAGTGAAGCCGTTGGTTACGACAAAGGCATCATTGTTGCCACCGGTCTGCGTAACAGTGATAGAGTTTCCAGTGCCGCCGGCTTCATCAACGGCTACTACGTTGTTGCCTACGGCCGAGCCGGGTACGATGGTTTGGCTGATGCTCATAGAGCCTCCAGTGCCGTTCTGCACCGTAGTAGAAGTGTTGGTCTGGGCGTAGGTGGCCATGGCAAACAAAAGCGCGCCTACCGTAAGGATTCTTTTTTTCATTGGGGAAATGAGATTTTGGAGGTGAATAAAAAAGTAAATGGAATAAATAACTTGCGTAAAGTTAGGTGATTTTTTGATGAGTTGTTGTTGGGTGCTAATAAAAAAAAGGAAAATTATCTAACGGTCGGAAAAATAAAAATTTTGGGTATTTTTGCCCTCAAACCTAACCTCTTTCTCATGCCCTTTTCTCCTTCTTCTTTCAAACAATCGCTCGGCTTGTGGGACGCTACCATGCTCGTATCGGGGGCGATGATTGGCTCTGGGATTTTTATCGTCAGTGCCGACATGGCGCGCAATGTCGGGGCTACGGGCTGGCTTTTGCTGATATGGCTCATCACGGGGCTTATCACGGTGGCGGCGGCATTGAGTTATGGGGAGTTGGCAGGTATGATGCCCAAAGCAGGGGGACAGTACATTTATATCCAGAGGGCATTTGGGTCGCTGACGAGCTTTGTCTATGGCTGGACGGTGTTCATGGTCATTCAAACAGGAACGATAGCAGCAGTAGCGGTGGCTTTTGCCAAATACTCGGCGGTTTTTTTTCCGATACTCAACCCAGAAAATATTATTTTTAGCATAGGAACTGTACAAGTTTCGTCGGCCTCACTTTTTGCCATTGCGAGTATTGTACTCCTGACGTATATCAATACGCGTGGGATTCAGAGTGGCAAGCTCATTCAGAATGTATTCACAGTAGCCAAGTTGGTGGCTCTGTTTGGGCTGATTGTGGTGGGTGTGGTCTATGGCTTCAAAAGTGGTATGCTTTCCGAAAACCTCAAAGAGGCGTGGAGTGCTTCCAAATCTACTGCTGAAGGAGTAACGCCGTTGGGGGGGATTGCATTGCTGATGGCGGTGGGAGTTTCGATGATTGGCTCATTGTTTTCGTCTGATGCTTGGAACAACGTAACGTTTATAGCTGGCGAAATCAAAAATCCAAAGCGCAACATTCCGTTGAGTTTATTTTTCGGGACGCTCATCGTTACGGTGCTGTATTTATTGGCCAATATCGCCTATCTGAGTGTACTACCGCTCCGAGGGAGTGCCGAGGCTACCGATGTGCTGGGGCGGGGCATTCAGTTTGCCGAATATGACCGTGTGGCTACGGCAGCTATGTCAGTGATATTTAGCGATGCCGCAGCGGGGCTAATGGCTGCCTTGATCATGGTTTCGACTTTTGGGTGCAACAATGGCCTGATTTTGGCAGGGGCAAGGCTCTACTACGCTATGGCACAAGATGGGCTTTTTGTACGGCAAGCTTCCTCGCTCAATGCCAACGCCGTACCTGCCAGAGCGTTGTGGTTGCAGTGCCTATGGGCGTGTTTGTTGTGCCTTTCGGGTACTTATGGGCAGTTGCTCAATTACTGTACTTTTGGGTCGTTGATTTTTTACATTATTACCATCTTTGGGATATTTGTCTTACGGCGCAAAGACCCTCATGCCGAGCGACCTTACAAAGCCTTCGGGTTTCCTGTTTTACCAGCAATATATATTATAGGTACCGTCGGTATTTGTGTGATTTTACTCCTCGACCCCCAAACGCGCTTCGATGCCGGTATGGGGCTGTTGATTGCGGCAGCGGGAATACCTGTTTATTTTTTGACCAAGAAAAATGGCAAGTCAGCATGATAGAGTAGAAGTGGCACGATGAATAGCGTTTGATTCTGAAATCTTCAAAACAAAATCATAACATACACCCTACATCCTACATCCTACACCCTACATCTTCAACGATGATACAAAAAAATAACCCTCAAACCTTGAACGCTTGGTGTTTGTACGACTGGGCCAACTCGGTACATTCTTTGGTGATCGTTTCTACCATTTTTCCGATATATTTCACCAATACCGCTGTCAATGCAGCAGGAGGTAGCGACGTGCAATTTTTGGGAATGACCGTAAACAATGCCGCCCTTTTTTCTTTTTCGGTTTCCTTTGCATTTTTGTTTATTGCCCTTGTCAATCCTATCTTGGGAGCGATAGCAGACTTTAGTGGGCGCAAAAAACGCTTCATGCAGTTTTTTGTGTATTTGGGGGCTACGGCTTGTGCGTTGCTTTATTTCTTTGATCGTGAGCATCTGACGCTTGGGGTGGTGGCTTTTACGGTGTCGCTTATCGGCTGGAGTGGGAGTATTGTTTTTTATAATGCCTACCTACCCGAAATCGCTACCGAAGACCGCTTCGACAAACTCTCGGCACGGGGTTTTACGATGGGGTATATTGGAAGTGTACTCCTACTGATTTTCAATCTTACGATGCTGCTGAAGCCCGACTGGTATGGCGATATAGATAGTGGTACGGCTTGCCGTATTTCGTTTCTGACGGTGGCTTTATGGTGGGTGTTGTTTGCACAGATTCCTTTTTATTATTTGCCCAATAGGACACCCTTACTCAATATTTCGCCCGGAGGAGGGCGTTGGATTTGGAACGGCTTTCGCGAATTGAAAAAGGTATTGGCCGAACTCAATGACTTGCCTTCGACCAAACGTTTTTTGATGGCTTTTTTCTTTTACAACATGGGCGTGCAGACGGTGATGTACATCGGTACGATTTTTGGAAGCCAAGAGCTCAAACTCCCCGACAATGCCCTCATCGTTACGATTTTGATTTTGCAGTTGGTGGCTATTGTAGGGGCATATATTTTTGCGGTGTTGTCTGGCAAGATTGGCAATACCAATACCATCAGTCTGACGTTGCTGGTATGGATGGTGATATGTGTAGCGGCCTACTTTGTCATGACCGAAACACAGTTTTATGTACTGGCAGCGGGTATTGGCTTCGTGATGGGCGGCGTGCAGTCGCTCTCTCGCTCTACCTACGCTAAGTTTTTACCCGAAAATACCCCCGATACGGCTTCGTATTTTAGTTTTTATGATGTTTGCGATAAATTTTCGACTTTTCTGGGTACGATTGTCTTCGGGCTAATCACCCAGTTATATGGTATGCGCAAGAGCCTCTTGTTTTTGGTGCTGATTTTTGCCATTGGCTTGTTGATTTTGCGCCAAATTTCATCTTCCAAACCAAAGGCTGCCTGGGCAGGTTCGTAAGAAATTGCCTTTTTTGGAAGAAAAATTTGCCAACTTGAGGCTGAAGTTCTATTTTTGCAGCCCATTCACTTCAAGCAGGACGTTAGCTCAGTTGGTTTAGAGCGCCGCCTTGACAGGGCGGAGGTCATGGGTTCGAATCCCTTACGTCCTACCAGAAAAAATTTTTAATTCACAGAAAAGCCATTACAAGCCTACGCAAGTAGGCTTTTTTGTTGTAACTACTTTTGGGTAAATGCCTTATGATGTAACCCAAAAACGGGTGTATTTACTATAAGGTTGCATTTTTGGCTTGAATTCAGCCTATTTTCAATAATTCAAAATACGTCGTAATTATTCTTCGATGTTGTCCAAAGGGCTTTTGATATTTTTGTAGCTTTTTGGGCTTATGCGAGTTTAGAGTAGTTTTGATGTCATTGTGACAGAGCAGTTTTTGAATGAATCAAGTATTTCTCCCATTTTCCAAAGGAGGCACAGCCAAACCATACTGACCTCAAAACCCTATTTTTAGGTTTCATTCGCTTCGACATGAAGGTTAAGTCCACAAAACGTCAATCAGGGTTTGAATGATTTAGTTTTTCAACAAAAAGGCTTTGGCCATTTCGAGTTGGTCGGTATTGATAAAATCTACCCCAGCCTCGCGGAGTTTTTGCCAGACTACGGGGTTTTCGGGCGTTGCCCAAAGCCGTAGTTTTTTACCTTCTTGGTGAACTGCTTGCGCCAGTTGTTGGAGTCTTTCAAAAGATTCATCGGGCAGAGGGCCGTCGCCTTTCCAAGTGCTATATTTCCAATACGTATCACTTACTATGGGCATCAAGTCATTGTCAAAACCTTGCCCCAAATCAGATGGACGGCCGTCTAAGGCAGCTTGCCGATAGGCGGATCTTCGTAGGGTTTCGACAGGGCGGTTGCCCGATATAAACACCGTAACGGCCCGACGGAAATACCGATGATTTTGATAAAAACTTAACAACTCTTGGTACTGGAGTAGTAATTTTTCAAGGGCTTTGTAAGTACTCTCGGCTTCGGTTTTGAAATCTATCATCAAATAAAACACACCGTCGTAGTGGGGGTAAATGCGCCCTTGTTGGCTTTGGGATAAATGTTGTAACGGCTTCAAATACATTTCCTCCAAAGTGCGAGTGAGGAGCAATGCTTTGGGCCGATAGTGAGATACAAACAGGGTGTCGTTGATGAGATACACGTCGGCTTCGATGCTCGTAAAGCCACGCGCGAGTGCGTCCCAAAGGGGGCGTGGGTGTTCGTAGTCGTTGTGGGCATGGGCATTGGGGAGAGGCACTACTTCCCGAAGTGAGATAGGAGGGGTTATTTGACCAAAACTGCTGGTGATCTGTCCATACAATAAGATAAAACAAATCAGAAAACGCATGAATAAAGAAAGATTGTTAAATCAATATCATACTTCCTGTCTTAGGACTTCGAGGGGTGAGCGCGACAAGATACCCCAGCTATTGGTCAAGCCTATGACGACCGTCAGCAAAGTAACCGTAAAAAATACCGCCAATAAAGGCCAGAATGGAGGGCTAAAAGGCATCTCGAAGCTAAAAGCCGCCAATGCCCAGCTTCCAGCCAAGGCCAACAAAATACCCGTAAAAGCCGCCAACGCTCCCAAAAAGAAATATTCTAACGCCGTGATGACCAATACCTGCCGTCGGCTTGCCCCCATGGTACGCAGTAGTACGCTTTCTTGAATCCGCTGATATTTTGAAATCAGTACCGATGCGATAAGTACAATCAAGCCCGTAAGAATACTAAAACCCGCCATGAAACGAATGGCAAAGCTGATTTTGGAAGTGATTTCGTCCAACACTTTCAGTACCAGCCCCAAGTCCACCATCGAAATATTGGGAAACTGCTGTACAATAGCTTGCTGGAAGCGTGCTGAAGCGGTATTGTCGGCGACGTGCGTGAGCAACACATGAAACTGTGGGGCATCTTCGAGTACGCCTTTCGGAAATAGCACGATGAAATTGGTCCGAACGCCCGCCCAGTCCACATGGCGGTAGCTGGCTACGATAGTCGTCAGAGGCATACCTTGTACATTGAACAGCAGCGTATCGCCGAGGTTGATTTTGTTACGTTCGGCATAGCCATCTTCGAGCGATATAGGTACGGGTTGTTCCAAGTCTTTTACTTCACCAATCCAGCGACCTTTGGCGATTCGCTCCGTAGAAATGAGCGAATCTCTGAACGTAACTCGATACTCCCGACTGAACAGCCCACGCCAACGGCGGTTGGTACTGTCTTTGAGGGCTTCGGTGGCTGTTTGGCCGTTGAGTTGCTCGAGCCGCATCGTTACGATAGGTACATCTTGTAAAACGGGCAAGTTTTGTGTTTGAACCAAATCCTTCACGGCCTGTTTTTGGGACGTTTGTATGTCAAAAAGCACCATATTGGGCTGATTGTTGCCGGTAGAAAGTTGGAGGCGTTGGAGGAGGAGATTTTGTACAAACAGCAGCGTACAAATAAACATCGTACCAAGGCCAATCGCCACCATCAAAATCACCGTCTGGTTGTTGGGGCGGTACAGATTGGCCAATCCTTGCCTGCTCAAATACCCCCACGAAGCAGGAAAAAACCTCCTCACCAACCACATCAGCAGCGTAGCTACTGCCAGCAAAAGCAAAAAAGCAATCGTGATGCCTACCGTAAAGGCCAGCGCGTCGGTCCAGCGTTTCATTTGGAGTAGCGTAAATCCAAACACAAAAGCCAAAATCAAAGCATAGACGAGCCATTTGAGGGGGTCTTTACCAAGCCCTGTTTGTTCGTAAGAAGCCCGTAGTACATTGAGCGGAGAGATTTTACGGATCGAAATGAGCGACAGCAGCGCAAACAAATTGGAAATAATCACCCCCAACAGTACCCCTTGCCCTAAAGCTGACAAAGACAGCGAAGGACTCAATTCAAATGGTAAAAAGTCTTTGAGTACAATCGGCAAAAATTGCTGAATCGCTACCCCCAACCCTGCTCCCAGCACCGACCCCAGCAGCCCAATGCCCGAAACCTGAATCAGATAGATGAAGAAGGCTTGAGAGGCTTTCACGCCCAAGCATCTTAAAACAGCAATACTGTTGATTTTTTCGCGGATATAAATGTGTATGGCACTCGCTACGCCCACACAGCCGAGCAAAAGTGCCACAAACCCCACCAAACTCAAAAAACGTGTCAAATCCTGAAAAGAACGACCAGTATCTTCTTTTTGGCTTTCTACGGTGCGGAAGTTGTAGTTTTCGGCTTCTAAGCGTGGTTTGATTTTTTCGACCAAATCGGCCACTTTGGTCTTTGGAGCAAACTGAAAATAATATCGGTAAATGATACGACTGCCTTTTTGGGTCAGCGTAGTTTGCTGGAGATACTTCATCGGAATATACACCGACGGGGCTACGGTAGCGGCTATGCCTGTCTGGCCGGGGGCTTTCTGAAGTACGCCGGCTATCAAAAACGTGAGTTCGCCTACTTTGATCGAGTCGCCTACTTGGGCTTGGTACTGAAGCATCAGCGTTTGATCTACCAACGCGGCTTGTTGGCTACGGAAATCACGGGCGGCAGTCAAAGGCTCTGATTCGAGTGTACCATAGTAGGGAAAATCGCCTTCCAACGCCCTCACTTGCGCCAAGCGCGTGCCGTTGTTTTTAGGAAAATAAATCATCGAGGCAAAACTCATCTCCCGCGATTTACTGCCTGGCAATGAATCTATCAACGACTGCATTTTGTCGTTGGGAGGTTGGTTGTCGGAGATTTCTAAGTCTGCTCCCAGCAACTCCGCTGCTTGGCTGTCAATATTTTCTTGGAGATTGTAGCCCAGCGAATAGATAGCTACCAAAGCTGCTATGCCCAAAATGATAGACGAAACAAACAGCAGCAGCCGTGAGTAATTGCGCCGACTATCGCGCCAAGCCATTCTGAAAAACCAAAGTATTTTTGTCATATTCATTATCATTTGACCACCCTTGACTACTCTTGACTACCCTTGGCCATTTCGACCCACTCCTGACTCTCTATCTTGCCACCTTTGATTTTGACGATTCGCTGTGTTTTGGCCGCCAGTTCGAGGTTGTGCGTAACCAAAATGAGCGTAGTACCTGCCTCACGGTTGAGGTCAAAAAGTAAGCTCTCAACTTTTTCGCTGGTTTCGGCATCGAGATTGCCAGTAGGTTCGTCAGCAAAAAGGATTTGAGGGCGGTTGGAAAACGCCCTTGCCAACGATACCCGCTGCTGTTCTCCTCCACTCAACTGCGTAGGGTAGTGATGCCCCCGGTCAGACAATCCTACTTTGTCGAGCAAATCCAACGCCCTGTTTTTTACGTTTTTTTCGCCACGAAGTTCGAGCGGTACCATCACGTTTTCGAGGGCGGTAAGGGTAGGAAGCAGTTGAAAATTCTGAAAAACAAAACCTACATAGCGATTGCGTACATCGGCGAGTTGGTCTTCGTTGAGGTCGTTGAGGGCGATACCGTTGAGTATTACTTTGCCGCCCGATGCACGGTCGAGGCCCGCACACAGCCCCAGCAATGTAGTTTTGCCACTACCCGATGGCCCCACGATAGCCAGCGTAGAACCCGCCTCTACCGACAGATTGAGGTTGTCTAATACCTTGATTTCTCTGCTACCACTTCGATATACCTTCGTTACTTGCTCCAAATGAAGTATCTTTGTCATAAGATTGTATGTCTAATCTTGCTAAAAAGCCAAATCATGTCCAAAATAGTTTCAGCGGTGATTGTTTATTTTTGGGGGCTTGTGTTATTGTCTTGCAATAGTTCCCCCAATTCCTCAACCGAAAATTCAGAAAAAGGAGAGAAGGCTACTTCTGCTCTTTCCCAAAAGAAAAATATCCTCATTTTTGGCAATAGCCTCACGGCAGGCTACGGCCTTGAGCCAGACGAAGCCTACCCTTCGATTCTTCAACAGAAAATAGACTCACTTGGTTTGCCTTACAAGGTCATCAATGCAGGCGTAAGCGGCGAAACCACCGCCGGAGGCAATAGCCGCCTCGATTGGGTACTCAAAACCAAAGTAGATATTTTTGTTTTGGAATTGGGCGGCAACGACGGTCTGCGGGGGATTCCGGCCTCCGAAACCCGCAAAAACCTACAAGCCATGATAGATAAGGTAAAAGCCAAATACCCCGATGCCGTCATTATTTTGGCAGGTATGCAAGTGCCACCAAGCATGGGCAAAAAATATGGAGATGAGTTTAGAGGCATTTACCCCCAAATCGCTAAAGATAACAATGTAGCTTTGATTCCATTTTTGCTCGAGGGGGTAGGGGGAGAGGTAGCCCTCAACCAAAAAGACGGTATCCACCCCAACGCCCAAGGAGCCAAAATCGTAGCCCACAATGTATGGGAGATTTTGAAGGATTTGTTGTAGAACCCTCCACCAAAACTTTTCGTTTTGAGAATATTAAAGTACTTTAGCGCAATATTATTCTCTCACCAATGGAAACATTCCTCGAAAATACCCTCAAGACACGCGTCGAAAACGCCCTCAATAGTATTCGTCCTTATTTGGAAGCCGACGGTGGCAATGTAGTAGTCAAAGAAATTACTGATGATTTGACGGTTCGCCTCGAGCTGGTAGGGGCGTGTGGTACCTGCCCCATGTCCACGATGACTTTCAAGGCAGGTTTGGAAGAGGCGATTTTGAAGGCCGTACCCGAAATCAAAAAGGTAGAAGCCCTCAATCTTACGCCTGTGTTTTAGTCTTCGTCAAAAATTCTTTCGGTTCGTTACTTTTTGAGGGCTGGAAGGCATCTGAGAAAAAGATGCCCTCGTCAGTGTTGTTCACAAGGCTTGTTTAGCTACAAATACGTGAAATCTACGGTAATGAATGGGTATTTTTCCCGTTGTTTACCGTCATGTATGGGGTGCATCTTTGCAAAGTAATCTTAATCTCTTGCTCACCATGCTACCTCAACCTCTTTTTTACAATTCAAATCATCTTCCGGGTTTTCGTTTGCCTACTTATACGGGTAAAATTTTTGTATCATTTCGTGAGATCATTCGCTTGGAAGGACGACGAAACTATACTTTATTTGTCTTAACTCATGGGCGTAAAGTATTGGTATCCAGAACCTTGTCCTGCTTTGGGCAAATGCTCACCGAAAATTTTGTACGGATACGCCGAGGCTGTATCATCAATCTTGATTTTGTGGTATCGGCCAATGAAAAAGAATGTAAGTTTAAAGACGGTGTTGTTGTTTCGATTGCACGTCGTCGAACTAAAATTTGGAACGAACTTTCGGCAGCCAAATGAAGTACATCAGCGACCGCAGATTTCGCGAAAATCGCAGTATTTACACACATTGGTATCGGTGGTTTTTTGGAAGGGCTGTTGGGAGTTGAGAAGATGCTCTACAACAAATTTTTTGATGTATTCTTCCGTTTGCCGTACATAACTATCAGCATCGCCCATTGAGAGTGGATTTTGGATAAATCCCTTGTCAATGTTGCGTAGTGAGTAAAACCCAGATACTACTTCGTACTGGTCGAGATGAAACTCTCGATCATGGAGCCGTAAGCCATTTTCGAGCATCATTTTTTTGTAAATCAAATATTGATAAATCCAAAGTTGGCGGATTTTCTCGTCTTTGTCTTTGGGGCTTTGAAGTAGTAATGGTTCAATCTTGTCAGGACTTACATTGCTGAGTGTATCAATTTTACCTGTTTTGTAGTCTGCTACTCGCAGTATATTTCCGACGAGTTCTATTCGATCTATTTTGCCTGCTACTTTGAGGGGCAAAACCTCGTTGTTGGATAGGTTTGCTTCAATGGTCGTAGAAAGTGTTTTTTCATTGGCCAGTACTTGTATGGGAGGATTTTGCTGTCGTTGATGGTTGATAAATTCCAAAATGGTTTGTTCTGCTACACGATATATCAGCCGATTGATGCCCGAATCGGCTTCGTAGCCTCCAAATTGTTTTTTAAATTCTTCGGCCATTATTTGTTTGACTTGCTGATCTTCAATGGCTTGCCCCTGCATCAAGAAATTAACATCAATGTTTTCCAGTATGGCGTGTATCCAAGTGCCAAACTCGGCTGCCCCCATGCGTTCTTCTACCTCCTCATCTTCGGACACTTTGGCCACTCTACTGAAATAATATTGCAATGAGCAGCGTAGGTATTGACTAAAATGCGTAGCATACAAGCCTTTTTCGACCAGCGACTGCTTGAGAAAGGCCAATATTTCGGGGTTTTTGGGAACTGACCAATCGGGAGCGGTAGGCGTGTAGTGTTCAGTCGAGTCTTCGGAGGGGATTTCAAAGTGGACTACTTGCTCCCTAAATTTTATGTTTTCGCCAGAATATGGTACCAGTTCATGCTCGATTTGAAGAATAAACCGGCTTTTTTCGCCTCCGTTGTAGGTATTGGGGTCGGTTACATACAGTAGATGAACCTCACGTGCACGCTGGAGCAGTCGGAAGAAATGATACGAAACTACGGCATCGTTGTCGCTATATACTGGCAAGCCTACCTCACGGGCGATGTCCCACGGAATGAGTGAATTTTGGCGTTTGGAAGGGGGAAAAACGCCTTCGTTCATCGAAAGAATAATCATACGCTCGAAGTCGAGCGCACGGGTTTCGAGCATACCGATGATTTGTAAGGAACTCACAGGCTCTCCACTAAACGGGATACGGGTCTGGCGGATAAGCTCGTACAAAAACGCCCTAAATGTACGCAGGTTGAGTTTTACGATATGCTCGGCTTGAAGGGTGGTTTCGAGTTGTTTGAGGAGGGTGTAAAACAAATACAGGTATTCGGTTTCGATGGCATTTTGGGTGTCGCTATATACTTCGCGAAGCAGGTCAATGAGTTCATAAAAAACCGTGATGACATGGCGCGGGTCGTCGGTCCAGCGGGTAAACAACACCTTGAAGAGAGGATCTTCTCCTCCCCATTCAAGCAGTTGTTTGGCATCAAGATAGACCCAATTATTTTTTTTAATTTGATCAAGTGCAGTTTGAAGTACTGTACTTTTAGAACTATCGCGGCCTTGCATGGCCAAAAACTCGTACCTTCTGATGAAGGGGTGATTGAGTACCTTGTGGACGGTACGATGATGAAACTTGGGGATTTTGATCTCACGCCCTTCTTTGGAACGAAACTCGGCTATCGTAAACTGCAACTCAAACAACGCATCTATCAATGTAAACAGCAGGGAATTGCGAAGGGTAAGGCCCATGGTTACGTTGAGTTCCGTAATGCTTTCGTCCAAGCTATTCAAGACGGGGAGCAGCATATTTTCGTCGGCCAAGACGATAGCTACTGGCCGCTTATCGGAGCCTCCTTTTTCATCATCTTGCCATTGTTTATACAATGCTCCTGCTACTTTGGCTTGCATGGAGGCATTGGGTAGGGCATATACATTGATGTCTTTGGGGGTAGTGCGTAGGTATTCGTCGGTCCATTTCCACGCCCCAGCCCAGCCGGCTTCTTTGTACTGTCGTAGGAGTTTGCCGCCTTCGATGTAGGGATTGTCGCGTAGGTAGAAATAATCGGAATCCCAAAGTACCTCGGCGCGTTTGGCTTTTAGGAGGGTTTTGATGATTTTTTCTTCGGCTTTGCTCAAGGCATTGAAACCCACGAAATAATAAAACTGCTCGTTGGATAGGAGCAATTCATCGGTACGCTCCGCTAAGGTACGATAGGCCATACCTCGATAAGCTCGTCGGCGGCTTTGCAAATCTTCTTTGAAAGCTACATATACTTTGTGGAGGTTGGCAAACAACTCAAAGTACCCCTTGATACGCTCCGATGCCGCCGAAACATGGCTATTGGGCCAGTCTATTTTCCAGCGTTCGAGGGCTTTGGCTTCGCTGACATAACTGAATAAATAGGCAGCATCAATCAAATATTGGTCTATTTGGTCGAAATCGCGCAGCAGCATGGTCGCCCACTGCAAGTAGCGGTCGAAAGTGATGAGGGGGTCGGTTTGCTTGAAAATATCGTAGAGTTCAAAAAGTAAGCTCACATTGTCGGCGATTTCGACATCGCAACGCTGCGACACAAAGTCGTCTATCGCTACTACTTCGGGTGCCAAAAAAGGTACATCACTACACTGCGCCAATGCCCGCTTAAAAAAATACCCTGCCCGACGCGTAGGTACTACAATACACAAATGCTCAAGCGATTGACTATTTGTGTGGGCTTCAAAGATATGTTGGGCGGCTTTTTCTAAGAAAGTTTGTAGCATAAAAAACGGTGTTGGTCGCTAAGGCGATAATTATCAAATATTGGAATATGTAACTGAAAATCAGTACTTTGTACTGCTTTTTTTTGAGTATAAATTACTGTTTTTGAAAAGGCAAAGGTAAAGCAACGAAAGACAATATTTGTAGTAAAAACCATTTCGCCAATTATTTTTGTGGTTTGTAGCAAATATATTTTACAAAAATTTGGAACTTTTGAAAAGTTTAAGTTCGCAAATTACTCAATGCCTAACTTTTGAAAATTATCTATTCACTTCAATCAAAACTCAATTTATGAACAAAAATCTACTGGCAGTTTATTGCTTGTTTTTGTGCTTGCTGGGAGGCTATGTAGCCTCTGCACAAGAGCGTACTCTGACGGGTACTGTTACCAGCAGCGAAGACGGATTACCCCTGCCGGGTGTAAGTGTGGTAGTGAAAGGTACTACACGCGGTGCCAATACCGATGGGGAGGGTAAGTATAAAATCACGGTACCTGCCAATGCTCGAATCCAGTTTAGTTTTGTGGGTTTTACACCTCAAGAAATCAATGTCGGCAATCGTGCTACGATTGATGTACAGTTGGTAAGTGATGCCGCCCAGTTGAGTGAGGTAGTCGTAACGGGCTACGGTGCCACCCTCAAAAAGAAAGAAACTACGGGTGCTACCTCCAGCGTAAAAGGCAAAGAAATCGAAAACTTGCCGATGCAAAGTTTTGATAGGGCTTTGCAGGGGCGTTCGGCAGGGGTACAGATTCTTTCGAGCAATGGTACACCTGGTGGAGCCGTACAAGTGCGTATCCGTGGTACAGGCTCTATTTCTGCCGGCAACGAGCCGCTCTACATTGTGGATGGTGTACAACTCAACAACCGTAACGACGGCGGGGGTATCGTCAATACTAACCCTTTAGCTTTTCTTAACCCCAACGACATCGAGTCTATTGATGTATTGAAAGATGCGGCTACGGCTGCTATTTATGGCGCACAAGCCGCCAACGGGGTAGTATTGGTAACGACCAAAAAAGGGAAAGCAGGAGCCAAAACCAAAGTAAATCTTAATCTTTACAAAGGTTTTGTAGAACCTATGCCTATTCTTGATGTACTCAGTAGCCAAGAGTTTTTTGCAGTACGTAGAGAGGCATTGCAGGCGGCACGTCCTACTACTTCTGCTGCCGAAATAGAGCGACTACTCCGTACTCAAATGGGCTTTAGCCCCGATATGAGTGAGGCTGACATTGCGGCTCTCCCAACCTACAACTGGCAGCAAGAGGCATATCGCCAGGGCATCATCAACAACTATGAAATCTCTACCCAAGGCGGTAATGACAAAACTACTTTTTATTTGTCGGGGGCGTTCAATGAGCAAGATGCCAGTTTGATTAATATTGACTTCCGTAGGATGTCCACCAAACTCACGCTGACTCACAAAATCAACAAAAAGGTAACACTTGAGTCAGGAATCAATTTGAGCAATATTCGCCAACGTGGGCCTTATGGGGGTTCGGAAGGTACTACTGCTTTTGGGGCGGCCCAGTATTCGGCCCCTATTTTGTTGCCTTTCAACCCCATTTATACACCCGAAGGAGGGTTTTATGGTATGCCCGGCACGGGGATTGCGCTCATCGGCGACATCAACCACAATGTCATCGCCAGTTCAAACTTGATTCGTCGTACTGGTATTACCAATACATTTGTAGGTAATATGGGCCTTACGTATGCCATCAACAAAAACCTAATATTCCGCACCACTACAGGCTTAGATTATCGGATTTTGACCACCAGTTTTTATGGAGACCCTCGTTTGCAGGATTATTTTGCAGTACGTGGAACACTCACCGAAGCCAATAACAAAAACAGCAACCTTACGACCAATGCCACCCTCAATTACACCAAATCTTTTGGCGAAGACAAACATAATTTCGGTGGGTTGATTGGGGCAGAGTATCGTCAAGAAGTCAATGAGGCTACCAGCTACACTGCCCAGGGTTTTCCGTCGCCAGAGTTTTTTACGGGAAATGCCGCAGCCGAACCAAGCTCCATTGGAGGTTTTTGGACCAGTTTTCGTAGAGCAGGTACCTTTGCCAATCTTCGCTATGACTTCAAGAAAAAGTATTTGCTGAACTTCATTGTGCGTTATGATGGTTCATCACGTTTCGGTGCCAACAACCAATGGGGCTGGTTTCCGTCGGTATCGGCCAAATGGAACATCATGGAGGAGCGTTTTTTGAAAGGGGCTTCTTTTATCAGCGACTTGGGCTTGCGCGCCAGCTTGGGTAGCACCGGAAACGACCAAATCGGCAACTTTGCGGCTCGTCGTCTTTATGGTTTGGGGGGCGTTTATCAAGGGGCTTCAGGTATCGGGCCAAGTCAGTTGGGCAATCCCAACCTACGCTGGGAGCGCAACGTTACGCTCAATCTGGGCTTAGATTATGGGTTTTTCGGTGGAAGACTCAAAGGGGCGATAGATGCATTCGAGCGTACCAGTCGCGATTTGCTACTTACGCGCTCTATTCCAAATGTCAACGGTTTTGGAAGTATTGTAGAAAATATCGGAGAAGTCAAAAACCGTGGTTTAGAGTTTGAATTGAATACCATCAACTTCAATCAAGGAGGATTCAAATGGGAAACTAACTTCAACATCACCCTGCAAGACAATAAAGTAACCAAACTTTTTGAAGGGGTAGATGTGTTGCCCGGCAATAACAGTGTTCGTGTTGGATATTCCCTTTTTACCAACGTAGCTACTCCCTATGTGGGTGTAAATCCAGCCAATGGCCGCCCGATGTGGTTGGACATCAACGACAACATCACCTATTTACCTCGTACCGCCGACCTCCGCCCAATGGGTCATGATGGCTTCACCAATACTTTTGGAGGTTTTACCAACAACTTCTCGTACAAAGGCTTTGAGTTTGGAATTTTCTTCCAGTATGACTACGGTCGTGTACTGCCCAACTTCCAAGAGTTTCGCTTGGCCGACAACGGTGCTGTACTTCGTAATAGTCTGAAATATTACTACGAAAATCGCTGGACTACTCCCGGACAAATCACCAATGTACCACGCCCTGCCGAAAACCGTACCGAAATCAGTGGTCGGATCGCTTCTTATCAAACGACCTCGCGCTTTTATCAAGATGCTTCATTCTTGCGCTTGAAAACCCTTAGCTTGGCGTATAGCGTGCCATCGGCAGTAGTGCGCAGGCTCAAAATGAGTAGTATCCGTGCGTATGCGCAAGGGGTCAATGTATTGACATGGACCAAATGGACAGGTTTTGACCCTGAGTTTGTAGCAAGTAGCAACGAAGGTTTGATACCCCAAGCGCGTCAATTCACCATCGGTTTGGAAATAGGTTTGTAAACATCTTTAAATCAAAGCATTTCATGAAAAAATATAGATTATCTTTTCTTCTCGCTACGCTATTTTTATCGAGCAGTTGCGAAAACTTACTCAAAGTAGAGCCACGTCAGTCCATAGATACCTCTGTGGCACTCAACTCTGCCGAACTCGTCAGAGCCGCCGTAACCAACGTTTACACCTATCTCAAAGCACAAGCCCTCTATGGTCGCGATTTGTTGGCTATTTCAGAATGTTTGGCCGACAATACCCGCATCATCAACCGTGCGGGGGGGCGTTTTGTCAATGAAGGCAACAACGTACCCAATAGCCATTTGGGAGGTTGGGCTACCTATTATGCCGGAATCAACGAAGCCAATTTGATTTTGAGAGCCTTGCCGTCGCGTGATTTTTTTACACAAGCCCAAAAAGACCAAATCGAAGGGGAGGTAAAATTTTTAAGGGCTTTGTTTTATTTCAACTTGGCTAGGGTCTTTGCGTTTGATCCCGGAGCTATCATATCCTCTTTGGACAAAGGTGGTGTGCCACTGCTACTCGATGGTATCAACGCTCCCAACGAAGTGGTTTATCCTTCGAGAGCATCCGTCAAGGAGGTATATGAGCAGATTTATAAAGATTTGACTGATGCCGTAGCCAAAGCCCCCACCACAGGCGCACCAAACCGCGTAACACGTGCAGCAGCCTTGGCACTCTATGCACGAGTGGCACTTTACAACAATGATTTTGACAATGCCGTCAAATACGCTACTGATGCCCTTGCTGCGGGCGTAGGAAGATTTGTGGCCAACAACGAGTACGTAGCGGCATGGCGTGCCAATAGTCATCCTGAATCAATTTTTGAAGTGTTGTTTCAAACACGCCAAGAATCATTAGGTGTAAATAACTCTTTGCAATCGGCTTACACTTCGATTGAGTCGGTGGCTCAAGCTACGGCCTTGGCGGCCAGTCGCCCTACACCACTACCTGTAGCAGCGGGTTGGGGGGCAGTAGTACCTACGGTAGCTTTTTTAAACTTGCATACTACTGGAGATGTACGCCGTCAGATGTATCAAGACGGCCTCAATCGCTCTAATACGATTGCAACAGAGTGTACAAAATTTTTGGGAAAAAGTGGCGTGATTTATATGGATAATGTACCCGTCATTCGAGTTTCGGAATTGTTTCTGATTCGTGCGGAAGCCTTGGCCCGTTCCAACAAAGATTTGGCTACGGCATTGGCCGATGTCAATCGGATTCGTACACGTGCTGGTTTGACGGCGTTGGCCAATCTTACCCAAGCACAACTTATCGCTGAAATAGCCCTTCAACGTCGTTTGGAGTTGGCATTTGAAGGACACCGTTGGTTTGATTTGAAACGTCAAGGTCAAGATATTATCAAATCAACAGGCAATTTGCCATACGGGGACTTCCGCATATTGGCACCTATTCCGTTGAGTGAAGTACAAGCCAACAACAAAATGGTACAAAACGCTGGTTATTAAAACGATTCAAACATTTCTAAAGATAATATGAAAAAACATTGGATTACATTCATGGTATTGGTGAGCGGTTTTGTGATGGCAGGCTGCTTCAAAGATATAGATACTACTTTCGACGAATACAGAGTGGTAGAGTTAGAAACGGCAGTTCGTACTACTCCTGCGTCTGGAGTTTCGTTTCCGATTGTCAATGTAACACGTACAACAGGGGCTATAAACAACCAAGTCAATTTGGTGGGTACACACCTAAAAGCTCCAGAAGAAATGACCTTTAGTGTGGATACTGCCATCTCTCAACTGCTCAATGCTACCACTGTCAGAGCAGTAGAAGGCACGCATTACAACCTCAATGGAGGCAAGTTTACTTTTAAAGCAGATACCAGCTTTGCATTTTTGAGATTCAATATTCTCAATCCGGGGGCTTCTACAGGGCGTACGGCACTTTTAGTGCTGAAACTTGATGGCAATGCCAATATCAAACCCAGTGAAAATTATCGCAGGGTAGGCTATCGTATCAATTTGAATTGAAATTGGCACTATTTTTATCAGCAAAACAGCGGCCTCCTAAAGAGTCGCTGTTTTTGTTTTATTGGACTACAAAAACACAAAATACGTCGTTTGAAAAAACATTTAGGGACTCTTTACACTTTATTAGCTGTTAGTTGTAAAATGTAGTTATAGCCAAACCTCTCAAAATCCGCTACAATATTTTCTGAAATGAATAAATTTGTCAAAGTTACACTCACTATTCTCGTTATCCTGCTCATTACAGGTTTGGCCTTTTATCCTCGACTCAAACCTATGCTGGCCAAAAAGGAAGAAACAAAAATGGGTGATGCTGCCAAGCCGGGAGTATCCAAAGGTGGGGCAGGAGCAAAAGGAGGTCCTATACCTGTCGAAATCATGGTAGTTTCTGGTCAAAACCTCGATGATAAACTCATCTCGACCGGAACGATTATCCCTAACGAAGAAGTAGAGATTCGCTCTGAGATTTCGGGTAGAGTAACTTCTATCAATTTTAAAGAGGGAGAAAATGTGGCACAAGGGCAAGTATTGGTTCGTATCAACGATGCCGAACTCCAAGCCCAGCTCCAAAAATTGGGCTACCAAAAAAAATTGGCTGAAGTAAACGAAGAACGCCAAAAAAGACTCCTCGAGAAGGAAGCCATCAGCCAACGCGACTATGATGTGAGCCTTACCAACTTAAACTCTATCAACGCCGATATTGATAACCTCAAGGCTCAAATCGCAAAAACGGTCATTAGAGCACCTTTTGCAGGACGTATCGGACTCCGTTATATAAGCAATGGTAGTTACATTTCTCCCTCTACGCCTATCACTACGCTCACAAGCCAAAACCCAGCAAAGATAGATTTTTCGATACCTGCCAAATACGCAGCCATAGTGAAGCGTGGCTCAAGGGTCAATTTCACAGTAGAAGGGAGCAATCAGCAGCACGTTGGTACGGTCTATGCCGTCGAATCAAAAATAGACCCCAACACCCGTACACTGACACTCCGCGCTACCAGCCCCAATGGCAGTGGGGTACTCATACCGGGATCTTTTGCTAAGGTAGAAATTGTATTGAGTTCCAAAAAAGGAGCGATTGTAGTACCCACCGAAGCCGTAGTGCCTGATGCTCAAGGACATAAGGTATTTGTAGTACGCAACAATAAAACCGAGCCGGTTAAAGTTCAGATAGGCGAACGTTTAGAACGTACCATAGAAATCGTAAAAGGGTTAAAAACAGGCGATACACTCATCACCGCCGGTGTGATGCAAGTGAAACCCGGTGGCGAAGTGGACATTAGAAATCTGTAATTTACCAGTAGTTTGTAAAAAAATAAATATAGACCCAAAATGGCTTCTCTCTCCACTACCAGTATTCAACGGCCAGTGTTGGCTATTGTGATGTCGCTATTGATCATCATCTTTGGTGGTATTGGGTTTTCGTATCTTGGTGTGCGTGAGTACCCAAGTGTAGATCCTCCAGTCATCAACGTGATGACCGTCTATACTGGTGCCAATGCTGAAATCATTGAGTCGCAAATCACCGAGCCGCTCGAAGAGTCTATCAATGGTATTTCGGGGATTCGTACCCTTTCATCGAGTAGTCGCGATGGCCGCAGTAGTATTACGGTAGAGTTTGATTTAGGGGTAGATTTGGAAACTGCTGCCAACGATGTACGCGACCGTGTGTCGAGAGCTTTAGGACAGCTACCACGCGATGTAGATCCTCCTATCGTAATGAAAGCAGATGCTGATGCTACCCCAATCATGTTTTTGAATCTTCGGAGTAGTACTCGTAACCTCCTCGAAATCAATGATATAGCTGACCGTCAAGTCAAAGAACGTATTCAGACTATTGCGGGGGTAAGTGCCATTCAGATTTGGGGAGAAAAAAAATATGCCATGCGACTCTGGATAGATCCTATCAAAATGGCAGCATACAGGCTGACGGCTTCTGATATTCTCAATGCCCTCAACCGCCAAAACATCGAACTTCCCTCGGGGAGTATCGAAGGAGGAGCGACTGAACTTACGGTGCGTACGCTGGGCCGAATGGAAACGGTCAATGATTTCAATAATTTGATAGTTAAAGAAGATGCTGACCGAACCGTCAAATTCCAAGACATTGGTCGTGCTGTTTTAGCTCCCGAAAACGAGCGAACCCTTATGCGTCGAGATGGTGAACCAGGGGTGGGTTTGGCGATTATCCCACAGCCCGGAGCCAACCAAATCGCCATAGCCGACGAAGTGTATAAGCGAGTAGCCCAAATCGAAAAAGAACTACCGGCTGATTTAAAACTCGTCATCAATTCTGATTATACGAAGTTAGTTCGGCGTTCGATCAAAGAAGTAGAAGAAACCGTTTTCATTGCTTTCGGGCTGGTAGCGTTGATTATCTTTATTTTCTTGCGCGATTGGCGTAGTACTTTTATCCCGCTCACTGCCATACCAGTTTCATTGATTGGCGCATTTTTTATCATGTATGTCTGTGGGTTTTCGATCAATGTCCTCACTTTGCTGGGTATCGTACTTTCGATTGGTCTTGTCGTGGACGATGCCATTGTGGTTTTGGAAAATATCTATTCCAAAATCGAAGAGGGTATGACTCCTGTTCAGGCGGCCATAGCGGGATCAAAGGAGATTTACTTTGCCATTATTTCCACGACGGTTACGTTGGCTGCAGTATTCTTGCCTGTTATTTTCTTACAAGGACTTACAGGGCGACTTTTCAGAGAGTTTGGGATAGTGGTAGCAGGGTCGGTTATTATCTCGGCTTTTGTGTCGTTGTCGCTTACGCCGATGTTGAGTTCAAAACTTTTGAAATCGCGCCACAAACAACCTTGGCTCTACCGCAAGACCGAACCTTTCTTTGTTTGGCTCAATCGCTCATACGAATCCTCTTTGGAGAGTTTCATGCAGGCGCGTTGGTTGGCATGGGTACTGATGGCAGGTTTTATCGGAATCATCTATGCTTTGTTCAAATACGAGGCCATTCCCTCCGAATTGGCACCTATGGAAGACCGTCGTCAGTTTCGGGTACAGGCTACTTTGCCCGAAGGTTCTACTTTTGATTTTACAGATCAGTTTGTGTTGAAACTCGCCAAGATTGTCAAAGAAGAACTCCGCGAAGGTGAAGCCGAGTCGGTGATGACCATCACATCGCCGGGTTTTGGGTCAAGTTCTACCAACTCGGGTTTTGTAAGGGTGGCATTGACCGACCCAGATATGCGTCAGCGGTCGCAGATGCAAATCGCCGAAGCGATACAAGCCAAAGTAAAAAAAGTAGCCGGTGGACGGATATTTGTGAGCCAAGACCAAACCATTCAGACAGGTCAGCGTGGGCCTTCGTTGCCTGTACAATTTGTGATTCAAGCGACCAGCTACGAAAAACTAAAAGCCATATTGCCCGAAATGATGAAGCGCGTGGGCGAAAGTCCTATGTTTCAGGCCAGCGACGTGAACCTCAAATTTACCAAGCCAGAAATACGCCTCGAAATAGACCGAGCCAAAGCCCAAAATCTCGGAGTGTCGGTACAAGACATTGCCCAAACCCTTCAACTGGGCTTGAGTGGGCGGCGTTTCGGGTATTTTCTGATGAATGGCAAGCAGTATCAGGTCATCGGTCAAATCGAACGTGCCGATCGAAATGATATTTTGGATTTGAAATCATTGTTTGTCAAAAATAACCGAGGCGAATTGATTCAGTTGGACAATTTCGTCAAACTGACCGAACAAAGCTCACCGCCCCAACTCATTCGCTTCAATCGGGCGGCATCGGCTACGGTACAGGCAGGTTTGGCCAAAGGTGTTACGCTTGGGCAAGCCGTATCAGAAATGGAGCGAATAGGCGAAGAAGTCTTGGACGATAGTTATACTACGGCTTTGGACGGCCCCTCGCGAGAGATGCGCGAGAGTTCGTCGAGTTTGCTGTTTGCTTTTGGTTTGGCTTTGGTATTGATTTTCTTGATATTGGCAGCACAGTTCGAGAGTTTCATAGACCCTATTATCATTTTGCTTACTGTACCTTTGGCAGTCTGTGGAGCATTGTTGTCGTTGTGGGATTTCAGCCAAACACTCAATGTTTTCAGTCAGATTGGTATTATTACATTGATAGGTTTGGTAACGAAAAACGGTATTTTGATTGTAGAATTTGCCAACCAGCGCAAGGAGGCAGGTTTAGACAAAATCACGGCAGTGAAAGAAGCGGCAGCGGCACGTTTCCGCCCTATCATCATGACGAGCCTTTGTACGATATTGGGGATTTTACCGATAGCCTTAGCGTTGGGGGCCGGCTCCGAAAGCCGCGTTTCGATGGGGATAGCCGTAGTAGGAGGGTTGTTGTTTTCTACTTTGCTTACGCTTTATATCATTCCGGCTATTTACTCGTACCTCTCGCGCAATCTGACACATTCGCCCGATTCTTCGGCATCGGCTACGCCTGAAGAATTGGTGGCTGAAGGGTTTAATGGGGGGAAGTTGGAGGATTAGATAATTTTTCAATCTGCTCAATAAAATGCCTGTAGCCAGTGAGATTGTTCAAAACATTAAAGTCTTGTATGTATTGGGCTACTAAATAGCGGGCATGGTGGACATTAAATTTTTCTAATCGCCTTCCGGTCAATCCACTGGCTTTTTTTAGCAAGGAGAATAGTTCATCTTTGGGGTTGGATAGGGTTTCAAGTCTATTGATTGAGGGTAATTGAATATCTACTTTACCGTTTGGGTTTGCTGCTGCACGTCGAATAGCTTCTGTATCAATCAAAAGCCATGCCTCCGACATTTTGATTGGAATAATCTTAACATGTATAGGAGGATTTTGAATATTTGCTGCTGAAATAGCTGACTCTATTTCAATAGTTCTGGTGATAATAGGGTCGGTAATATTTTCTGCATCTCGATGTATGAAAATCCAATCGGGGGAGTTATAGAAATCTATGGTTATGAGTATTTTCTCTGTTAAAGTCTTAGGTGGGTTTCTCGAATATTGAAAATTCGCCAAGTCTCCTTCAAAAATAACGTCTGGGAAGTACTGTTCTAAAACGAAATCAATAATAGGTAGAAGACATCTGTCCGAACTGCCGTCGGCTATAAGAATGTATTATTTTGTGATTTTTTAGTGGAAGAATATTGATAAGTTAAGTCGTCATTTTCCTCAGAATTGATTGGATTCAAATAATGCAGCAGTTCTGCTTTAGAAACTGCCCCTAAAGACGGTAAATCAGACTTAAACCGCCAGGTATTCAACAATGGCTTAAAAACGACGCCCTTGAAGCGGTGATTTTCAGAGATATATGTTTGGGTAGTGGCAAACAAAACGTCTGACTCTATCATTTCTGAAACAACCAAAGGTGAGTGGGTATTGATGATGACTTGTCTTAGATAATTATCATTTTCGATAGGTTGTTCGATGTTTGTGGCAATATCCTGCAAAAGCGATAAAATGGCTGGAATACGTTGTGGGTGAATCCCATTTTCGGGTTCTTCAAGACAAATTAATCCTTGCTCTGTATGGTCTGCTTCAAGAATAGAAAGTGCTAAAAAACGAAGTGTGCCATCTGATAAGGAACTCGCAGGTAAAAAATTGCCGTCCCTATTACGTAGCATGATTGTCAGTGTATCTCGTTTTTCATCTTTATCCACCGTAATTTCAAAAATATCATCAATCAGTTGAGATAAGCGATTTGCTATTTGGAAAGAAATTTGCTCGTCTTGATTGATGAGCCTGTGAAGTGTTGCAGGGAGGTGCAAGCCATTGGATAGAATACGCTGATTGGCATCTGAAATATCATCTGCACTACGTAGGGCAGAAGGCTCTAACTGTAAAAAACGCCACGACTCCATTTCGCGCCTACACACAAGAGCCGTAGGCATCTCGAGAGCATTGGCAGTAGATAGAACTGTACGAGGCAAAGTAGAAATTATCAAGCTTTTCTTACGTCCTCCTTGTATTTGATCTTGACTTATGAGGACTTGTTGCTCCTTCGTTTCGATAAATGGAGTAGAATTTTGACGTTTGCCCCCTCTGATGCTTTCGAGCCACTCTTTTTTTGCTCCGATTTTCTTTAATGTTTTCTCATAAAAACCTTGAGTTAAGGGAATAAGCCGCTCTTGTGTTATTTCCAAAGAGTTTTTATTCGCATTGTTGTACTTGATAGTCAAGAAATAAGATACGTAGGTCGTAGTGGCATTGGCGGTTTGACCCAAATCATCAATGGCTGTTTTGGGCAAAATCAAATCCACTTCAAATGATATGGTATCGCAGTAGCGATGTCCGTCATGAAAAAAAATATTACGTATATCTAAAGACTTCGATCTTTTATCATGTTCAATATCTCGAATGGATAGGGCTGCTTCGAGTAATGTTTGATTGGTAAGTTTCCCCAGAAATTTGAGTGCATCGAAAAGATTGGATTTGCCCACTCCATTGGAGCCAGCTATACAAGTAAAAGATCCAAAATAGACCTCTACATCATACAAATTTTTGAACCCTTGTACTTTGAGTCTGGTAATCATGAGTGTAGAATTTTACCAAGTAAACAATATTTATTTCTCATTCCCCCATCAACTCTTTCAGAATCTTTTGGGCTGCTACTGAGATGATAGTGCCAGGGCCGAATACGCCTTTTACCCCAGCTTTGTAGAGAAAATCGTAGTCTTGGGCAGGAATGACCCCTCCCGCTATGACCATGATGTCCTCGCGTCCGAGTTGGCGGAGTTCTTCGATGAGTTGGGGGATTAGTGTTTTATGGCCAGCAGCAAGGCTCGACGCTCCCACGATATGCACATCGTTTTCGGCTGCTTGGCGGGCAGTTTCTTCGGGGGTTTGGAAAAGTGGGCCAATGTCCACATCGAAACCCAAATCGGCAAAACTTGTCGCGATTACTTTGGCTCCACGGTCGTGGCCGTCTTGTCCCATCTTGGCGACCAAGATGCGTGGGCGGCGGCCTTCAAGCTCTGCAAAACGGTCGGCCATTTGGCGTGCCAGGCGGAAGTTTTCGTCGTCTGACACTTCGGCACTATAAACTCCAGAAATAGAACGTATCACAGCTTTATATCTTCCAAAAACTTTTTCCATAGCATAAGAAATCTCGCCCAAAGTAGCACGAGCGCGAGCGGCTTCTACGGCCAAAGATAACAGACCAGTTTCGCTTGCTCCTGATGGAGGTATTTTTTCGCTGGCACTTTTTGTAATCGCAGCCAATGCTGCCTGTACTTTGGCTTCGTCTCTTTCGGCTTTTACCTTTTGAAGACGTGCTATTTGGGCTTCTCGAACGGCTTGGTTGTCCACTTCCAAAATCTCAATTTCTTTTTCGGCATCGGGTCTGTATTTGTTCACTCCTACGATGATGTCCTTACCGCTATCAATGCGCGCTTGTTTGCGGGCAGCGGCTTCCTCGATACGCATTTTGGGAAGTCCCGCTTCGATAGCTTTGGTCATACCACCGATTTGTTCGACTTCCTCTATCAAAGCCCATGCCTTTTCGACGAGTTCTTTGGTCAAATATTCTACATAATAGCTCCCTCCCCAAGGATCTATGACTCTACAAATTTCGGTTTCGTATTGTAAATAAAGTTGCGTATTGCGGGCGATTCGTGCCGAAAAATCGGTAGGGAGGGCATTCGCTTCAGCGAGTGTGTTGGTGTGCAGGCTTGGGGTATGGCCCAAAGCCGCCGCCATTGCTTCAATGGTGGTACGGGCTACGTTGTTGAAGGGGTCTTGCTCCGTAAGCGACCAGCCCGAAGTCTGACAGTGGGTACGCAAAGCCAACGATTTTTTGTTTTTGGGCGAAAACTGATTGACAATCTTAGCCCAGAGCAATCGCCCTGCTCGCATTTTGGCGATTTCCATAAAGTGATTCATGCCTATTCCCCAAAAAAATGAAAGACGAGGAGCAAAGTCGTCAATGTCCATACCTGCCGCAAGTCCGGTACGAATGTATTCGAGGCCATCGGCAAGGGTATAGGCCAGTTCAAGGTGGGCAGGCGCACCCGCTTCGTGGATATGGTAGCCGCTGATGCTGATGCTATTGAACTTAGGCATAAATCGGCTGGTATAGGCGAAAATATCGCCTATGATACGCATACTGGGTTCGGGAGGGTAGATGTAGGTATTGCGTACCATGAATTCCTTCAAAATATCGTTCTGAATGGTGCCAGTGAGTTGTTCGGGGCGCACTCCTTGTTCTTCAGCGGCTACGATATAAAACGCCATGATGGGCAGTACTGCACCGTTCATGGTCATCGAAACGCTCATTTGGTCGAGGGGAATTTGGTCAAAAAGGATTTTCATATCCTCGACCGTATCTATGGCTACGCCTGCTTTGCCTACATCGCCTACTACGCGTGGGTGGTCGGAGTCGTAGCCTCGGTGGGTAGCCAAGTCGAAGGCTACTGATAAACCTTTTTGACCTGCGGCCAAATTGCGCCGATAAAAGGCATTGGACTCCTCGGCGGTAGAAAAGCCTGCATATTGACGAATGGTCCAAGGTTGTTGGACATACATGGTGCTGTATGGGCCGCGTAGGTAAGGCGGAATCCCTGCTCCAAAGTCCAGATGTTCAGCTTGAGCAATGTCGTCTTTGGTAAAATGCGTCTTGATTTTGATACCTTCGGCAGTAGTAAAGGGCTTTGTGTTGGAGGCTGCTGAACGAGTTCCAATAGGCTTAACGTCTTGTGGTTTTATTTTGGCAAAGTTGGGCTTCATAAAATGTATATTTTCTCGCAGATGTACCCACAGATTTTACGGAGTTTTTATGCGTGAGTCTGTGGAGGCAATTTAATAGAAATTTTCAACACAAATGAGCGAAACTTTACTTTGAAAGCACTGATTTTTACGTTTTATATTTTTTTCTAAGCGAAAAGTTTTAACAAATTTACCAAACAGAGTAATTACTGCTCTAACAATAAAATAGAAGGGATTGAGTAGTGTCGTAAATTTTTTAAAAATTATTTGTATTTATTCTAAATAAACATTTAGCTTTGCACATCTATTTAAAATTTGTCTAAATAAAAATGAAAAGCGCAAACACCATTCTTGCATCTATTGTATGCGTGGCTACGACGATAGCCTGTACTAAAGACGACTCCAGCAAAGTCGTACCCGTCGAAACCAAAACAATCAGAAACTTAGCGGCTGCTCCTACTGTCAATACCACCACAGGTCAGCCACAAGCACCTACTTCACGCTTCACGCTTTTTAGTCTTCGTACCGGCGAAGTAGTTGCCAATACCGACTCGCTCACCGACAAGTGGGACTTAGGATTCCGTGCTACGACCATCATCGTCAATGGAGGCGCGATTCGTGCCGGTCGTGGAGGGGTGTTTATCCATACTGGGCTTTTCGACGAATTGAAAGAAGTGCCCGCTTCTGCTACCTTCGCTGTGGACGAATCCACTACCCGTTTGGCCATACC
>JBKBKL010000038.1:0-29345 GCA_046294665.1 Runella sp.
CACCCCCTCGCTGCGCTCGTTCCCCTCTCCTTCCCAAGGAGAGGGGGCAGGGGGTGAGGTTGTTGAGATGCAGCATATTTCGCATATACTGATGCCAGTAGCCTTGTTTGACTTTAAACTCGGTCAGTTCGTAGCCTTCATAGGTTGAAGTCGTTTTGAGGCGTTTGTCGTCGCGGGGGAGCATGTCTGTTACGAAAATATCGAGCAGACCGTCGTTGTTGATATCGGCTATATCGGCCCCCATCGAAGAAAGGCTGATGGCCTTCATGCTTTCTTCGAGGGATTCTTTGAAAGTTCCGTTTTGCTGGTTGATGTAGAGGTAATCTCGTTCGTAAAAATCATTTGAAATATAGATATCAGGCCAGTTGTCTTCATTTACATCACCGATGGTAATACCGAGTCCAAAAGCAATCAAACTTCCGTAGATTCCTGCTTCTTCGCTTACATCGGTAAAAATGGTTTTGGGAGAAGAATTTTTGGGGGAAGGTATAGTTTCATTCCGAAATAGCTTGTCGCCCCCCAGCGCATCGCGCGAATCTCTGAAATTTTGGTAGTTGAGTTTATCAACAGGGATAAAACTATTGTTGAGCAAATACATATCTAAGTCGCCGTCGCGGTCGTAGTCGAAAAAAGCAGCGTGTGTCGAAAAACCACCGTCCACCAGACCGTATTCGGGAGCTAAGTCTTTGAAAGTAGGAATACCGTCTTTATCTAAACCTTGGTTGATAAACAGTTCGTTGCCACGACTATCTCCTTTGATATTGCCCGAATTACAAACATAAATATCCATAAGGCCGTCGCCATTGACATCGGCAAAGGTTACACCGGTACTCCAGGCCTTTGTACCGCCCACGCCGGCTTTTTCGGTGATGTCCTCAAAACGCCAGTTGCCACGGTTGAGATACAAGTGATTTTGCTCAAAGTTGGAAGTTACATAAATATCCGCCCAGCCGTCGTTGTTTACATCGCCGATGGCTACGCCACCCCCGTTATAGAAATTGCGGTAGTTGAAAATGTTGAGTTCTTTTTTGTCCAAAACACGGTTGGCAAAACTAAGACCCGTTTGGGAAGCGGGCAAGGCTTGAAAGAGTTGAGGGTCTTGGCTCGAACAACCCATGAGTAAGAATCCGATACTCCACAAAAACCAATAGATTGAAGCGTTTTTCATCAAAAGGAATCAAGTATTATCAAAAAAAGACTACAAAATTAACCAAAAAATAAAAGCGAGTGAGGAAAGACTCACTCGCTTTGTTTTGGAGATAGCTCGATTTCGATTAATAACCTGGGTTTTGAGTCAAGCCAGGGTTGGCATCGCGGCGTTGTTGTGGAATCGGAAACAACAAAGTTCTTGGATTGGGTTCTCTCATGAATTTAGAAGAGAATTTACCCCCTACCTTGTTGAACTCGCCAAAGCGTACCAAGTCGTTGCGGCGCCATGCTTCCCAAGCCAACTCACGACCACGCTCGGTCAAGATATTGTCGAGGGTGAGTTGAGCAGCAGTCCAAGCAGGGATACCAGCACGTGCACGCACAATATTGAAATCAGGCAACGCTTCTGTGGCTCTGCCCAAACGGAAAAGAGCTTCACCACGCATCAAATACACATCGGCCAAACGGAACATGGCCCAGTCGTTGTCTTGATCGGGTACGGTGTTGTTACGTTGAATTTCATATTTGCCCAAACGCACGCCAGCTCCTTGAAACTCTGGATCGGCGGAAGTCATTTCATCTTTGGTCATTTTGGGGTCGAACACGAGATCTCGGCCATTGTCATCTTTCAAAGGCTTGCCATCGGCACCTAATTGAAGGCCCGCAATAAACATATTTTTACGAACATCGTTGCTGGCAAAAGTATCGTAAAACTCAGCAATAGTACAGAAGCCGTTCCATGGCTGGCCACTCAAGTTGAAAGTACTTTGGCTTTGGTAGTGCAAAGTACGATACGCGATATTCATACCCCCTGCTTGGAAGCGATCGAAGGGAATAGCCCATATATTTTCAGTTGAGCCTTCATTTCTGGTAGTAAAATTGGCAAAATAATTAGATTCAAGTTTGTATTTACCTGAATTAATAACAGTATTGCACATATCAATACATTTTTGCCATTCAGGAGCACCTTTGTAAACCCCTGCGTTGAGGTATAATTTTGCCAAAATAGTTTGTGCTACCAACTTATTGATACGTCCATACATTGAGCCTCCTACATTGTTACTTAAGTTTGGCAATGCTTCAGTCAATTCTTTTTCAATGAAAGCATAGACTTGGGCACGAGGAGTAGTTGTTACAGAACCGGTGGAAGTTTCGGTAATAACGGGGATATTACCGAAATAATCCATCGCCAAGAAATAATAAAACGCACGTACTGCCCGTAGCTCCGCAATGGCAGCCGTATTACCAGCTACCTGTGGTATCAATTGATTGATAGCGTTGATACCACCTTCGTAGATATATCCCCACATATCGTTGATGGGGCCGTGCGTAGTCGTCCAAGTGTGGCGGTTGTAGTTGAGCCAGTTGCCACCATCGTACCAGTCTTTGCCACGTGTTGGGACAAGTCCTACATCAGTGGTTACTTCGGCATTATGCATGTGCCATACATAACCACGCAAATTGGAATAAGCAGGGCCTAAAAGTGCCGATAATTGCTCAGGTGTACTCCCAAAGCCCTCTTTGGGTACTACCCCAAAAACTTGCTCGTCCAAATTGGTACAAGAGGCCAACGTCAGCACTCCTGCCAATGCAAGGTATGAGAATGTCTTTTTCATAATTTAGTATTATTTTTAGATTTTTTATTTACAACCGTAACGGCATGTTTATTTACGATGTTTGAAAAACTTTAGATTTTTTTATGTATCAAACATCGTATTTTTTTAGAATGACAAATTAACACCTAACTGGAAGCCTCGCGCTCTTGGGAATTGTTGCTTGGTATAGATACCAGCCGTAGCAAAACCCGTATTCATTTCAGGATCCACACCCTTGAATCTGGTAAGCACAAACAAGTTGTTTCCGGAAATATAGACTTGAGCGCGGTTCAGTACTCCTTTGGCCGGAATAGTATAACCCAAACGGAAGTTGGCCAAGCGAACGAAGCTGCCATTTTCTACAAAATAATCGAAGGCTCCAGTACGGGTATCACGAACGGGTGAAGTAGCTGCCTCGCGAAGTGTGTTTTCGGCAGGTAAGCGGTTGAAAGGGTTGGCATAAAGCATACGTTCTGCATTAAAGATTTTGTTGCCAAACTGACCATTCAACAAAAAACTCAATTGGAAGGCTTTGTAGCTAAAATTGTTGGTCAAAGAAGCCGTAAAGCTGGGCAATGGATTGCCGATGAAAGTGCGATCGGCATCGTTTTCACTAATGCGGCCATCTCCGTTGATGTCTTTAAATACGAACTGACCTTTGTCGTCTAATCTTTCCACTACTGCACCCCAAAATGCACCCACTGGCTGACCTACACGAATGATAGAGAAAGGTACCGCTGAAGTACCACGCGTAGCTGCTCCCAAATCAGAGAATAAGAAAATATTTTCTGAAGCAATAAAATCACCTTTGGCGAGAGAAACTACTTCATTTTTGAGAGTAGCTGCTGCAACGGTTACATCATAGCGAAACTCGCCTTTGTCAATGATACCCGCATTTAAAGATAATTCAATACCTTGGTTGCGCATGGTACCTACGTTGGCCAAAATGTTCGGGAACAATGGCTTGATAGAAAGAGGAGCATTAATGTTGTATAGCAAGTCGCGTGTATTACGAACAAAGTAATCCAATGAACCCGTAATGCGGTAATCCCATAAAGAGAAGTCAATCCCTGCCCCATAATTTTCATTTACCTCCCATTTCAAGTCAGGGTTAGGATTCTGAATGGGACGATACGAAGGCAACCAGTTACCATTGTCAAAATAACGATCACCAGGGCCTACCAACGCTAAAGAAGTGTAAGGTCTGATGCCTTCAGAGTTTCCTGTTTGGCCGTAGTTCACACGAAGTTTCAAGTTGTTGACGACTGGATTGCCTTTCAAGAAAGCTTCTTCAGACAATGCCCAGCCTACTGACAACGACGGGAACAAGCCCCATTTGTTGTTTTGACCGAATTTGCTCGAACCATCGCGGCGAACAGTTAAAGTAGCAAAGTACTTGTTGTTCAAGGCGGCAGTAGCACGTCCGAAAAACGAGATTAACTTGTAATTGGCACGAAAGGAACTTACGGCATCATTGGCACGCTGACCCAATGCCACCCCGACACCTGCCCCTAAGTTGTTGAATGAAATACCGTCTGAAATGAAGTTATTATTTTGAGCAGAGAAACCTTCAAAAGTAACATCTTGGTAAGAATAACCACCCAAAACACCCAAATTAAGCCCTTTGAAAGTTTTGTTATAATTGAGGGTAAGTTCCAAAAGTTTATCATCGCTTGGAGCATCATCAACCGGCGAGAGTGAACGACGAGCAAACCCTGCGGCTGCTTGTGCTTGTTTCGGGATACGGGTTTGGTAGAAATAGTTGCTTTGGGTAGAGCCTTTCAAAGCACCGTTTACCCCAAAAACCAAATCGTTGGTGATGTTGTAGCGCAAGTTCAAGTTACCCAAATATTCCAACGATTTAGAATAGTTTTGGGTCTGTTCGATCAAAGCCACAGGATTAAATACTGCAAACTCACCCAAACGCTCAAAATAACGAGTACCAGCGGCAATACTTCCGGGAGTTTGGAAGGCAGGATTGTCGGTATAAATGGGGTCAGTAGGTAAGTTGGTGATAGAGTACGTAAACGCCTCATAGTTTACATAATCGCGGCGACCTGTGATAGCCGAAAGGCTGGTTTGGATTTTGAGCTTTCCATTGAGTGCCGTTTGGTCTAAATTGATACGAGCACTAACACGCTCAAAGCCAGAGTTTCTTACTACCCCTTGCTGGTTGAGATAGCCCAGCGAAGCGCGATAACTGAAGTTTTCGGTACCACCCGAAAACGCCAACGCATGGCTATTGACTGGGGCAGTACGAGTAATAGCTCTAAACCAGTCAGTATTGGCTCCCTGGTCGTTGGCAAGAGTAAGTCCTACTTGGCGTACTGCTGCACGATACTCATCTGCATTCATATAGTCTGGGGCTTTGGCTACCATGTCAATACCTGTGTAGGCATTGTAATCCACTGTAGCGCGTCCGCCCTTACCGCGCTTGGTAGTAATCAAAATCACCCCATTGGCGGCACGAGCACCGTAGATAGCCGCCGAAGAAGCATCGCGTAGTACGTCCACCGAGGCAATGTCGTTTACATCAATGTTTTGGATAGGTACACCGGGTACACCATCTACAACATAGAGTGGGTCTGAACCTGCCGCCAATGAACCTACCCCGCGCAAACGTACCGTAGGGCGAGCGTTGGGGTCTGAGCCAGTTTGATTGATGGTCAAACCTGCCACTTTACCTTGTACGGCTTGGAGGGGGTTAGAAATCACACCTGCATTAAATTCTTTAGCACTCACACTGGCCACTGTACCCGAAATCTCTTGGCGTTTTTGAGTACCATAGCCCACTACCACTACTTCGTTGAGGACTTGGTTGTCCTCGGCCAAGGTAATATCCAAATTGTTGCGATTGCCTACGGCTACTTCTTGGCTTTTATAGCCTACAAAACTAAAAACAAGGGTAGCGTTTTCGGGAACGGCGATTTTGAAGTTACCGTCCACATCAGTGTTGGCACCACGCTGAGTACCTTTTACGGCGATGCTCACACCGGGCATACCCGTACCGCTTGCATCTTTTACCTTACCAGAAACTTGTCTGTCTTGTGCCCATACGCTCAAAGACAGCACCGAGAGGAAGACGACCGCCGCCCATTTGTAAGCAACGGCACAGCGACGGGCGGCAGCCCGTCCCACAGAGGGGAAACTGTTCATCATAGGTTGAAAGTGTTTTTGTTAATGTTTACTACTTGATTATCACAATGTTAATCCAAATAATAAATCAAAACTTGAATTGTCCGAAGTATTTTTTGGATAAAATGTTCAAATCAGTCAGCAAATTACAATAATAAATTTCTTTAATACAAAATTTTATTTCAAAAGAAGAGATTAGAATTTGTAACTCATGTTATGCAAATATGGTGAATTACGTTTGGAAGAAGTTATGTTTCTACAAAAATTGCACCTCTGCGAGGCTTGGGGGGGATACTGATATGAAGATTCGGAGAAGCGTAACATAAGTTTGTAATAATGCTTTAGCGCATTTTTTAGTAAAAGTTTTAGAAGCCAATGGCTTTGCCTACCTTTGCGGTTGTAAAAATCAACTATATCAAATCCTCAAATGAAATTTTTTATTGATACTGCCAATCTCAAAGAAATTCAAGAAGCCTACGAACTGGGTGTTTTGGACGGTGTAACTACCAATCCCTCACTCATGGCCAAAGAAGGCATCACAGGCAAAAACAACATCATGGCACACTATAAAGCGATATGCGATATTGTTGAGGGAGATGTCAGTGCCGAAGTGATTTCGACCGATTTTGAAGGCATGATCAGAGAAGCCGAAGAACTCATAGAAATAGATGATAAAATCGTAGTAAAAGTGCCGATGATCAAAGACGGTGTAAAAGCCATCAAGCATTTGTCGGATCGTGGTATCAAGACCAACTGTACACTGGTGTTTTCGGCAGGACAGGCATTGCTGGCGGCCAAAGCAGGTGCTACGTATGTATCACCATTCATTGGCCGGCTTGATGATGTGTCTATGGACGGTATGGAGCTGATTGAGCAAATCGTAACGATTTACCAAAACTACAGCTACGGCACAGAAGTATTGGCCGCTTCGGTGCGCCATTCGATTCACTTACTCAAATGCGCCGAAATCGGAGCAGATGTCGTTACCTGTCCATTGAGTGTGATTATGTCGCTGCTCAAGCACCCGCTCACAGACATTGGTTTGGAGAAGTTTTTGGCGGATTATAAAAAAGGGAATCAATAAAGCAGCATTTTTCTTTGGCGAAGCAGAAAACTTTGCCAAAGAAATTCATAAATAAAGTTTATGGAAGTCTTTTCTACCGAACCAATCATTACTGTCGAAAATGCCGATATTTATCAAAATGGCAGCAAACTTGTTTTGTCAGATGTCAATTTCACCATCAACAAGGGGGAGTTTGTATTCTTAATTGGCCGTACCGGAAGTGGAAAAAGTTCGTTGCTCAAAACCCTTTACGGAGATTTATGGCTCGAAGCGGGGAAAGCTAAAGTAGTAGGATTTGAACTCCATAAACTAAAGCGTGCCGATGTGCCTTATCTACGTCGAAAGTTGGGAATTGTCTTCCAAGATTTTCAGTTATTTTTTGACCGTAATGTCGAAGAAAACCTTGAATTTGTACTCCGTGCTACAGGCTGGAACGATAAAGGCAGCATCAAAAACCGTATTTCGGAAGTACTGATGCAAGTAGGTCTTGGCACGGTACACAAAAAAATGCCTCACCAGCTATCGGGAGGAGAGCAGCAGCGGGTGGTCATTGCCCGTGCCATGCTCAACGAACCTCAAATACTTTTGGCCGACGAACCTACCGGCAACCTCGACCCCGAAGTAGCCGACCAAATCATGAATGTTTTTCAAAACATCAATACTGCCGGTACGGCTATTTTGATGGCTACCCACAACTACGACTTCCTCAAAAAATACCCCGCTCGCGTACTCAAATGTGAAGCGGGGGCAGTTACAGAAATGAATTAGTGTCATTTCAAAATTTTGTTTTGCTGAGAAAAATACAAAATTTAACATTACTTTCATTCTTATTTCAACAATTAGTCTTACTTTTGCAAAAGTTTATTGCACGAACAAGCTCGTTCGTCTCTGCGATTTTTTGCGTTAGGGTTTTTTAGTCAGCTGTTAGGGGTATCGCTGGCTTGTCCATTTCCTTCCGTCCTTCAGAAAACACGCAGGCCTTCTGTAAGGTGTCATAATACAGAGATTCTTCGGGCTGCTGTGCATCAATTAAGTGTTGGGTAAAGATATACTTTTGAGTTTCTGAAATACGAAACTTAATGGCTTGCTGTGCTACTCAATGCGCTGTACTTAAAAATTATTAAAAAAATGCAAGAAGAAATTTTGAATTTCGGATCGTTGGGCTTGTCAGAAGAACTGCTCCAAGCTGTGAACGAAATGGGTTTTGAAAAACCCTCTCCTATCCAATCTCAAGCCATACCACCTCTATTGCAAGGCTTGGACGTAATCGGCCAAGCCCAAACCGGAACAGGCAAAACCGCTGCTTTTGGGTTGCCAGCCCTTGAACTGATCGACACGTCCGAAAAACACACCCAAGTCTTGGTGCTGTGTCCTACGCGGGAATTGGCTGTACAAGTAACCGAGGAGTTACGTCGTTTGGCTAAGTACAAAAAAGGACTCAAAATCGAAACCATTTATGGTGGAGATTCTATTGAGCGTCAAATCAGGGCATTGCGGGGTGGCGTACACATCGTAGTAGGTACACCCGGGCGCACTATTGACATGATGGAACGCCGCGCCCTCAAACTCGACAAAGTTGAATACGTGGTACTCGACGAAGCCGACGAAATGCTCGACATGGGCTTCCGCGAAGATATTGAGAGTATTTTGGAAGAAATCCCCCAAGAACGCCAAACGGTACTTTTCTCGGCTACCATGTCGAAGCCTATCATGGCTATTACGCAACGCTTTCAGCAAGACCCCGTACTCGTAAAAGTAACACGTAAAGAAGTAACCAACGAAAATATCGAACAGGTATGTTTTGAAGTAAAACAACGCGCCAAAACCGAAGTAACTTGCCGATTGATAGATGCTTATGATCTGAAACAAGTCATCATATTTTGTAATACCAAACGCAAAGTTGATGAAATCACCGAAGAACTCATGGTACGTGGCTATCAAGCCGAAGGGCTGCATGGCGACCTACGCCAAGCCCAACGCAACAACGTCATGGCTAAGTTTAGAGCAGGTACTACGACTATCTTGGTCGCTACCGACGTAGCCGCTCGTGGGATAGACGTATCGGGCGTAGATGCCGTCATCAACTACGACTTGCCGCTCGACGAAGAATACTACGTACACCGAATCGGACGTACAGGCCGTGCGGGGCGTACCGGCAAAGCCCTTACGCTGGTAGCCAAAGACGAGAAATTCAGACTGCGTCAAATCGAGGGTTACACCAAAGTACGCATCGAAAAAGGAGTCATACCTACCTTTGAGGATATTGTAGGTGTACGTAAAGCACGATTTATCGAACAAGTAGAACAAGCCGCTTCCGAAGGTGATTTGGAGATTTACAGCGATATGCTTTCGCTGCTCCAGCACAGCACTGGCTTGAGTGTCGAAACGATTGTTTCGGCCTTAGTCAAAATCAACATGGGGATTCAGAAAAGCGAATTTGCCGATACCGATTTGGCTTGGGAAGAAGAACGTAAATTCAAAGAGCGCGGCAGTCGCAGTGATGACCGTAGTGGACGTTTTGAGAAGCGTGGCGAAGGGCGTTTTGGCGAACGTAGTGCTAGCCGTAGCGACCGCCCTGCCAATGGCCGCCCTCAGCGCAACGAACCCGGCATGGTGCGTTTGTTTGTGAGCGTAGGCCGTAAAGACCGCGTGCAGCCTCGCGACATCGTGGGGGCGATAGCCGGCGAAGCAGGTATCCCAGGACGTGTGATTGGCTCGATTGATATTTTTGATGCCTACTCTTTTGTAGATGTACCCGAGCGCGATGTCCGCAAAGTAGTAGAAGCCATGAGTGGCAATACCATCAAAGGTAAAATGGTAAACATCGAAGTAGCCAAATAGCTTTTCGTATTATTTTTGAGAAACAAAATTGTTTAACCCCATGTTGTAACGTGGGATTAAACTTAAATCTCATAGGTTTGCAAAAAGTTAGCTTTGTAACCCATTGATAGTCATAAGAAACCTATGAGGTTTTTTCGCAAACCAATTTGGGGCAGGTGTAAATATTAAAACCATGATCGAAAGACCTATTACCGATTGGCTGCCACTCACCAAAAAAGAAATAGAAAAACGAGGCTGGGACGAGGTGGACGTAGTACTCGTATCGGGTGATGCGTATGTAGATCACCCTGCTTTCGGTACGGCGGTCATCGGGCGTATCATCGAAAGCGAAGGCTTTCGGGTAGCGATTGTAGCCCAGCCCAACTGGAAAGATGACCTGCGCGACTTCAAGAAGTTTGGTCGTCCGAGATATTTCTTTGGCGTAACAGCGGGCTGCTTGGATTCGATGGTCAATCACTACACGGCCAACAAACGCCTCCGCTCCAACGACTCCTATACGCCCGGCGGTCAAGCAGGTTTTCGACCTGATTATGCCTCGACGGTTTACTCAAAAATTCTTAAATCTCTCTACCCCGATGTCCCTGTGTTGTTGGGTGGTATTGAAGCCTCATTGCGCCGTGTAACCCACTACGATTATTGGCAAGACTGCCTTATGCCGTGTATTTTGGTGGATTCTAAGGCTGATATGCTTGTGTATGGTATGGGTGAGCAGCCACTAAGGGAGATTTTAAAACGACTACGCGAAGGAAAGACCTTCGCCCAAATGCACGACATCAATCAAATCGCTTATCTACAACCTTCCTCTGCACAAATACCCGATTACAACAACTGGGAAACGGTAGTATTGTCCAGCCATGAGGAATGTTTGAAAGATAAAATCAAGTATGCGGCCAATTTCAAAATCGTAGAAGTAGAGTCCAACAAATGGCAGGCCAATCGGATCATTCAGCAAGTTGGCGACCAAGTGCTTTTTATCAATCCGCCCTTCAAAACCATGACCGAGGCGGAGATTGACCGCTCGTTCGATTTACCTTATACTCGACTCCCACACCCCAAATACAAAGACCGAGGCCCCATACCGGCATACGAGATGATCAAGTTTTCGATCAATATGCACCGTGGGTGCTTTGGAGGGTGTAGTTTTTGTACAATTTCGGCACATCAAGGCAAGTTTATCGCTTCGAGGAGCGAAAAATCTATCATGCGCGAAGTAGAGGAGGTGGTGAAGCACCCCGAGTTCAAAGGCTATATCTCTGATTTGGGAGGGCCGTCGGCCAATATGTACCGCATGAAAGGCAAAGATGAGTCTATCTGTGCGCGTTGTTCGAGTCCGAGTTGTATTCACCCTGTGATATGCTCCAATCTCGACACTTCGCACAAGCCTCTTACGGAGCTTTACCGCAAAGTAGATGCGCACCCGCAAGTCAAAAAAGCATTTGTAGGGTCGGGGATTCGCTACGATTTGCTGGTGGACGATTTCAACAAAAACAACCAAGACGGCAATCATGACCAATACATGGAGCAACTTGTAACGCGCCATGTATCGGGCCGCCTCAAGGTAGCTCCTGAGCATACCTCCGATGATACCCTGCGAGTGATGCGTAAGCCGTCGTTTCGGTATTTTCATTTGTTCAAAAAGAAATACGACAAGATTCAAGAAAAACATGGCCTCCAGCAGCCGCTGATTCCGTATTTTATTTCGTCACACCCCGGCTGTGAAGAAGCCGATATGGCCAACTTAGCCGCCGAAACCAAAGACATGGGCTTCCGGTTGGAGCAGGTACAGGACTTTACGCCCACGCCAATGACGGTGGCAGAAGTAATTTATTATTCGGGCGTTCACCCTTACACCTTGAAGCCTGTCTATACTGCCAAAACCCGCGAAGAAAAACAAAACCAAAACCGATTCTTCTTTTGGTATAAGCCGGAGTTTAAAGACTTGATTCGTAGCCGATTGCAAAAACTAAAACGCCCCGATTTGGCCGATAAATTGCTTGGCAAGAAAGGCAGAAAATGATGATTATTTCTTTTTGAGTGACACCACTTCGCTGTAAGCATCGTTGAGCGTGTCCACCATTTTGTTCCAATCGGTAAAACTACTCTTTTTGACCAAAAGCGTACGCAAAGTATGTTCGCTACGAACGATGATTTGGCCATTTTTTTGTTCGTAACGAATCTTAAACTCAAAATCTTTGTGGGCAAAAGAGGTATCAGAAGGCAAATGACTTAGCTCGTATCCTATTGGAATTTGCAAAACGACGGTGGTTTGGTGCGTATGCGTAAACTCATGTTTCCAGTCGTTTTTGCGTGTGGCTTCCATGCGTTTGTCGGCCCAAGGGCGCATCAGATGCGGGTTGATAAAAATCTCACCACCCGCCTCTTGTACATAATCAGGTACGCGAAAATCGTACTCGATGAGGAGAGGTACATCGCGCTCGTTGAGGCCGATGATTTTTTTGCTGACTACCGCCGATTTGTTGGAGCCTCGACTCAAAATGCCTTTGTAGTATTCTTCACGTTGGGCTTCAGATTTGTATTGCAGATTGGATTTGACGGAGGTTTTCCAAAGACCCTCTATCGAAAGGTGTCCTTTGCCTTGCAAGGTCTTGTTTTCGATACTTAGCGTAATCGAATCGCGTTTATAGTTTTGCTGTGCTTCTACGACTGGCACGACCGCGATGTCGTAGCTGTCATCGGAAGTCATGATAAGGGCTTCTTTGCCTTGAATATGCGATGTCGGCAGGCCGAAGTCTATGCGGTCGTCGGTAGCATCTAAAAACTTCCATTGGCCGTTGTATTTAACGGCTGCTATCATGTGATTGTCCACACTCATTGAGGGGTTTTCTTCATAGCGATAGGGTATATCGCGTGTGCCAATCCATACCAAATACGCGGGTACTCCTGCCAAACGGAGCAAGGCCGTAGTGAGGCTGGCCATGTCTTTGCAGTCGCCGTAGCGTTTTTGGCATACGTCGGCGGCTTGGCGTGGTACAAAGCCCCCCAAACCTTCCTCAAAAGCGATATACTTGATATGATCTTGCACCCAGTAATACACCGATCGGATTTTTTCGAGGTCGGATTTGCCACGAGTGAGCGAATCGGCAAGGGTTTGCAGAAGCGGACTGGGGGTTTTGTTGAGGTCTTTGACCAAAGATTTGTAATAATTGAACAACTTCTGCACATTGCCCAATACTTCTGTTTTTTGGCTATTGACGGTGTAGTTTTCGACAAACAAAAACACTTGAGGGGCATAATATCGCAGCGAGGGCGATTCGGTTTCGAGCGATAGGGCCTTTAGGTTTTGAGCTGACCAGCGGTAGGTCGTCAGACCGTTTTGGGTACTTTGCTGAAAGGTGATGCCCTTCATTTCTCCGTAAGTTTTGTACGAAACCTTGACCGATGCCGGAAATGTAACCGAAAATGAACTTTGGACAATCGGTACGTAATTGCCAAACAGAAACCCCGAAAGCATATAAGGATTTTTGAGAATCTCGCGATAAGTTACGGTACCGATTCCGCCTTTTTGCGCACTCGGAAAAGTGAATTTTTTGACTTGCATATCATCAAAAAAAATTCCGCCACCGGGCGAGGGGCGTTCGGTTTTAATGTTGGTTACAGGTATTTTTCGATAACCCGCTTTTTCGGGGATATACGAAATGGCTTGTAAATCTTTGATTTCTTGGAAGGCATCAGAAAAATAAATGCGGTCATCGGCCCATACACTGGCTCGCTCGTCGAGAAAAATGCGATCTTCTTGATGCAATGCTTCTATTTGAAGCTGACCTTCGACCACATTGATAGAGATATGTTGTGATTTGAGGAGGTAGGCCATCTCATCGTTGGGGAATTTGGCTTTGAGTTGAGCCAAATTGACTTTTGGCTGCGCCAAACATTCCCATGAAAAGAAGCAGTAGATTCCGAAAAAGGTAAGGAGAAAATAGGTTTTTTTGGGCATTGGGTGTGGAGTGATTTTTCAATTTTGAGCATAACGTTCTGTCAGTTGGTCAAATTGTTGGAGCAAGTGCAGGGTGCGCTTGCCGGGGGTACCGTCGGCGATGAGGTTGCGGCCAATCTGTACAATCGGCATGACCCATTTGGTGCTACTGGTCGTAAAGGCTTCGTCGGCTTCTTGGAGTTCTTCGACTTTGAGTGGACGCACCTCGACCTCAAAATCTTTTTCGGCCAAGCCCAGCACCACGCGCCTTGTGATACCGTGCAATATGTTTTGGTCGGGAGTGATGAGGGTATCGCCTTTGAAAATAAAAAAATTGCTGCGGGTCAGTTCGCTGACTTCACCGTCTTTGTGATAAAGCAAATCGGCAGCGCCTTGGGCTTTCATCTCGGCAGCGAGGCGTATCATGTGAAAGTAGTTGGTCGTTTTGATTTGTGGCATATCACGTACAAACTCAAAGGGCAAGACCTTGATGCCACGCGTGCGGCCTTCGGGATTGTCTTTGGGAAGGTTTTCGGCAATGATAAGCAGGTTGGGGCTGATCATGCTCACGCTATCGGGTGAGTAGCCGCCTGTCAAAACAAATCGGTAGGCGATATCAGGTTTTGCGGCCAGCCGATACAATTCTGCCAATATCTCACGTGCTTGGTCTTGATTGATAGGCACAGGCAAACGCATGGCCGTAGCCGAGTTGATAAAACGCTGCCAATACCAATCCCATTGAAAAGGCACACCATTGTAAGTACGGAAGTAATCAAACAGCCCATAGCCTCGCAGCAGGCTAAGGTCATTGATTTTTAGAGAGGCTTGTTCGACGGGTAAAAAAGTGCCGTTGAGATAGCAGTACATAATGCAGGATTGAAAAAGGTGGAGTTACAAAGATAGTCTTATTGTACCAATTCTCTCATAGTATAAGTTTTTAGGTTCATACGCTGTGCTTCGGCCAGAATAAACTCCAACTGCTTCACCGAAAAAGCATAAGGCTCCGACGAAGGCTCAAACAATGGCCGATGTCCAAAAAGCATCAATACCGACTGGGTATTTTTGGCTCGAATGAGGCCATCTTTCAGTGCTTCATTGGTAAGACCAGCCATTTGATCAATGAGCAGGGCATGGACTGTGCGATCGTTGTCGAATTGATAATAAATCTCATCTATGTCAAAAACAGCACGGTGTAGGTTGATGAAAAGCAGTTTTCTATCACATATAGCTACATCTCGTAACAAAACAAAATAATCTTTCAATAGACGGCGGTCGGTCCACCAAGTTTGCTGACCTCCTACGTGTGCAAACGTTACAGGCCGAAAGCCTGCTTTTTGCATTGAGCGTACTTCGCCCTCGATTTCTTGCTTATAAAAATCCTCTAAACTTCCTCCTCCACGTAGCCAGTCGAGTATGCGCACGTGCATGGCTCCATGCGCTCCGATTTCGTGGCCGTCTTGTTGGAGTTGATGCAAAAGCTGGATTTCGTGAGCCGAAAGGCTGTCAAATTGAGTAACATAAAACGTAACGTGCGCATTGTATTTTTGGAGCAAAGGGCGCAGGCGTGTCCAATCTTCGATGTAGCGGTCGTCGAACGAAAGCGCGATGCCCGCAGCAGGACGTTGGGTAGGGTTTTGACAACCCCAAAAGCCCAACCCCATGGCCAAACCGAAGAAAAAAGTTAAGTTTAAAGAAGAAAAAGCATGATTTTTTAAACTTTTGAATATCAAATGATTATCTATCATTTTCTTGAAAAAAATGCTTTTATTGATTTTCACTTTTTTTGTTTAAAGTAATCTATCTTGTATTATCGTTGCTGTAAAAATAGTACTCCTTTCTCAAAACGCCTACCGCTGTCATTTTATGTTTGTTTTGACCCAACAATCCTCCGTAGCCAATCACTTTTTGGCCGAACTCCGCGATGTCAATATCCAACAAGATCGGCTTCGTTTTCGACAAAATCTCGAACGTATCGGTCAGCTACTGGCGTATGAAATCTCAAAGTCGTTGCCTTATCGGTCGGTCAATGTAACCACTCCGTTGGGGGTTTCTTCTACTTACTTGCTACGTCATCAGCCTGTACTGGCTACGATTTTGCGTGCCAGTCTGCCTTTTCATCAAGGATTTTTGCATATTTTCGATCAAGCCGACAGTGCGTTTGTGGGGGCTTATCGTGGGCATCATATTGGCGATGATGACTTTGAGGTCGAAATGGACTACATCACAGCTCCAGACTTACACGAGCGTACTTTGATTTTGATGGACCCCATGCTCGCCACAGGGCGTTCGATAGAAAAGGTATATCATGCTTTACTGCGTTTTGGTATTCCGTCACATACACACATAGCTGCGGTCATTGCCAGCCCCGAAGGGGTGGCCTATTTGCAAAGCCGTATGCCCGAATGTCGGCTTTGGATAGGGGCATTGGACGAAAAGCTCGATGAGCGATTTTATATTGTACCCGGTTTGGGCGATGCCGGCGATTTGGCCTTTGGGGCTAAGATGTAATAATAATAAAAAAAGGCGCGGAACTCCGCGCCTTTTTGGGGTTAGATAGGTTAGGAAGCGAAAGTTATTTGTTGAGCAGTTCGTCAAAAGTGAGCGATAGATAGTACATCGCACCTACGGTAGGATTGCCCCAGCCAGTGGTGTATTGAGTACCCAAGATATTTGAACCACCCACTTTCAAGATAGATTTAATACTGGAGATTTTCTTGCTAACCTGCATATCGAGGGTACTGAAAGCGGGGATTGTCGGGCGATTGGTAGGGTGGGTTGAAACGTTGATGGCTTGTGTACCCAAAGAAGCCTGCCAATCGAAGGCTTGCTGATGCCGCCATACCGCATTGAAACTCCAGCCACTACCACCGATGTTACGATTTCCGAACGATACATTGTAACGGTATTTAGGCGTATTGAAACCTACTTGGAAGCCATCATCGAGAATATTGACGTTGGGTTTGTCATTGAACATCGTTACGCCTCCGGCATTGAGGGTATTGTTGGAGATGTTGAAGCCCGCAGTGAAATTGCGAGGCAGTGAGTAATCCAAGCCTATACCGAATCCTTGTGTCTTGATGTCCTTGTCGTAGTTGTAAGGCATCGAATAGGTTTGTTGGGTCGCTTGACCTGCATTCTGAATGAGGGCTATACTCCCTACGAAGTCTTTGTAGGTGCTGTTATAGTAGTAAGCATCAATAAGCAACTTGTTGCCGATCAAACCTTTATAGCCCAACTCAAATGTCTGAACGCGCTCAGGCTTGAACTCTGTAAAGGTGAATGGACGCAAGCCTTGTGGAGTAAGTGCCAACACGCCGTTTTGGAGGCCATAGAAATTGCGAACTACTGGCAAACCACCAATCAAGCGAGCTTGTGGTGTAAGCAAATCTATGAATTGATTTTGAGTGGTAGGGATACGGAAACCTGTTTGGTATGATGCACGGAAGTTGGCGGCTTTGCCTCCCGAATAAACAGCAGAAAGACGGGGGCTAAACTGTCCTTTGAAGTTTTCATTTTTGTCATAACGAATCGAACCCGTTAGTTTTAGTTTTTCGGCAATGGTTTTGACGGCTTGTGCATAAAAACCAAACTCTCTGATACTTGGCTCTGTACCACGACCAGCTTCGTTGAAGAAAATAGTACCATTGGAGTTGAGATTATAGATGCGATAGTTACCTCCAACAATAAGCTCAATGGTTTTGGGGTCAATCTGCTTGTTGAAGTTGTACATACCTTCGATGTGGTACATATTGGTACGATCCAAAAACTTAGCTCCTACACCGTTGGCATCGCCGGGGATAGGTCTTGAAGTAACGGCTGCGAGCTGCCGCTCAAACTCAGGCGTACCGGGTACAAATGCAGGCGCATTATTGCCAATAGCATTGAAAGCAGCAGCGAGATATTGAGCCGAACCTGCCGCTGTAGCAGTGAGCGCATTTTGATAGGCTAACAATGGAGCTTGACCTAATGCCAAGTTACGTTGTAATGCTTGAGCAAATACAGGGAAACTCGCCCCCGCGTAAGTACCAGCAAATGCACCAAAGAAATTTGAGGTAGGTGAGGTATCTATACGGTTATTGACAAACCTCCAACTGTTGTTTACACCCAAACCAGCAATACCCACTGCGTAAGCATCACCGGAGTTTTCTTGGGTGGTGTAGCCACGCACAAAGAAGTTGCTTCCCTTGAGTTCAAGTTTATACTGACCCAAGATAAAATTATCAATATAATAACGGTCTGCTCCAGTATATACAGTGGTGCCTCTACCCCAGTTAGCTTGAAGGATAGCTTCTACATTTTCGGTAATACGGTAGTGTAGAGATCCATTAAATTTCAAACTTCTGGCGGTGTAGTCCACCAAATCACGCTCGCGGTAGCCTGTACGCGAGAGGTTGAAACCAAGCGGCTGCGCATACAAATCTGTCAAAATACGATCGTAGGCTTGGGCTTGTGTAAGGCCAGCCGCAGGTCCCAATAGCCCTGCCAACTGATTGACCCCTGCATTGAGCTGCGCCAAGGCTGGAGAGGCCAATGCACTTCTCAACACCTGAAACATCGTAATTCCCGGGTCAATATCGCCATAGATATTTACGCCGTTATATCCACGGTTGGTGGCGCGGGTACCTTCCAATCCAAAACCATTCACTAAACTTTGGTCGCGGTAGTCGGTGGCTTGCCAGTCTTGGGCAGTCAAGAAAGCGGCGTTGATTTTAAAAGCAAACTTGTTGTTAAAGGCTTTGGCATAGCGGAAAGCTACATCATAAAAAGGAGTTGCACCCAATTTGGCATCGGAGTAGCGTTTGGTGCGGTTGTCGGCATTCATCATACCGAGTTTGGCATAAGCACTTACGCCTTGGTACAAAAAGGGACTTTTGGTCGTAGTGAGCAAAAGACCGTTGATGGCGTTGGGGCCATAAAGTGCCGAGGCGGCACCCGGCAGGAGTTCTACACTTTCTACGTCGAGTTCAGATGCACCCACGATGTTGGCCACTGAGAAGTTGAGGCCGGGGGCTTGGTTGTCCATACCGTCCACCATTTGAACTACGCGCACGTTACCGTTACCCGAAAACCCACGGGTGTTGAAATTGCTAAATGTCAAACTTTGGGTACTCATTTCTACGCCTTTGATATTGCGCAGGGCATCGTAGAAACTTGGAGCAGGGGTACTTTGCATAGCACGAATGTCCATCTTCTCAACTGTTACTGGCGATTGTAGTACGCTCTCCTCAACACGCGAAGCCGACACAACCACCTCTTGCCCCAGCAAAGGCTGTTCTTTCATTGCTATTTTCAAATCAGAACGGTCGCCTGTGATTTGAATTTCTTGGGTCTGATAACCGATAGAGGTAACTACAATCGTGAAAGGAGTTGGGGTTGTGGTCGTAAGTGAGAAGTTGCCTTTCACATCAGAAATAGTCCCGATGACTTTCCCTTTTACTTGAATACTTACCCCTATCAACTCGTTTCGAGTATCGGCATCTGTTACAGAGCCAGAGATTTTTGTTTGAGCTAGTAGTGCCCCTGCACTCATAGCCAAAACTGCCATGCAAATAGCAGCTTTAAGTAATAATTTACCCATAGGTGATAAAATTTGATTTTGAGTTTGTTTGATTTTCTACATTTGTTGGCACAAAATACGCTTAATCAAAGATAATTTACAATTTATTGTTGCTATAATTATATGCAAATTGGTATTACACCATGATTTTATTTGAAAAATACAACATGAAATTACAAAATTGCTTTTTCTGGGGCGGGCTTTTGCTGTTTTTGGGGGTACAGATGAGTTGTACACATTCAGTTGTGTTAAGTTCTAATAGTTCAAAAAAGCTACCATCATCTCCAAATTATTCCCAGCAAAACCATTGGGCAGCATTGCCTTTTCGGAAAGATGCCGCTGATAGTTTGCCAGTCAATGCCCATCAACTTCAAGATGGGCAAGCAACTGCCCGTGCCGATGTTTTTTTTGTTCACCCCACTACCTATACGACACAACCCCAAAAACAAATGTACGAATGGAATGCCGACCTCAACGATGCCGAGCTTAACAAAAAAACCGATTTGACGACCATTCTCAACCAAGCTACGGTTTTCAATGGCAGTTGCAGAGTCTATGCACCACGCTATCGGCAGGCACACTACTACACTTTTTTGACCTCCGATTTGGAGGCGCGCCAGCGTGCCTTAGAGCTTGCCTATCAAGATGTCAAAGCGGCTTTTGAGTATTATCTGCAACATTACAACGAATCGCGCCCGATTGTTATCGCAGCTCATAGCCAAGGTACCTATCACGCCAAACGCCTCTTGAAAGATTTTTTCGATGGTAAGCCTCTTCAACAACAACTCATCGTGGCCTACTTGGTGGGCGACATCACGGGCGTACCAGCGCAGCCAACCGAATTTCAATATATCAAACCTGCACTCGCTCCCGAAGAAGCGGGAGGCTTCGTATCTTGGCATACTTACGCTCGCAATTATTTTCCCGAAAAATACAAAATCAATCGTTTTCAAACAGCAGTATGTACTAATCCACTCACTTGGCGACTTGATGAGGAGTACGCTCCTAAACAACTAAACAAGGGGGGCGTTGGTTTAAAATTTAGATATATTTCTCAATTGGCCGATGCACAAGTACATCAAGGTGTACTTTGGATCAACAAGCCTTATGTGCCTGGGCGGGCATTTCTTCGGACGAAAGTATGGCACGTGGCCGATTACAATCTTTTTTGGCAGAGCATCAGAGATAACGTAGCTTTACGAGTCGAAAAGTACTTGAGTCAGAGATAAGTCAAGGAAGTCGGGAAAGTCAAGAAATAGTTAAGGGGTTTGGGAGAAAAATTGTTGAAGAACGCAATACCATTTCAAAATATGAATAATCACAACTACGTCGTCATCATGGCTGGGGGAGTGGGGAGTAGATTTTGGCCCTTTAGCCGCAACCACCACCCAAAGCAGTTTCACGATGTGCTTGGTACAGGCAAAACACTACTCCAGCAGACGGCCGAGCGGTTTGATGGAGTTTGCCCCAATGAAAATATCTACGTCGTTACGAGTGTGGATTATTATGATTTGGTCAAAAGTCAGCTTCCCTTTTTGAGCGATGAACAAATCCTGCTCGAACCTCACCGCCGCAATACGGCACCCTGTATCGGCTATGCCTGCTACAAAATAGCGACCCAAGACCCTGCGGCACGTGTAGTAGTGGCTCCTGCCGACCATATTATCTTGAAAGAGGACGTTTTTCGGCAGAAAATCAAAACAGCCCTACAAGTTCTCGACAGCCAAGACGTACTGCTCACGCTTGGTATTCAGCCTACTCGCCCCGATACCGGCTATGGTTATATTCAATTTGTACCTTCTGATGAATCAGCGCAAAAAGTAAAAAAATTTACAGAAAAACCTCCACTGCCCAAAGCGATTCAGTTTTTGGAGAGTGGCGATTATGTCTGGAATGCGGGGATTTTTATCTGGAGTGTAAAGAGTTTGAAAGAGGCTTTTCGGCAGCAGTTGCCCGAATTGGATAAGATTTTTGAAAAGGGGAAGGAGGTATATTATACAGACCGTGAGCAAAACTTCATCAATCAAGTGTATGCCGATTGCCAAAGCATTTCGATAGATTATGGCATCATGGAAAAAGCCGAAAATGTGTATGTAGTCATGGGGGATTTTGGCTGGTCTGATTTGGGTACGTGGAAGTCGTTGTATGACATTTCGCCCAAAAATGAGCAATACAACGTAACGACCAATCAAGTGCTTTTTTACGACAGCAGCCGATGTGTCGTCAAAACCGAAGCCGACAAATTAGTGGTCGTTCAAGGTCTGGAAGGCTATATCATAGCCGAAAACGAAGGCGTGTTGATGATTTGTCAAATAGACCAAGAGCAGCGCGTACGCGACTTCGTAGCCGATGCCCAAAAAATCAATACAAAATACAGTTGAAAGACTAAGCCAGCAATTTGAAACCTTCGCCGTGTAAATTGATGATTTGGAGTGTAGGGTCGTCTTTGAGGTGTTTGCGAAGTTTGGTAATATATACGTCCATACTTCGGGCATTGAAATAAGAATCATCTCCCCAGATGAGTTTGAGGGCAAAACTCCGATTGATAGGTTGGTTTTTATTTTCACAAAACAACTTGAGCAATGCCGCTTCTTTGCTGGTGAGCTTTTGGGTATGCTGCCCAAGGATAAGCATTTGCCGATGAAAATCGAAGGTGTATTGCCCCAACGAAAAAATAGGGGTAGGAGGGTCGGTAGCAGCTTCAGATTTTTGATAACGACGCAGCACTGCTCGAATCCGAAGCAGCAGTTCTTCCATATTGAAAGGCTTGGTCAGATAATCGTCGGCACCGATTTTAAATCCTTGAATAGTATCTTCTTTCATGCTTTTGGCCGTCAAAAAAATAATCGGAACGTTTTTGTTGCTCAATCTGATTTCTTTGGCCAACGAAAAGCCGTCTTTTTTGGGCATCATTACATCGAAAAGACACAAGTCGTAGCTTCTTTCCAAAAACCATTTGAGGGCAGTATTGCCGTCGGTGGCCAAATCGGTCGCATATCCTTTGTTATTTAAGTATTCTTGCAATAGTTGCCCCAAGTTAGGGTCATCTTCGGCCAAAAGAATTTTGTTCATGAGTATAGTCGCTGCTTTTTGGGTTGAGTCATACAGACAGGAAGATAAATCGTAAAAGTGCTTCCTTCTTTGGGCTTACTTTTTACTTCGATGCTTCCGCCATGGGCTTCTATCATTTTTTTGACATAGCTCAGACCCAGTCCAAAACCCTTGACATCGTGGAGGTTTCCGGTAGGTACACGATAAAAAGGCTCAAAAATCTTGGATAGTTGCTCTGGGGTCATGCCTTGTCCGCGGTCACTCACACTGATTTTGATAGAGGACTCATCGCTTTGGGTAGCTATGTGTAGGCAGAGAGAATCGGGGGAGTATTTGGTGGCATTGTCTATGAGATTGGTCAAGATGTTGGTCAGGTGTACTTCATCGGCTTCGATGATTTCCTGCTCGGCTTCCAACTGTAGCGTGATGTCAGCATTGCGTTGTTCGAGTTGTAAGCTGAAATGATTCAGTACCCTTTCGAGCAAATCGTGGATATGTACCGAAGTAGGACGAAGTTTGATTTCACCACGGTCGAGCAGAGCCATTTGGAGTACTTTTTCTACATGATTTCCCAGCCGCTGGGTTTCGGCTTGAATGATGCCCAGGTATCGTTGGAGGTGATGATGAGGGCTATGAGCCGAAGCAGTATGTTCATGAGCCATGTTTACGGCCAATGAAATAGTAGAAAGCGGTGTTTTGAACTCATGTGTCATATTATTGATGAAATCATTCTTGATGTCGGACAGTTTCTTTTGTTTGATAATAGTACTGACAGCCACATAAAAACATCCCAAAAACACCAACAATAAAGCCAACGAACTGGCGAGCAGAAAACCCATATTGTGGAGAATAAAACTCCGACGTTCGGGAAAATAAACCAACAACTGACTGGGGATATTATTGATTTCGTTGGGAAAAAGTGTAGCACTAAACAGAGGGGTGCGGCTGTGATCAGCTTCAAAAGAATTAGTTGAAAAAAGGATAGTCTGGTGGGCACTGTTGCGAATAGCAAACTCATAGCCAATGGAGATACCTCGTTCGTACAGCGATTTGCGCAGCAGAGAGTCCAATACGAATCTATTGATACGCTCTTCTACGGGGCGTTTGCTAAACAACAAATCTTTGAAAATATCTTTGAGATGTTGGGCTTTGAAGGTAGAACCCGAAAACGATGACGAAGGTTGGCTGGTGGAGGTTTGCTGTATTTTTTTTAAGGAAGCACGCAAGGTAGGCATACGTACGGTACTATCTGAAGCAATAATCGAACGCTCCATTTGCTCAAACCAAGTTTCAAAAATCTTTTCTTGTTCGGCGTGCATCTTCAAAAATTTTTCGATGTGAGGGAGTTCGTTGGTGCGTTGTCGTAACATATCATTGATGATATGCGCCTGAAAATCAGGCATGGAGCGGTGGCGAGGTAGTAGGGCATCGGTACGATTGATTTCCATCAGTATCATTCCGCCGTTGTATTGCCGAGCAGCTATATACGCCTCTGGTAGGGTTTGTTGGGCATTGGCAGGTTTTTGGGCCACACGAGTTTTATTGAGAGTAGCCAGTTGGCGTTGCTGCTCCTCGATAGCTTCACGCTGATGTATCAAGTGAATGATTTCCTGTTTTTCGAGTTTGCGCACTACCTCTTGAAGCGCGTCGGCTACTTTTAGGTCAAACTGTTCGTTGCGCAGTAGGAGGGCATTGGCAATCCAGTACCACTGAAAACCTACCATACTCATCATAGCGGCGCCGATCAAGAAAATTATTAATCGAATTCTTTGCTTGGTCATAATTTTTTACAGACTTAGTGCAACGTTTCTTTTTTCGTTTACGACCTTTACTCGTTGTACTTTCAATTTTCAAAATAACGCAATTCGTTTTAGCCTTTTGAACCATTTAAGAAACTTTAACAGCAAGATTTTAAGTCATTTGTCGAACTTTGAAAAAATTACAAATCCAATCAACATGAAGACACAGTTTGCGCTGATGGTATTGACGGTAGGGCTGGGAGTAGCCACCGCCACGATAGCCCAAGACACCCCCAAAAAAGAAACCAACCAAGATCGTGTAACGATTCGGGCGCGGATTACTGAAGATAAAAACGGTAAAACCGAAACTACCGAACGTATTTATATTTACGACAACCTATTGCCCCAAGAACGCGAAACCAAAATCAAATCTATTGTAGATTCGCTGCGAGGAGAAGGGCAAACGGCCACCAACCGCCGCATGAGCATCGTCGTAGAAGAAGGTCAAACTTCCGATAAGCGTGATATTATCACGCACCGAAACGGTGGCAATCGCGTAGAAATATATCAGCGTGGCCCCGGCAAAACTCACATCGAAACTTGGAACGACGACCACTACGAAACATACCGTTTTGATGAAGAAGCAATGGCCAATCGCATGAAACGCATCGAAAAGCGTATTCACCCACAGATGCAAAAACTCGAACGCCAAATGGACGAGCTGGGGCGTAGAATCGAACCCAAAGTCATGCATATATGGGGCGAAACCTTTGGAGGCTCTCCTACCAAACCTTCTACGATCAGAGGTTTGGAGGCATTTCCCAACAACCCCGACAAACAAGAGTTGAATATCAAATTTTATGCACCCGAAAAAGGTGATGTGGTCATCACGGTCATGGATACCAAAGGCAAGCAAATCACTCGCAAAGAGGTGAAAAATTTCTCTGGCGACTACGTAGGTCAGCTTAGTTTGGGCAAAGACCCCAAAGGCACTTATTTCATCAGCGTAGTACAAAATGAAGATGGAGCCGTAAAACGAATTGTGATTCCATAAACAAGGATTACAACTCATCTGAAAGGGTAGCTCATCGAAACAGCTACCCTTTTTTGTTTTGATAATCAAGTCATTAACAATATTGAGAAATAAAAAAATGACAATATTTTTTTGTATTTTGATATTTTGTCGGCAAAAACAATGAGGGTGTGTTATGAAATTGTAAATTTGCGCCTCAAAATCCCATTTGTTTGCCTTACCTCTATAAAACGCTTTTTCAAACCAATGCTAAACATTGTACTTTTTGGCCCTCCCGGTGCTGGCAAAGGAACACAAGCTGCCAAATTGATCGAAAAATACCAGTTGGTGCATATTTCAACCGGCGATTTGTTTCGGATGCACATCAAAGAACAAACCGAATTGGGCAAACGTGTCAAAGACTTGCTCGACAATGGTATTTTAGTGCCTGACTCGGTTACGATTGAAATGCTTGAAGAAGAAGTACAAAAAAATCCACAGGCAAAAGGCTTTATCTTCGATGGTTTTCCACGTACAGTCCCACAGGCCGAGGCGTTGGACACTTTTTTAGCATCTAAAGGAAGCAACATAAAAGTAGTCTTACAGTTAGATGTCAATGAAGAAGAACTCAAGCGGCGGATTGCCGAACGCCACAAAATAAGTGGCCGCCCCGACGATGACGCTACCAAACTCGTCAAGCGTATTGATGAATATTTTCAAAAAACAGTACACGTATTGCCCTACTACCAAGCCCAAAACAAACTAACGGTCGTCAATGGAATCGGCGAAATAGAGGTCATTTTTGGGAATTTATGTGCAGCTATCGAGGCCGAAAAATAAATTTTAGCAACGTTTAGATATAGACTCTGCGTTTAGTTTGCGAAATTTGTAGCTCGTGTGATAAAAACATACGAGCTTTTTGTTGAGTGGCCATTGCTCGATTTGCCACTTTTTACCTACACTAAGGCATTTCTTTATGGCTAATTCAAACTTTATTGATTACGTAAAAATCAACTGCCGCTCTGGAGCAGGTGGAGCAGGTTCGGTACATTTTAGGCGCGAGAAATTTGTGGATAAAGGTGGTCCAGACGGAGGTGATGGAGGGCGAGGTGGCCACATTATTTTGAAGGCGAATGCCCAACTTTGGACACTTCTCCACCTCAAATACCGCAAACATATCAAGGCCGAAAATGGACAAGCGGGCAGTGGAGCGCGCTGCAACGGTAAACAAGGACAAGACGTAATCATCGAAGTACCGCTGGGCACCATAGCCAAGCACTCCGAAACAGGCCAAATCATGGCCGAAGTAACCACCGATGGCCAAGAGGTGATTTTGCTCAAAGGGGGACGAGGAGGATTGGGCAACAATCATTTCAAATCCTCCACCAACCAAACCCCACTGTACGCCCAACCCGGCGAACCCGGTCAAGAAGAATGGATTATTCTTGAGTTGAAACTGCTGGCCGACGTAGGTCTGGTGGGCTTTCCGAATGCTGGCAAATCCACGCTTTTGAGTGTAGTATCAGCGGCACGTCCCGAAATCGCCGATTACCCTTTCACTACACTTGTACCCAATTTGGGCGTAGTAGCTTATCGAGATTTCAAGTCGTTTGTTATGGCGGATATTCCGGGAATTATCGAAGGGGCATCGCAAGGTAAAGGGCTGGGTTTGAGGTTTTTGCGACATATAGAGCGCAATTCTATCTTACTGTTTTTGGTAGCTGCCGATAGCTTAGATGTCGTCAAAGAATACCAAACATTGCTCAAAGAATTGGAACTTTATGAGGCTTCATTGCTCGAAAAATCTCGGATTTTGGCTATTTCAAAAATAGATTTGATAGATAGCAAAGCCCGTAAAAAAATAGAGAAATCGTTACCAAAGGATATTTCAACTGTATTTATATCGTCGGTGAGTCAAGAAGGGATTGCTGATTTGAAAGATTTGATCTGGAAAACTTTAAACCCATAAAAGGCGGATTTGGTACGATTTATGATAAAATTGAAAAGCATATTCCACCAAAAAGAGGAACGAATGAGGAGAATTTTTTACCTGCGTGTTTTTTACTTTCTCGGAATATATTTCATGGGTTTGGGTGTTTTATATGCCCAAATTAATATTACTTTTCCGACTACCCGTATGGTGTTCCAGCGCGACAATGCCGGCAATGCCACTTTTGCTATTACGGGCCAATATGCCCAAAGTATAGATCGTATAGAAGCGCGACTTGTCCCGATGAATGGTGGGCAAGGCACCCCAACCGACTGGCAAACAATCTCTCAAAACCCTCGAGGAGGGTTTTACTCGGGGCAAATCAACGCCAGAGGTGGTTGGTATGAACTACAAGTAAGAGGACTAATCAACAATCAAGTAGTCGCTACTGCCGATCTTCAGCGCGTAGGAGTAGGCGAAGTGTTTTTGATAGCAGGGCAGTCAAACGCCCAAGGTTTTTTTAATTATGGTTCTCCTACGCCCATTGACGACCGCGTCAATTGCATAGACTATCGCAATATCGTCAATCAAAACGGTTCTTTCCCACCTCCCAATTTTGTCAAAATGACCGACAACGGTGCTATCGGCCCTCGTGGGCTTTCTTCGTGGTATTGGGGGCGGCTGGGAGAGTTGTTGGTCAATAGACTCAATGTACCTGTACTGTTTTATAATGCCGCGTGGGAGGGGACGGCCTCTAAAAACTGGGCTGAAACCGTGGAAGGAGGCACTACTGCCAGTATTTATGTAAACGATACTTATCCACAAGGACAACCTTATGGCAACTTGCGCTTGTCGCTCAACTACTACGCTGCTACAACAGGCATCAGAGCGATACTATGGCATCAAGGCGAAGCTGACAACCAAATCAATACCCCGGCGGGCGTGTATGTTTCCAATTTGCAGACGGTCATCAATAAATCCCGCCAACATTTTGGTAAGAATGTAGCTTGGGTGATAGCGCGCGCTTCTTTCTATAATTTCAAAGGTGTAAATCAAGAAATCATCAATGCTCAAAATCAAGTAGTACTCAATACCCCAGCCACATTTTTTGGTCCCAATACCGACGGTATTCAAGTACCCCGACCCGATGGGTATCATTTTCAAAATGGGGGTCTAATGGAAGCCGCCAACGCTTGGAACGATGCTCTCAACGATGCTTTTTTTACTTCGGCCAACCCACATACGGGTACTTTTCCTACTTTTTCGGCCAACTGCGCAGGGGGCAATCAACTCAACATCAATCTACAAGGGGCGTTTACATCTGTACAATGGAACAATGGTGCGAATGGATCATCGGTCAATTTTGGGCCGGGCAACTACCAAGCAACAGTAAGAGATGTGTCGGGCAATGTTTATTATACCCCTTTTATCAATGTGCCCAATGACTTACAAAGTTCGCCCGTTAGTATTGCCGTAGATGGAAAAATCCCGCTCTGTCAAGGAAGTAGCGCAGGGCTTATTTCGAGTAGTAGTAGCGGCAATGTTTGGAATACAGGAGCTACTACGCAGCGCATTGAAGTGTCGGCGGCAGGTACTTATTCTGTTTCTACCCAAAATAAATATGGGTGTTCGGCTTCGGCAAGTATCGAGGTAAGTGTATTTTCGTCGGCTCCACCCGCCAAACCCACCATTTCGGCTTCCGGTGATTTGACCTTTTGTCAAGGAGGGCAAGTAACCCTCACTTCTTCGGAGGCAGCGGAATACCGCTGGTCTAATGGCGGGCGTGGTCGAAGTATAGTGGCTACTACGGGAGGAACTTACGAGGTTCGAGTCTTAGATGGGCAAGGTTGTATTTCTCCTGCGGCAAGTATAGATGTAAAAGTAAATATCCCACCTGCTGCCCCTACCATTTCCGCTTCCGACAATACCACCTTTTGCGAAGGCGGCCGCGTAACGCTTTCCTCCAATTATCCTAATGGCAATCTGTGGAGTAGTGGCGAAACAACCCGCCAAATCTCCGTGAGCCGTTCGGGTACGTACAATGTACGTTTCAGAGATGAAAACGGCTGCGATGCTATCTCAAACAACATCGTCGTTACGGTCAATCCCCTTCCTGCGGCACCGACCATCACTCGTGAGCGGCCTACTACTTTTTGTGAAGGGGATTTTACGATTTTGGTTTCGTCCAATGCGGCGGCTTATCGCTGGAGCAATGGTGCCACCGACCGTCGTATCACTCTCAATCGCCCCGGCAATGTTTCTTTGAGTATTATTGATGGCAACGGTTGTCAGTCGCCAGTTTCCGAGACGGTGGAAGTAAAGGTCAATCCATTGCCCGC
>JBKBKL010000039.1:0-28467 GCA_046294665.1 Runella sp.
ATATTTTCGCGACCGGTAAGTTCGGGGTGAAAGCCTGTACCTACTTCGAGCAAACTGGCCACTCTCCCCCGTATGGCTATGCGGCCAGAGGTCGGTTCGGTTATTTTACTCAAGATTTTGAGAAGCGTAGATTTGCCCGCTCCATTGTGGCCTACAATTCCGACACGGTCGCCTTGATTGACTGTAAAATTGACATCTTTTAAAGCCCAAAACTCTTCTTTCTCCGTTTCGTCTTGCTCACCTTTTCCGAAGAGATGCTTAAACTTTTCCGTAAAAGTATCACGCAGATTATCTTTCTTGCGGATAGCTTTTTGATGATCAATGATGTATTTTTTGCTTATATCGTTGGCAACAATGACCTGCATGGGAACGTGTAGAAGTTTTTCCAATGCCAAAGGTAATCAAATGTAATCAACAAATGAATTTTCCTCCTTACGAAAATAGTAAATAGAAGCACTAAGTATCATCAATACTAAACCGATAGTCATGTACAAACTCTCCCATCTGACAAAGGAGGCTTCGCCCAGCAAACACCACTTGAATCCTGCGATGATATTGACCAGAGGATTGAGATAGTAGAGGTGATACCACCAATCCTGCTGGTGTGCTTCTACTAAACTGAGGCTGTAAGCTATAGGGCAGATATAGAAGCCAATTTGTATCAAAAAAGGAATCAACTGGGCAACATCTCTGAATCGAACATTCAAGGCGGCAAAAAACAATCCAAACGCCAAGGAGGCCAACATGGTAAGGAGTAGAAAGGCTGGAAAAAAGAAAAACTGCCAACCCGGCAAGTAGTTATACCAAAGAGCTATGGCTAAATACAGCACCATAGCTATCAAAAAATCTACAAAACCTACTATCATCGAACTCAATGGCATCACTAAGCGTGGGAAGTAGGTCTTAGTTACCAAATTAGAGTTGAGTAATATGCTATGGCTGATTTGGGTGAAAATATTGGAGAAAAAAGTCCATATCGTAATACCCGCCAACACCATCAAAGGATAAGGTACGCCAGCGTCGCCTTTGAGCTTGGCTACTTTGCTGAAGACAAAAACCATGACGGCCATCGTAGCAAAAGGGCGAATCACAGCCCAACTTGCACCGATGACGGTCTGCTTGTAACGTGCCAGCAAGTCGCGGCGAGCGAGTATCCACAAAAGTTCACGATTTTTCCACAAATCTCGCCAGTAGTTTTTGGCACCATGTCCTGCTTCGATGATTACCTCATTCATGTTTTTTATTGTTTTTTCATGTCAGCAGCGGCTTCTTGATAGGTTTTTTTGATCATGACAAACAAAATAGCCACAATCAATCCAATGACCGCTCCAAACTTAGTATTTTCTCTCGATAGTAGTTTCGTATCCAAAGGTAATACTGGAGGTTCAATGATAGTAAACAGAGGGGCTTCTTTGATGATAGACATTTGTAGGTTTTCTAAGTTGCGCGATGCCTCCAAATAGAGCGATGATACAAAGGTAGTATTGCGCGTCAAACGGCCTTCTTCTACTTTAGCCGTTGGATCTACGGCTTCTGTATTGACAACGGTAGTTCGCGCCAATCTATTCTCGGTTCGGTTGAGTACTGCTGCCAGCGAATCTACTCTTCGTTTGAGTAGTGCCTTCATTTCAAGTGATTTTTTGGTTTGGTTTTCACGATAAACTTGCTCAATCACCTTGAGAAGTTGCTCTGAAAATACTTTTGAAACCATTTCGTTTTCCATCGAAACAGTTAGTTCGTAAAAGGCTGTTCTAAGGTTGGGCTGGCCTACCGTTATTTCTTTATCTCTTACTTTGACAAGGACTGCATCAAAAACCTGACGCTCCATTTTGCTCATCGAATCGCGATTGTTATGGGTTATTCTGATGTCCATCCATTCGGGCAGAAAATCCTCCCATTCGTCTTTTCGAATGTAAGTAGAATCTAAGTAGTAATTGACAAACAATTCTTTTTTGCCATTACTCAATTTGACAGTTGAAAGTAAGGTTCTCTCTAAGACAGGGCGAGTTTTGATGACATAAAACAAGTTTTCACCTCTAAACAAGCCTGCATCGCCCGATGGTGCAGCCATACCGAGTAAGCTCCCAAAGCCTCCCATAGTTTCTTGCCCCCCTGCGGCACCACTCACACTAAAAACCACTTTAGAAACGTACTGGGTTCGTTTATTCTTTTTAAGGTCTACATAGTAGCCTATGGCCGTTCCAATCCCTGTAAGCAGTAAAACAAGCCACCAATTTTTGAATATTAAATTTTTGGCAGCGATTATTTTCTGAAATATCAGCTTGGGAGTGAGCGTTACGCTGTCTTGTGTTTGTTGCTCCATGATTTAGTTATTTCTTAAAATTCTGAAAGCCAATACCGTAGTGATAAGGGTCATAAGGGTAGAAGAAATCCCAATTACAGACTGTAAAGCACGTTGGGCTTCGACCAAATCAGACTGAGTGCGGGTTGGTACGTGTATCTCTGAACCGGGTTCTACTTTGGGATAAATATTGATAAATAACAGCTTACGGGTACGGTCAATAGAACCATTGGGATAAATCACATAAGATTTACGCCGTAATGAAGTTCGAGTAAACCCCCCTGCCTGTGATACATAGTCCATGAAAGTATTGCCCGAACGAAACTTGACCGTCGTCGGAAAGAGCAGCTCACCCTGAAGGCGAACAGTTTCCAAACGCTTGGGTATGTCTATTACATCGCCATCTTGTAAGATGATGTCTTCACGCCCGCCCGGATTGCGCAAGATACGCGCCAAGTCTATCCCAATGGCTTCGGGCTTTTCGCGTGAGATACCCTCAGAAACGAAGGCTCCCTTTTTGGCATCGTCAGAGATAACCGCAACGGCTTTGTTGCGTTGTTCGATTTCTTCGTCAGTAAGTGCTACCTTACGCAATAGCGTGGCTCCATTGATGTAGGCTTGGGCTGTAAGCCCTCCTGCACGCTGAATCACATCAGACAGTCTTTCGTCTTTGCTCTTAATGCCATATAAACCCGGCCCTACAACTTCCCCTTTAAGAGTTACGAAGGTTTGAGGTTGATAGTTAGACGAGGGTCGCACCAGTATCTCATCGAAAGGTTCAAGGACAAATCGGCTGTCGTCGCCATCAAGCGTGAGGTCAGGGTTCACCTTAAAGAGAAAAACATCAGCTATTTGGGCTGTTGGTGATTGTAAGTTGATGTCCAGCTTGCGACGAACCACCTCTATTTGTGTTGTAGCTGCCGACTCTTTGAAGCCACCAGAACGTATGATAGCATCTTCGAGTGTTAGGTTGTTGGTATAAGGTAAATCCACTTGAGGGCCTTGATTTACCTCGCCTACAATTTTGATAGAGGCAGCCTCACGCAGTTCAAACTTAGAAGGAATAATGATTTGATCTTCACGTCTTAAAATTAGATCATCAACTTTACCATTGAGCATATCGGCCAAATTGATAGAAATATTTTCTACCGATAGGTCGTCGCGGGTACGAATGACATTGATACGCCCCGTAAAAGCTTCACCAGTTAGACCGTCAGCATTTTTGATAAGTTGAAGCAATGTTTTGTTTTGGTCGAGCGAGTATTGTCCCGGTCTAAACACCGGCCCAGAAATGACGACCATGTTTTCGAAGCGCGGCAGTAACATTTCAGCCGTGATCTCGTCTCCATTATTGGGTATATACTGCTCATATTCTGAAGCCCTTACATCCGTAATTTTCCTTTCTTTGGTGGTCAGTCCTAAAACTTTGACACGATCAGTGTAGGCATTGTCCGTAAAACCTCCTGCATATTCTAATGCTTTTTTGAGAGATTCGTTGGGCGTTAATTCATAAATGCCGGGGCGTTTCACATTTCCTTTTAACTCTACCCTCTTTTTATAGACTCCTACCTGAATCACATCATTGTCTTGCAAGCGTATGTCCGTATTGAGGGTACCGTCCATCAAAAACTCGTACAAATCTAAAGTAGCCACGGTCTTATTACGTCGTACTACATTTACTTGCCTGAAAGACCCGATTTCATTTGGGCCACCTGTGAGGTAGAGTGCATTGAGGGCAGTAGATAAAGACGAAACATTGTAAGTGCCAGGGGTGATTACTTCCCCAAGTACCGTAACACGTATAGTACGGATACGTCCAAGACGAAGTTGTAATATGGTACTGGCACCACTGCCCGGCATACCCAAATTGTTGTAATAGGGAGCCAAGCGCGTTACCAATTCTTTTTGAGCCTGCTCGATAGTTCGGCCACTCAATTGAACTGAACCGATGGTTTTGATAAAAGCAAAGCCGTCGGAATTGACAAGTATTTCATACTGTGCTTGCGAATACCCCGAAACATACGCCACAAGTTCATCACCGGGACCTATTGTATAATCGCGTGGCGTGGCTACATTATCGGGAGGTGTAAAATTTACTTTATCGTTTGTAAAAAGCTGTGTACCAAAAATCTTACGACGCAATTTGGCTATCTCGGCTTGCCGATAGGCTTCAGCAGCGGCTTCGGGGTCTCCGGCTTCTTCATCTGTAATTTCTTTGGCTTTTTTTACTTGTTCTAACTGTAATTGAGGGTCAGAGGCTTTTTCAGTAGCTTGCTGGGTTATAGTAGTTGTTGTCTGAGTAGAGGTCGTCGCCGCGGGAGCAGTACGATTGGGAGGGGCAGTGCGGTTAGGGGCTGTGGTCGAGCCTTGTGTAGTAGCAGATGGGGCAGCAGTTGAACCTTGCGAAGGGGCACCTGAAGTACTGCCACCAGTAGGCACTTGAGCATAGCCATCACAACTGATTATGTGAAAATACAGAAACACTAAACCCCAGAAACGATTGAGTAACAGGACTCGAAACTTTACAGAAGATGTTTTCATTGAGTAGTAGAATAGTCAAAACTTGAATACGAATTGAGAAATGTAGTAGCTTACTAACCAATAAGCTAAAGGATTTTTGTAGGATTTAATCAGCCGACAAAGTAACGCAACTTTTCGTGCTTTTTAAACTTTTTTTGCATTTAAGGCCATTTTGGGTGCATATTGTATGATTTTTCCGATATAAATTTTAACATTTATATAATGATTTATACAGAAATATTTTTAACAAAAAGAACTTTGTGCTACAAAGTAAGTAAGGCTTTTATCATTTTTCCAAATTTTTTTTACTGAAAAATTAGCCTTGAATATCAAAGTTCGTAGCGAGCTACAGTAGAGCATATTACTTTCGGACTCGTTGCTATACTCAGCGTTTGTACAAAGGGGCAGTGTATCTTTTTGACTATCTGATATTTTCTCTAACTTTGCAGCCCAATTTTTTTGAGTTGCTTCCATTTTCAGTAAGTTTATAATGAAAGAGAATATTGACCGTAGCAATCTCCCTCAGCACATTGCTATCATCATGGACGGCAATGGCAGATGGGCCAAAAAGCAAGGAGCTATGCGTGTATTTGGTCATAAAAATGCCATTAAAGCAGTCCGCGAAGCCACAGAAGGTTGTGCCGAGCTGGGTGTCAAGTTCCTTACGCTCTATGCGTTTTCTACCGAAAATTGGAGCCGCCCGGCTTCAGAAGTTCAAGCACTAATGGAATTGCTTGTGAGTACTCTTAATGATGAACTCCCAACCCTTTTAGAAAATAATGTAAAGCTCGATACCATTGGAGATACTGAAAGTTTACCACCTTCTTGTCGAAACCATTTAGCCAATACTATCGAGCAAACCAAGCATAATACGGGCCTTAATCTTATACTGGCATTGGGATACAGCGGCAAATGGGACATTACCCAAGCAGCAAAAAAAATAGCCCAACACGTAGCCAATGGGAAACTACTTCCAGATGACATCAATGAATCCACGATTCAAGCCTATCTCTCGACCCAGTACCGGCCAGAGGTAGATTTGATGCTACGCACTGGAGGTGATCATCGTATCAGTAATTTCCTGCTCTGGCAATTAGCTTATGCCGAGCTTTATTTTTATGACGACGTGTTTTGGCCTGATTTCCGCCGCGAACACCTCTACGAAGCCATTTTATCCTATCAGCAACGCGAGCGGCGCTTCGGTAAAACCAGTGAACAGATTCTATCGGAAGCGAAATAAAGCACTTCGTTTGGCGTTATTCAACATGGCGATTTCTCTGCAATTTCATCTTATGAAACATTTTAACTCTTCAGCGCGTGTTTTCTTGGTTTTTGTGCTGTTTTGCGCTGTTCAGCCTTTAAGTTGGGGACAACGAGTAGGCTTAGGGCGTAACTTAGGTCCTACTGTAGCTACTACCGAGCCATTGGTCAACTATGAAAACCCCAAAGAATATGTCATTGCCGAACTCATCGTTACGGGAAATCAATTTTTAGATCCCAACTCGATGATTTCGATGTCGGGGCTTCGTGTAGGAGATAAGGTCAAAATCCCCGGAGAGGCTATCAACGCTGCTATCAAAAAATTGATGGACCAAAAAATCTTGGAAGATGTAGAAGTCTTACTTCGTAAAGTAGAAGGCGACAAAGCATGGCTCGAACTGCGCATCAAAGAACAGTCGCGCTTGTTTAAAATAGAATACGAAGGAATCCGTAAAGGAGAGAGAGAATCTCTCAACGACAAAATCAAGCTGCCAAAAGGGCGTATTATCTCAAATACGATGATCAAAAATACCCAGTTGGCTGTCAAACGTTTTTTTATTGACAAAGGGTTCTTGAACACTAAAGTACAAATCAACCAAATCGCCGATTCTACACGAGGTAACGCAACGCTGCGAATCGTCGTAAACAAAGGGCGCAAGGTAAAAATACGCCAAATTGTATTCGACGGGCGCGAAGAATTATTGGAAGGAAAACTCCGAAACAAACTCAAAAATACCAAACAAATGCGCTTCGGGCGGTTGTTTACGCCTTCGAAGTTTATTCCCAAAAAATTTGAAGAAGATAAAGAAAAGCTCATCGCCTACTACAACAAAAACGGTTTCCGAGATGCTACCATAGTTTCAGACTCCATTGTCCAAAACCCTGATGGCAAAACCATAGATTTGATACTCAATATCGAAGAAGGACCTAGATATTACATTAGGAATATCGAATGGGCGGGTAATTTTCTCTACACCGACGAGCAACTCAACAAAGTTTTCGGCCTCAAAAAAGGGGATATCTATAATCCCGAAGAAATCCAAAAACGCCTCGAAGCCAATCCCGGCCAAGACGTAAGTTCACTCTATATGGACGACGGCTACCTGTACTACAATTGTCGCCCTATCGAAAAATCAATAGAAGGAGATTCGATTGACTTAGAAATGCGGATTTTTGAGGGGAAACAGGCCACTATCAACAAGATCATTCTCAACGGCAACACCAAAACCAGTGACCACGTAGTACTGCGTGAGTTGTTTACATTGCCGGGCCAAAAATTCAGTAAAACCGAACTCATCAATACCCAACGCCAACTCTCGCAGTTGGGTTATTTTGACCCCGAAAAAATAGGTATCAACCCTATCCCCCACCCCGAAGATGGCACGGTGGACATCGAATATACCGTCGAAGAAAAACCCAGCGACCAAATAGAACTTTCAGGCGGCTGGGGTGGATTTATTGGGTTTGTGGGTACGCTGGGGTTGGTGTTCAACAATTTTTCTATCAAAAATATCAACAACCTCAAAGCATGGCGGCCTCTACCTGCCGGCGATGGCCAAAAACTCGCCATTCGTTTCCAAGCCAGCGGAAGGCAGTTTCAGACATATACATTTGGATTTACAGAACCGTGGTTTGGAGGCAAAAAGCCCGTAACGTTTGGCCTCAATTTGAGTCATACAGTCTTTCGACAAGCTGACTTTTTCAATCCCTTCCAAAGAGCCACTGGCGGCAGAGGTATGCGATTTTTTGGTGCTTATCGAAACACAGGTGCAACACTCACACTTGGGAAACGCCTCAAAATACCCGATCGCTACTTTGTTTTAAGTACAGCTCTTTCCTACCAACGTTATCGTTTAGATAGCCTCGACTTATTTGGAATAGGATTTCCCAATGGGGTTTCCAACAACGTAACCCTCAATTTGACCCTCTCGCGAAATACCATAGACAACCCCCAATTCCCTCGTGGCGGTTCTTCATTTTCTTTGAGTGGAACTTTCACACCACCTTACTCGGCAATCACTGGTAATACCGAGTTTTCATCAAAAGAAGCTCAATATAGATGGGTGGAATATCACAAATGGATGTTTGATGCCAGTTGGTTTCAAACTGTCGTAGGCAAACTGGTCATCAATAGCCGCGCCCACTTAGGCTTTTTGGGTCGCTACAACCCCAATCTTTCTATTAGTCCATTTGAGCGATTTGTACTTGGAGGTGGAGGTATGGCGGGCTTTGGTATGTTTGCACTCGCCCAAGACATCATCGGGCTAAGAGGTTACGCAGATAGAGCAGTGATGCCCATATACAGCAACTTGAGCAATGTTGATGCCTCACAAAGTACAAGTACCAATACACAAAACCGAACCGGATCGCTCGGTGGGGTAGCTTTCAGCAAATACATACTCGAATTGCGCTATCCTTTGTCGTTGAACCCTTCTGCTACCATTTTTGGATTGGTATTTGCAGAAGCAGGTAATAACTGGGGAACCGATGCCCCACAAAAAAGATACAAAGATTTCAATCCTTTTGACCTAAAACGCTCGGCAGGCGTAGGTGCGCGTATCTTTATGCCTGCTTTTGGATTGATTGGTATTGACTGGGCTTACGGCTTTGACCCCCTGCCCGGACAGACCAGACGCAGCGGGCCGCAGTTTCACTTTACTATTGGCCAGCAGATTCGATAAATAACGAAATTTTCTAAGCAAGTACCGCGTACCGTTCATTTCAACAGACCAATCTACTTTCTATGAAAACCCGTCGGCTTTTGCTACTTTTGTCGCTTATTTTGACTACCTGCTCGCTTTATGCTCAGAAATGGGGATATATGGACATGGAGTATGTAACAAGCAAAATGCCTGACTACCAAAAAGCACAGGCAGAATTAGACAAGTTTTCGGAGCGATGGGCCAAAGAAATACAAGATAAATACGCCGAAATCGACCGTATGCAACGACTATACCAAGCCGAAGAAGTACTGCTGACAGACGACATGAAGCGCAAACGCCTGCAAGAAATCAGCGACAAAGAACGCGAAGCCCGCGAATACAACAACAAAATATTTGGCTTTGAGGGTATGCTTTTTCAAAAGAAGAAGGAAATCATTAAACCTATCACCGACCAAGTTTATAAGGCCGTAGAACGAGTATGCCGCATGAAACGCTTAGATATGCTGGTGGATAAATCAAGCGACTTTGTCATTATTTATTCTAATCCTGTACACGATTATACTGATTATGTCATGGAAGAACTGGGACTGACCGACAACAAAAACAATAAAATAAATACAAGTAACGTTAATACGGCTGCAACAAATAACGTTGCTCCCGATACTCCGGCACGCAACTTGCCCCAAAGAAACAACAATACAACCCAATCAAAACAATAACCTCCAATGAAAAGTAAATTGACTTGGGCCATAGCGGCCTTCGTAGTAGCAATCGGCCTCCAAACCAAAGCTCAACAAACTAACCCCAAAATTGGCTGGACTAACGTGGATTATATCATATCTGTTCTTCCAGAAAGCAAAAAAATTGAAAACGAGCTGCAAATTCAGCAGCAGCAAATAGGGAAAGCCATCCAAGACAAACAAAAAGAATTGCAGGATTTGTATGAGGCTTATCAGAAAAATGCCTCTAAATGGTCGGATATCATACGTGCCGACAAGGAGAAGCAAATACAAACTCGTGGCCAAGAGTTGGAAGAATTTCAACGTAGTTCGCAGGAGTCTTTGCAGCGTAAGCAGCAGCAACTTCTCCAGCCTGTATTGGTCAAAATCAATACAGCCATCGAAGCGGTAGGTAAAGAAAATGGCTACACCTATATATTGAATATGGACGCTGGAGCCAACTCTACCCCTATTATTTTGTTTGCAGGGTCAGATGATTTGAATGTAAGCAACCTCGTTTTGAAAAAATTGGGGGTAAATCCTGAAGAAATCGAAAAACAACAAAAAGCAGCCGCTGACCAAGCTTTACAGCAACTCCAACAACCTCAGCAACCCCAGCAGACTCAACAGACTCAGCAAAAACCTGCTGCAAACCCTCCGGCTTCGCAGTCGAAACCCACTACTCCAACAAAGAAAAACTAATTCTTTGATTTTCATATTATACTCTAAAGAGGGTGTCCGAAAAGTCGCGACACCCTTTTTGTGATATAGGTACTACTATCTGCTTTGAAGGTAAACGCTATCTAAAATACACACGCTTTCGGGAAGGTAATGATAACCGTTATAATTTACCCCGTCAGGGGTTATATATCGGTAGGCTCAAAAAATTATCTTCAATACAATCCACCGTAGGTGCTACACAGGCATAAAATCGGCTTGAAGCCTACTGATAAAAATCACGAGGCTCAGCCTCGCGCTATCGGAGTAAAAATCACGAGTCGCAACGGCGAACCGTCAGAGCCTCGCGCTTTCGGAGTCTTAAAAATTAGGAAATGAAAAGTGTTATTATTTACTTTGTAACACAAAGTTCTTTTTTGACATGAAAATTAAATCCATTTTTTTGTTAGCCCTTTTGTCGGTAGTGAGTGTAGGGATGGTGTTGGGACGTAATATTGCCACCCAAGACCCGTGGGGGCAGTTTTTGGTATGGAATCTTTTTTTGGCCTGGCTACCGTTGGGTTTTTCATACACGGCCTCTTGGATATACTATCGTCATACTACATATCGCTGGCTGTGTTGGTTGTTGGCGGGGGCATGGTTGGCTTTTTTCCCTAATGCACCCTATCTGATTACGGATTTGATGCACCTCAAATCTTCACCTAACCATTTGATCTGGTACGATGCCCTCATGAATTTTTCTTTTGCGCTGGCGGGTTTACTCACAGGTCTTTACTCTATATTGTTAATACATAGACTGATAGAAAAGCTATGGGGGAACACCTTCGCATGGTTGATGGTTACGATAAGTTTGGTTCTATCCAGTTATGGTGTGTATCTGGGTAGATTTGGTCGCTGGAATAGCTGGGATATTATCACACACCCTAACGCCTTATTTCGTTATATTTGGCATAGTGTTCAAACCCCTTTGGCACAGCAGCTTACGCTAAGTTTTTCGTTTGCTATGTTGCTGATATACTTTGCTTTTTGGTTTTTTGTACGATATAGGTCAGTCCTCAAATAAATGCTGTTAATGATTAATTTCCGCAGTCTATTTCGTAGTTTTGGCTATGCTTTTGAGGGTATCATTGCTTTGTTTCTGCACGAAAACAATGCAAGATTTCATCTTTTGGCAGCGAGTATGGTATTCGTAGCTGGTTGGTATTTGGGTATTTCAGCTACTGAATGGGCTTTGGTGGCTTTGGCCATAGCAGGAGTGTGGGGAAGTGAGGCATTTAATACCGCTCTCGAAAAATTGTGTGATTTGGTTTCGCCCAGTTTTCACCCTCAAATCAAAGTCATCAAAGACTTGTCAGCAGCAGCCGTATTGATTTGGGCACTCGCAGCAGTAGGGGTAGGTTTGATTGTGTTTGCTCCAAAGATTCTCGACTGGATAATAGATTTTTAGTATCAATTTTTGTCAAATAATGAAATCATCAAACGAACCATTGGAAACCCTCACCGAAATCCGCGACTTGATGCAGCGGTCATCTAAGTTCTTGTCGCTTAGTGGTTTGTCGGGTATATCGGCAGGCATAGTTGCATTAATCGGGGCTTGGATAGCCTACTTGAGGGTCGAAACAGACCTTTTTAATTATGGCAATGAGGAAGTACTAACGGGCGAAACTCGTGGTGCTATTCTACGGTTTATGTTGCTCGACGGGCTATTGGTGCTTTTGCTTGCTTTGATGTTGGGCATCTTTTTTACAATGCGTAAGGCTCGTAAAGCCCGACAAAGTGTATGGAATACTACCTCCAAGCGGGTGCTGGTCAGCATGGCGATTCCATTGGTAACGGGTGGGATTTTTTGCTTGGCTATGTTTTATCTCAATATGCTTTGGGTGAGTTTTCCGGCTACGCTGATTTTTTATGGGTTGGCCTTGGTCAATGCCAGCAAATACACCGTCAGAGATTTGGAATATTTGGGAATTTTTGAAATTATACTGGGACTCTCCTCCTTGTTTATCACAGGCTATAATCTAATATTTTGGGCTTTTGGTTTTGGGGTTTTGCATATTGTATATGGTGCGTTGATGTATTTCAAATACGACAGGCAATAGCCGTAGGTATTTCAATCGCTATTTCTGTTTGAAAAATGAATCTATTAGAAAATTTTAATAAGGCATTTGAAAGCAAAGCACGCTTGGGCATCATGTCGGTCTTGATGGTCAATGAGGCATTGAGTTTCAATGCCCTCAAAGAACTGCTCCAACTTACCGATGGCAACTTGGCCACCCATTTGCGCGCTTTGGAAGAACAGCAGTACATCAGTGTCGAAAAGCAGTTTGTAGGTCGAAAACCCAATACCACTTATGCCGCTACCAATACTGGCCGCCAAGCATTTTTAGACCATCTCAACAGTCTGGAGCAATTCATCAAAAATGGTCAAAACACATAGAAAAGCCCCTATTTTGCTTAAATATGGGGCTTTTCAGTAAATGAAGATGAAATAAAAAAACTATTTGCCTCCTAAAGGAAACAGAATGCCCACAGAGCCTTGAATATTTCGTACCAACTCTTTTCGATCGGCGGGGATGGTAGAATTGTCGTTGCCCAAACCGTAATAGTATCTTCCTTCTATCAACAACTTTGCTTTTCCCAAGCCCAAGGCCACTCCAGCCCCTCCTACGGCGCCGTATTCCATACGCGGATCGCCACTTTCAAAGGTAATCGAACGCGAAGTAGAGGTACTTCCAAAAGAAGTTTTGGCAGTTCCATTGAGTGCGTAGCTTCCATAGCCTCCAGCATTGACAAAAAACTGGAAGGCTTTGCTCCCCATTGAAAGTTTCAATAAAACCGGCACTGTAATCGTATTCAAAATGCTTTCTCCGGTAAGTTTGTTGTTGCCTTGTGTAGTAGCAATCTGATAGCCTATCTGAGAATACAAAATCTCTGGCTGTACCGAAAAGGTTTTTCCGCCCAAACTCAATATCAACCCTGCATGATAGCCCAAGATAGGGTTGTGGGTTACGCCGGTTTGGCTCACGGGCATCGAAAAATTACAGTAGTTGGCACCGCCTCTTACTCCTACTCCAAACCGAAAGCCTCCTTCATCGTCGTTGGTGGGTGCTTTGGGTTTTTGAGCTACTGGTGCTTTGGAGGGGGTTGCTTTGGCAGGCTTTTGGGCACTTTGCGGCTTGGAAGTACTTTTAGATTTTTGAGGAGTCGTCGTTTTTGGAGGACGACCGTGTAGTTTGTCGTATTGTTCTTGCATACTGGGTGTTGGCTGTACTTGTGCAGAGGCTGCCACCGCAATCCCTGCCAAAAGAAAGGCCAAAGCGAGTGTCTTGTTCATGGGTTATTTGATGTTTTTTACTTTGTAGTTTGGGTAAAAGTATGATTTTTTTGTTCGTCAAACATAAAATCTTACTAAACGGTAAACTCACCGAGGAGGTTGGGTAGGTCTTACTTCGATTTTGCTCGGTAGTGTACGAGCAGGTATTTTGAGTAAATCAACCATCATTTGGCCAATATCTTCGGGCTGAATTTTCCAAGCGTCTTTGTCGGAAGGCTGGTGATTGTTGAAATGAGTAGCTACCGAGCCGGGCATGATGGTCGTTACTTTGATGCCTGCGTTGCGTACATCGAGCATCACGGCTTGCGTGAAGCCTACCAGCCCAAATTTGCTGGCGTTGTAGGCTGCGCCATTGGCAAAGAAATTGGTACCTGCCAAACTGGCTATCGTAATCAAATGACCCTGCGAAGCCCGAAGTGCTTCAATAGCAGCCTTAGTGCTATAAAAAACGCCTGTCAGATTGACATCTATGGTTTCGTGCCACTGGTCGAGGGTCAGTGAGTCTATCGGGGCGAAGTGTCCCACACCGGCGTTGGCCACGAGTACATCAAGCTGCCCCCAAATATTAAGTATTTTTTGAACAGCTTCCTGCTGCGCTGCATAGTCGCGCACATCGGCTACCATACCCAACGCACTATCGGGTACAATTTTATTCAAACTTTCAACGGCTTGTTGAACAGCCTCCGACTGCCTACCCGTAATGGCCACCTTCAAGCCTTCTCTGACCAATGCCTCTGCTACCCCGTAGCCTATTCCTTTTGTCCCCCCCGTGATAAGTGCTGTTTTGGTCATATTAAATCTCGCTCAATGATTTGTCCTGTTTTTTTGTCTTTCAGAATCACCTTATGCCGCCCGTCGTGGGTTACTTCTTCTTTGATGAGATAAAAATCGGCATCATAGTCCACCAATGTAGTATCTTGGGTTACGCCTTCTCGCCCACGCCATACTGGCAAAACGACCGGCTCCCATTGCTTGGTCTGGGCCGATTTGTAGCAAGCATCTATGACGGCATTGACGATGTAGCCATCATAAAAAGTTTCGGCAGGGGCGCGACCTTCTTCGGCGGCGTTGAACATATCGGTAAACATGTGGTTGTAGCCCAAATCATTTACTTCGTCGCCTACGGGGAAGAGCCAGCCCGAATTGGACTCAGCTTTTTCGGCTACGTAGTCTGCTCCTTTGCCACTGGTGTACATCTCGAAGCCTGTTCGTAAGAAATTGTTAATCCAAATCGTTCCCTCTGTTCCCATGACCTCATCGCGTAAGTCCATGCCGCCTCTAAACGTCCAACTTACTTCAAACTGCCCTATGGCTCCATTTTCGTATTTGACAAGGGCGATGGCGTGGTCTTCGGCTTCGATGGGTTTCACTTGGGTAGCCGCCCAGCACATTACTTCGATGGGTTTGATGTCTTTGCCGATAAAATTGCGGGAGATTTCGATACAGTGGCAACCCAAATCTAAAATACACCCCCCACCCGCTTGCTCTTTGTCCCAAAACCAGTTGGAGTGTGGTCCTGGGTGTGCCTCACGCGACTTGGCCCAAAGAATACGCCCCAAAGCTCCATTTTTGACACTTTCGAGCGATTTCAAAAATTTGGGCGTGTAGCACAAATCTTCCAAGTACCCCCCAAAAATTCCTGATTCTTCGACCGCCTTCAACATTCGCAGGGCTTCGTCGCCGTTACGGCCCAGTGGTTTGGTAGTTACTACATTTTTTTTGTGTTTGGCACAGAGCATTACTGCGGCTTCGTGTAGGTTGTTGGGCAGGGCTACGCACACCATGTTTACGTCGGGGTGGGCAATGACCTCCTCCATATCGGTACTCCAAAAAGTACAGCCGTAGTCATTGGCAAATTTTTGGGCACTTTCTTCACGACGGGCATAAATCGCTACGACACGATCGCGGCTGCGCTGGCCGTGGATAGATTCGGCATAAAAACGACCTATAAAACCAGAGCCGAGCATGGCTATTTTTTGCATAATCAAGTTGATTTTAAAAATGGAAAGATATTTTTGAAAAAAGGACACAGCACAAACTTTTTAATGATAAGATTTTATTTGTATTTTTGCAACATGATTGCAAACAGAACAATGCGTACCTTTTCTCTTACACTAAATATTGGTTTGACGGGCTTAGTCCACTTACTTTGCTGCTGGTTGCCGTTGTTGATGGTTTTGTTCAATACTTCCTCTGTCCATTGGCTGACACAATACCGCACACCTCTTTTGATGTTGCAAGTAGTGTTTTTAGGATGGTCTTTCTATGATTTGTATCTAAGACCTACTCACAAAGTTTCGTTGGTCGAAAAATCTGTTTTTTGGACAGCCGTCATTTTGAGCGTTGTCCTTAGTATGATACCTCATCAGTTTTTTCAGACCGAAAGCGACAAATTAGCACAAGCGCAGTTTGAGCGTGTGAAAAGTACTCGTGTCATAAAATTAGAACTTGAAAAGCCCGTGGCATCGGTAGAGAAATTGAATGAAACACTCGCCCAAATCGAAGGAGTAGTACCTTCACAAATAGAATTGAATCAAGATGTAATTTCGGTCAGATACAAACTAGGTCAAACCTCCGAAGAAGATATTTTAAATACCTTACGGCGCGAGGGGTTTCAGGTTTCGATGAGCAACTAATAGCTGCCCAACCAAGAAAACATTCTCAACAACATCATAAACCCAATCTTTTTACAATCAAATGAAAACGCTAACTACGATTTGTTTTACACTTTTTTTGGGGCTTGTATTTTGGGCTTGTAGCGAAAAAAAAGACCCCAAAATGGAAGAAGCCGGCAAAATCCATTTAGCGGCGATGGAAGTAGAAGAAGCCATTGCCAAAGAAATAGAGCAATCGGATTCTTTGAAAAATTTATTGTCAGAAAAGAAAAAGACCCTCAAAGATGCAGCCCTCATCGCACAGATTGATTCGGCTGTTGTCAGCCTTGATCAAGTTCACAAGGCTTTTCACGAATGGCAAGAAAACTTGGTAGAAGTACCGGGTTTACCACATGAGCATCACCACCACGGAGAGGGAGAGGGGCATCACCATCACGACCACAAGCCTGCCCCCGACCTCACACCGGACCAAATGCTGGAAGTACAGCGCGAAATCAAAGCCAATATCGAAAAGATAAAAGCCGATTGGGACAGAGCGAAAGAAACCGCTCAAAAGTTGCTTCAATAAAAAAGCTATTTGTTGGCCAAGATGTCCTTGGGCGTAGCTAAGTGTGTGAGGCGATGTCCCATTTTATCGCGCTTAGTGCGAAGGTAGTCTTCGTTGTAAGGGGTTGGAGGAATCTCGATAGGTACGATTTCGACTATTTCAAGCCCGTAACCCATCAGTCCTGCTCGTTTTTTGGGATTGTTGGAGATGAGTTTGATTTTATGAACGCCCAAATCACGTAAAATCTGCGCTCCCACGCCGTAGTCGCGTTCGTCCATTTGAAAACCCAACGCCAAGTTGGCTTCTACGGTATCTAAGCCACTCTCTTGGAGTTTGTAAGCTTTGAGTTTATTGACCAAGCCGATGCCCCTTCCTTCTTGGTTCATGTACAGTACTACTCCCTGTCCTGCTTTTTCTACCATTTCCATAGCCGCATGGAGTTGGGGGCCGCAATCACAGCGACAGGAGCCAAAAATATCGCCCGTTACACAGGACGAATGTACCCTCACCAACACTGGTTCGTTTTCTTGCCAACTCCCTTTGACGAGCGCAATGTGTAGCTCGTCGGTATTGATTTGACGGTAGGCCACCATGTCGAAATGCCCCCATTCGGTAGGCATATCTACAGCTATTTCGCGCTTGATGAGCGATTCTTTTTGCAGGCGATAGGCAATCAAATCTTTGATAGAAACGAGTTTCATATCAAACTTATCGGCCAAAACCCTCAACTCCGGCAGCCGCGCCATCGTACCGTCTTCGTTGAGGATTTCGATAAGCACGCCGGCAGGAGCCAAACCCGCCAAGCGTGCAAAGTCAACAGCGGCCTCGGTATGCCCTGCTCTCCGCAGTACCCCTCCTTCTACTGCCCGCAACGGGAAAATATGCCCCGGACGGCCTAAATCTTCGGGTTTGATGTCGGGATTGACTAAGGCTTGTATGGTTTTGGCGCGGTCGGAGGCCGAAATGCCCGTCGTACAGCCATGTCCCAGCAAATCTACCGAAACCGTGAAAGGTGTTTCATGATTGGACGTATTGCTACTGACCATCATGTTGAGGCCGAGTTCATCACAGCGTTCTATGGTCAGGGGAGCACACATCAATCCACGCCCTTCGCGTACCATGAAATTGACCATTTCGGGGGTGATTTTCTCGGCTGCACAGATAAAATCACCTTCGTTTTCACGGTCTTCGTCATCTACTACAATGATGATTTTTCCGGCACGGATATCGGCGATAGCCTCTTCGATTTTGTCTAATTGAATAGTTTTGGTATTATTATTGTTGTTCATGAAGTGGGCAAAAATAGTTTCTCAAAAAACACGTTCTATGCTTGTGTGTTTACCTTTGTTGGAATACAGCAGACTCGTTGTTAAAACAACCTTCGGCAAAGATAGGTTCTTTGCCTCAAAACAAGGCAGAAATCAAAAAAGTATGAAGCAGAATCTTTATTGGCTTTTGTGTGGATTGAGTTTACAAGCTTTTGCCCAAACCAATATCAACTACTGCGACCAGCCTCCCGCAGGTACATCGGTGGGGGGCTTTACGGTCAATGGCACCAATGGTACAGTGCGGGGTTGTGCGCCATTCAGGGTTACGTTGCAGAGTACGCTGGCCATCAGTGTAAAGTACATCTACGACTACCGAGGAGGCGACCCCACAGTAGCAGGTGTTACGTTGGAAGACCGTACCGAACATACCTATCTTCGGCAAGGTACGTATCGAATACTGCAACTGGGTAGCGGTACTGCCGCCAACGGTGGCACAGGCTCGGTAGCTTGCCGCACAGTAGAAGTGTATCTCCCCCCCAACTTTCAAGTAAGGGCGTGTAGTGGGCGGAGAGTACAGGTTACGATTCCGAGCGATACGACTACCCAGCGTTATGATTCCTACATCGTAGATTGGGGCGATGGCGTTACGACACCGGTGGCCAAAAATGGTACAAACCCCGTCGTAACATCGCGAGTTTTTCCGACTACTATCAATGTAGCCAATGTAGTTGTATCAGGCGTAGCGGGGGGGCAAACCCTCAACTGTGGCACACGCCGACCTGTCAATATTAGCAATACCAACCTTTCGGAGGCTTCGGTTCGTAGAGTAACGGTACGAAGCGACGGCTTAGTGGACGTATTGGTCAGAGGGGTGCGAGGATTTACTGCCGATTTGCAATGGCGCGAAGGGAATGCCACCAATTTTCAAAATACAGGGCAATCTACCAGTATAGCGGATACTACTACACTCACCATCAGAAATATTGATGCGTTTAGAAATACGTATTGTTTTCGGCTAAGTAGCAACGACGGCTGCGAAAACGCCACCGCTTCCTCCAACGAGGTCTGTTCGAGTAGCTTGGAAGTGGAAGCCCAAAACCGCCAAAATGTACTCACTTGGCGAGAGTACCCCATCGCAACGGGTTTTCAAAATTATCGCTTTACCAAAAATAGTGCGGCCTTCACCCCCACCGAAACCAACCGTAGTACTACCCGTCGAAACGATACCAATGTACAATGCGGTGAACAATACTGCTACCGTATGACGGTGGTGTTGGAAGGGGGTGTAGAGTCGGTTTCGTCGCTCCGATGTGTGAGGGCTATTTCTGACCTGACTCCTTCGGTGGTACAAAACGCCTTTGTGTCGGTATTGAGAGAAGAACAGAAAATAGAAGTTCGTGCCACAAGACCCAACTCCGGCACTACTCCTACCTTCAAAATGATAGTAACGCGAGCCGATAATGGGAGTAATAATTTCGTGGAAATAGCTACTCAAAACAATACACTCATTTACAAGGACGAAAATGCCGACCCCTCCCAAAAATCATATTGCTATCAGATACAGTACGAAAATGCCTGCGGCAATCGCTCCCAGCCTACTACTCCACTTTGCTCTGTACATCTCCATTCCCGTACCTCCAACACCGTGGATTGGACTTCCGAAACACCTTTCCAAGTACCCGTTACACGCTATGATTTGGAGATTTTTAATGAGCAAGGTACTCAAATAGACTTCCGGCCTTTGGGTGGCAATACCAGTTTCAATCCAGACACCTATAACCCCGATCAGCAACTTTTCACGTATCGCATCACAGCGCGCCATGCTACGGGCTTAAGCTATTCCAACTTTTTTGTATTCAAACGCAATGCCGCTATTTTCTTACCCGATGCCTTCTCGCCCAACGACGACCGCATCAACGATAATTTTGGACTCGTAGGGCAGTTTGTAGAAAAAGCGACGATGGTCATCTTCAATCGCTGGGGGCAGGTGGTATTTTCGTCCACCAATGCCAAAGAAGGCTGGAATGGTAAAATCAACGAACAACCCGCTCCCGAAGGTACTTATGTCTATAAAGTAGAGGGTAGCGATTCGTTGGGAAAGCCTTTTGTCAAAACCGGAACCGTATTGTTGATAAGATAAACCACCATGCTTGCCTTGCCTCTTTCTACTTGTGTACAAAAAATCAATCTCTTTGAGCCGATTGCGCTGTGGCAAATGGACAGCGTAAAATTGATGGCCCGCACCGACCAAAAGTTTTTGATGCCATTTCGTTTGCTTAGTTCTTTGCTGGAAGATTTACGCCCACACTACTCTATGCTGGAAATCAACGGCCAAAGACTCTGCGACTACAAAACCCAATATTTTGATTTTTTAGATTTGAGGCTTTACCATCAGCATCATTCGGGGCAATTGGTACGGCATAAGGTACGCCAACGCACCTACGTTCATTCTCACCAAGTGTTTATGGAAGTAAAAACCAAGAACAACAAAGAGCGTACCATTAAAAATCGGATTCATACTACGGCTTTTCAAGATACTTTTGACAAAGACAGCTTGCTATTTCTCAATCAGCATATCCCCTACGACCCTACCGAACTGAAGCCTGTTTTATGGGTGGACTACACACGTCTGACCTTGGTCAATCATGCCCATACCGAGCGGCTGACGATAGATTTGAACCTAACGTTTAGGAGTGGGTGGCGTTATAAAAACTACGGGCAACTTGTGGTGGCCGAAGTGAAGCAAGACGGACGATGCGATTCCGTTTTTTTAGAGCTGATGAAGCGTTACCAAATTCGAGAGGGAGGGTTGAGCAAATATTGTTTGGGGGTGGTGAGTTTATGCCCTACCATCAAACACAACCGCTTCAAACCAAAATTACTACATTTGCAGAAAGTGATTCAGTAAAAAGGGGAGTGTTTTTTTATCGTTTGTTATGCGTATCTCTTTTGTAGGAGCGGGCAATGTGGCCTGGCATCTTGCTCAAGCCCTCGAACAGGCCGGTCATCATATCATCGAAATATTTAGCCGACACAAAAGCCACGCTCGTAGTTTGGCCCATAAACTCTACGATACGCAAGTGGTGTCTGACTTAGATTTTTCAGAAAGCGAGGCCGAAGTTATCATACTGGCAGTACCCGACGATGCCCACGCCAGTGTCATGTCGCAAATCGTACTCCCCGAAAACTGCCTTCTGGTACATACTTCGGGGACCAAAAGCCTCTCTCATCTGGAAGAATTGGTAGAAATTTATAGCGATGTTCCTGCCCAAACAGGGGTGTTTTATCCGCTTCAGACATTTAGTAAAGAAGTCGCGATTGATTTTTCAAAAGTGCCGATATGTATCGAAGCCTCCAGCCATGAAGCCGAGCAAATACTCGTACAACTCGCCCACGACCTCAGCGACGTAGTCTATTTGATGACCTCACAAGAGCGTAAAGTAGTGCATTTGGCAGCGGTTTTTGCTTGCAACTTCACCAATCATTTGTTGGCTATTTCCAAACAACTGCTTGAAAGAGAGCAGCTTGAGTTTGAACTACTCAAACCCCTCATCAGCGAAACGATTCGCAAAGCCCTCCAAGCCCCCGACCCCGCATTGGTACAAACAGGCCCCGCGCGCCGAGGCGACTATCGTACCATCGAAGCCCATTTAGACTATTTGCAAACTTCACCCGATTGGCAAAGATTATATGAAATGCTCACCGAGGGTATCATTAAACAACAAACCCTTCATCAATAAACCCAACAATATGCTTTGAATTTGTGTAATTTTGGGCATGAATTCAATCATTGACTTTTTTCAGTATCTCATCAACTCCGAAGAGATCATTCGCACCGGTGGTTTGGTACTAATCACACTGATTATTTTTGCCGAAAATGGGCTTTTCTTTGCCTTCTTTTTACCTGGCGATTATCTTGTGTTTTTGGCAGGGGTCTTTTGCGCTCTCAAAATCCTTGATGTACCCATCGCCTTACTGTTAGGGTGTTTGTTTGTGGCTGCGATTTTAGGCTCTTTGACTGGCTACTTGTCGGGGCGATACTTTGGCGATAAACTACAAAATCGGCCAGATTCACTATTTTTCAAGAAAAAGCATATCGAAACCACCAAGAAATATTTTGACAGATATGGTAGCCGTACATTAGTCATCAGTCGTTTTTTGCCAGTAGTGCGTACTTTTGCTCCCATTTTGGCAGGCTTGGTCAGAATGCCGTGGGGAGGATTTTTGACTTACAATGTCGTAGGGGCGGCACTTTGGATTTTTGGTTTGACGGGCGGAGGTTATTATTTTGGGGCAAAGTTTCCGTGGATTATTGACTACGTTCACTATATCATCTTTTTCTTTTTAGCCGTTACTACGTTTACGGTCATCAGAGGATACTTTAGTGCCAAGAAAGATATAGGAGAAACACCAAGCGAATAAGTTTTTAACCCAAACCCAGTTTCCAACGTGCTATTTGCTTTTCGTATAGGATTTTTAGAAATCGAATGGGTGGACATTTTGGACATCTTTTTGGTGGCTTTTTTGCTCTACCAGATTTATCTTTTGGTTCGTGGCAGTTTGGCCAGCAGGGTCTTTTTGGGTTATCTTTTGATTTATCTGTTTTATCTGATAGTCAAAGCATTAGGACTTGAACTTCTGACCAGTATTCTTGAGTATTTTATGGGTGTGGGGGCTATTGCGCTTATTGTGATTTTTCAACAAGAAATCCGCAGGTTTCTTTTGTTTGTGGGAAAATCCACGGCCTTTGCCAACAACCGCCTATTGAGCCGTTTTGTAGGCCAACACCCCCATTTTGACAAATCGAATGAACTTAAACCTATCATAGAAGCCGTCAAAACCATGGCCGCCGAATTTACGGGTGGGCTTTTGGTTTTGAAAAAGAATGATGAACTGGATAAGTACCTACAAACAGGAGAAGAAGTAGATTCGGTGATTTCTAAAAGACTTTTTTTGGCCATTTTCAATCAATACAGCCCCATGAACGACGGCGGTGTCATTGTAGCCAACGGGCGTATCAAAGCAGCCCGATGTATCTTGCCTGTTTCGGATAGTGATGATTTTGGCAATCTGGGCTTTCGACATCGGGCGGGCTTGGGTTTGAGCGAAGTTACAGATGCAGCCGTCATCATTGTTTCGGAGGAAACAGGCCGCATTTCGTTGGCCATGGAGGGTAATTTTTATGGCAATATCCCCGCTTCTGAAGTAGAAGAACGCCTCCAAAAATACCTTTTTGAAGTTGGCAAAAAGAAGTAAGTTTTACTGAGATACCAAGTAGGTATAAGTCGTAAAGTCGCGCCATATTAACAAGTCGGCTGGAAGCCTTAAAATAGTCGGCACGAGCCACAAACTCGCGCCCTCTTGAGTCATACTGGTAAAAAAGACGAATCATTTTCATTAAAAAATTCTTAACAAATCCTAACTTGCACTCCCAAACAAAATCCTTTCAAATACTATGAACTTTCCGGCAGAGCTACAATACACCAAAGACCATGAATGGATAAGGATAGAAGGAGATATTGCCACAGTAGGCATCACAGATTTTGCCCAGAGAGAATTGGGCGACATCGTATATGTGGACATCACTACCGTAGGCCAAACCCTCGCTGAAGGTGAAATCTTTGGCTCTGTGGAGGCCGTCAAAACGGTATCTGATTTGTACCTGCCCGTAGAAGGCGAAATACTGGAAATCAACCCCCAACTCGAATCCGAACCACAGCTCGTCAACGAAGACCCCTATGGCGAAGGTTGGATGGTACGAATCAAAATCACCGGCACTACCGATGGCCTTCTTTCGGTTGATGCTTACAAAGAACTCATAGGCGAATAAACTGAAAGCTCCGAAAGGGGCTTTTTTTTAGAGATATTATGATACTTCTTCGCTCGGTCAAAATCATTGACAGTCAGTCGCCTTATCATGAGCAGGTCAAAGATATTTTTATCAAAAACGGGTACATTGTAGAGATAGGCGATTCGCTAAACATCGCAGATGCTGAAATACTTGAAGGAATCAACTGGCATCTTTCGCCGGGCTGGGTGGATATGCGCGTCCATGCTCACGACCCCGGCCATGAGTACAAAGAAGACCTGGCTACGGCCTGTGCTGCTGCGGAAGTAGGGGGATTTACCGAGATTGCGGTACTGCCCAATACCACCCCCTGCCTCGATACCAAAGATACCCTTGTGTATGTACAGCACAAAGCAAGAGGAAAAGCTGTCAAAGTACACCCTATCGGAGCCGTTACGCTTCGCTGCGAAGGCAAGGATTTTACCGAAATGATTGACTTGAAACACGCAGGGGCGGTTGCCTTTTCGGACGGAACGAAAGCTATCCACAACACCCATATTTTGCTCAAATCGCTTCAATACTTACAACAAGTAAATCGAGTGCTGGTCAATCGCCCCGAGGATCATGACTTGACTATCTATGGCCAAATGCACGAAGGCCATATAAGTACACTTTTGGGCATGAGAGGAATCCCCGGTATCGCCGAAGAACTCATGGTCATGCGCGACCTCAAACTGCTTGAGTATGCTATTTCGGAACAAAAAACCACTTTTGAAGCTCCATTACTTCATTTTTCAACCATCTCGACAGCAGCCTCAGTCCAGTTGATTCGTGAGGCCAAAGCCAAAGGGTTGCCTGTGTCGTGCGATGTGGCCGCTCACCAAATTGCACTCGATGATAGTGCGTTGGCTACTTTCAATACGTTTTACAAAGTCAATCCCCCCTTTCGTAGCCAAACCGATATAGCTGCACTATGGGAAGGGCTGGCCGATGGTACGATTGATGCCGTAGTGTCTGACCACCAACCACAAGACGAAGAAGCTAAAAACCTAGAATTTGACTTGGCAGACTTTGGCATTACAGGACTCGAAACTGCCTTCGCATTACTCAATACTCACAATCACCACCTTACTTTGGGCCAGTTGATAGACAAACTGACCCGCGCCCCCCGGCAGATCTTGAGGCTTCCCGCCCAAGTTATCAAAGAGGGCACCAAAGCCAATCTGACGCTTTTTGACCCTACGCTCGAATGGAAATTTGATAAATCCATCTCCAAATCAAAGAATACTCCTTTTTTGGGGCAAACATTTCGAGGTAAAGCGTTAAAGATTTTCAATCAATAATTTCAATACCGACTCTGAATTATGCTTAGTTTTTTCAACAAACCTCTTCTCAAAATTCCACTTGCATTTGGAGCGATGGCAGGTGTAAGTTGCTTTGCTTTTTTTGTATTCATACAGCAATTGGAGAAATTTTCAGCCCAAAGCCGGACATTGGATATTGGTTTTTTTGTGATTTTCATAGCGGCAGCTTGTTGGTATTACCGCAAAAACATAGGCAAGGGCTATATGCACATCTGGGAAGGACTCTCCATTGGGTACGTAGTATGGATTTCGGGGGCTTTGGTTTGTGGGTATCTTACGTATTTTTATTTTTTGCTCTCACCTGCTGCACTCCAAAACTACAAAGACATTACTCGCCGCTCGCTGACAGTCAATCAAGAAGATGCTATCAAGGTATGGGGGAAAGAGCTTTTTGATGAAAAGATGACACAAATAGCACAATTAGAGCCTTCCAGTTTTATCTTTGATGAGTTCCGTTTTACCCTTTTGTTGATCATCATTCCGATTTTGCTGCTTGCCGTATTTTTTCGTAAGCAAAAGCCTTGATATTTGTCCTGTTCCCTCAAACCTTCTGCTGTTATGAAACCTTCTTTTGTCTTTTTGTTTTGTTTGTGGGGTAGTACAGTTTTTGCCAAACCGAGTGCCCTACTTTAAAAAAACCATTGCTACCACTTCATAGGCCCCGACGGCAACTGTGCCATTGCCATAGTAGGAGAAGCCGGCAACCCCAGCATCGTTTATATTGGAGCAGCGTCGGGGTGTATCTTCAAAACCAAAGATGCAGGAGAACAGCAGTATGAAGTATTTGCGGTATTGAACGAACGCTTACAAAATATTCAAAAAGAATTTGATAGCATTATCGTTCCTGCTTAGGAAAAACTCAATCCTACTCCTAAAAGAAGGACGTATGGGAGGAGGCCAATAGGTTGAATTATACCTTAATGAAGATTTTTTGGCGGTACATGACGTACAAAATCAAAAACCATATCGCCAAGAAAGTAAGTGCCCCAGCCAACGAAGCATTGTAAGCATTGGTAAAAAAAGGAGAAATGATATTTTGTTGAAGCCATGTTTTGCTGTCTATCTCATCAATCTTGATGAGTGCCAATGTGCGAGGAATGATGCCCGATAAGAAAAAAACCGTGATGGCATTGACCCCAAACACAAGGGGAAAAAGCGTCCAGCTACGGTAGCCTTGCACATCTATCAGCCAGTAGCATATCGCCAACCCTACCATAGCCCATCCGCCGGTATAACATACATACGAACTTGTCCAAAGTGCTTTATTGATTGGAAACACTAAATCCCAAATCAAGCCAATGACAATGAGCGCATTGCCAGCTATGAGTAGCCATACCATGCGCTCTGCGATGGGGCGTGTAGTACGTAGCCATTGCCCTGTCAATACCCCCAAAAGCCCTGTACCTATCGCTGGCAATGTAGCCAAGAGTCCCTCTGGGTCCCATACTTTAGCGGTTTTCCAAAGATGAGCTGGCGTAAGTACCAAGCGGTCGAGCCATGCCCCGATATTGGTTTCTGGCTGTAGGTTAGCGGCCCCTATACCCGGTATCGGCACAAATGTAAAAAGAACACAATAGCCTACCAAAATACCGATGAGCAGTACTACCTGAGTCTTAGGCGTAGTTTTGAGGTAAATCAATGCACAAAAAAAGAACACCAAACCGATACGCTGCAAAACTCCCATGATACGTACAGACTCAAACTCAAACTTTGGATAGAGATTGAGCAATAGCCCTAATCCAAATAAAACAGCACTTCGACGGGCAATTTTGAGTAATGACGGTGGCTGCTTGGCACTAGCAAAAACAATCGAAACACCTACAATGAAAAGAAAAAACGGAAAAATCAAATCTGTGGGAGTACAGCCATGCCAAGGAGCATGAAGCAGTGGGGTATAGACATACCCCCAGTCACCGGGGTTATTGACCAAAATCATAGCAGCGACGGTCAAACCCCGAAACACATCTAATGACAGCAAACGATTAGGCGAAAAATCAGCCATAAAAGAAGGTTAATATTTAGGGAAGGCGATAAGAAATGAAAGCTACTTTTTTGCTATCCGACGACCAGCACGGCACATTCAACGTTCCTTGACCTCCTATAAATACCTCGGTCAAATCTTTGACTTTATTGGTCTTGAGGTTCATCAGACGTAGCTTTACTTCTTTTCCTACTGGGCGTGTTCCTTTCTGATCTTCTGTGTATGCCAAATAGACCAGCCAGTTGCCGTCAGGGCTGGGGTGCGGAAACCAGTTGTCGTATTCGTCGTCGGTGAGTTGTTCTTGCGCTGTGCCATCGGGTTTCATGCGGTAGAGGTGCATTCGGCCAGTACGGTGGGAGCAGAAGTATATCCATTTGGAGTCAGGGCTATATTCGGGAGCTTCTTCCAAGCCTGGGGTGTTGGTAAGGCGTATTTCGTCGCCGCCAGCGGTAGGGAGTTTATAGATGTCCCATTCACCGTTACGTTGGGCAGCGTACAAAATATGCTTACCACTTCGGCTTACGCTACTCCAAAACGAAGGAGCTTTTTCGGTCAGCAACAGCGGTGTACCACCTTCAATAGGGACTTTAAAAATACGAGCATTGTTCGTTACGCCCGCACGTATATCATTGTGGGTAAAATAAATCGTCTTGCCGTCGTAGCTGATGCCGTGGGCATTGGTGCAGCGATTGGCAAAGTCGGTATTAACAATCCCCATACTTTCGCCTTTGAGGGATATTTTTTCGAGCAATCCTTTGCGATTGATGAGCAAAAATCTGCCGTCTTTCGACCAGTTGGGCGATTCCATGCTAGAGTTGCCTGTAATGATGACTTGCCGTTTGCCACTTCTTATTTCTATCGTTTCTAAGCTACTTGTGGTGTTGGCTGGCATCTGCCCCCAAGCGGATAGGGTTATCGAAAAACTTAAAGTGATTAGTAGAGATTTCATGACGTATGTTTTGGAAGCAAAGTACAAACAATAAATACAGGAATGCCTTATTTTTTATCAAACGGCAAACCATATTCTTTGATATACTCAAAACCCACCTTGTAGCCCTGCACAATGAGCCGAGCAATATCTTCAGAGTTGAAGCGTAGCAAATCAAGTTTGAGGGGTTCGTGAGGGCGTATGACGCTGAGTTGGAGGTTATTTCCTTTCAAATTCTCTCTTTCCACATAAGTTTGCGCCCAAGCGATGTCGTTGTTTACGATTTGATTGACATTGATGTCTTTGATACGATCGAGCAATTTGAGTAGGTTTCGATAGTTCACAGGTTCGACGTGAATATTTTCAGTATGGCAGGCTACACATACCATTTCAGTAGCTCCGTCTTCGATGGCTACCTTGAGCGGAGCTACTACCCGAAGTCCCCCATCCAAGTAGGCAGCTTTTCGCTGACCCTTGATATGTATGGCAGGCATGAGCGT
>JBKBKL010000040.1:0-28378 GCA_046294665.1 Runella sp.
AATTAACTATGTAAACCATTGATAATCAAATAAAACATATCAGGTTTTTTCTCAAATCAATTTTGAACGAGTATAAATACTCAAGAGTAAAGATGAAAAAAAGATTTTATTTGTCCCTCTTTTGAGTGAGTAATTATTGCTTGAAGGTCGAAACTTTAAGTAGTCTTCTCTACCACCTTGCGGCCAGCAGCAGGCTTAGGTCTTTGTGGCGCATATTGAATTTTTTGGCGATAAACGGGTGCGTGAGTGTACCTCTGTGGGCATAAACTCCTTTGCTAAACCAGCGGTTGGCATACATCATACTTTCGATACCACCCATGTAGCCTGTTTTGAGGAGGATAGGCAAAAATACATTGCTCAAAGCCATGCTGGCGGTATGTGCTACGCGCGAAGCGATGTTGGGTACGCAGTAATGTATGACATCGTGTAGCCGAAAAACGGGTTCTTTGTGAGACGTGATGCGGGAGGTTTCGATGCAGCCGCCTTGGTCTATCGAAACATCAATGATGACCGAATTGGGGCGCATACGGGCTACCATTTCTTCGGTTACGACGTAGATATTCTGCCCATCTTCGGGGCGCAAGGCCCCGATGACGACATCGGCCCGTTCGATGGCTTCGGCAAGTGTATCTGATTCGATGATAGAGGTATAGATGTTTTGGCCGATGGCATACTTGAGGCGTTGGAGGCGGTAGATATGCTGGTCGAAAATCTTGATGTCAGCGCCCAAACCTAAGGCGGTACGGGCGGCGTATTCGGCTACGGTGCCAGCCCCGATGATGACTACTTTGGTAGGCGGTACGCCTGTGATACCTCCCACGATGATACCGCGCCCGCTGTTGGCACTACTCAAGTACTCGGCCGCAATCAACATAACGGTACTACCCGCTATCTCACTCAACGACCGAATGACAGGCTGCCCGCCAGCGGGGTCTTCGATGTACTCGTAGCTGAGGGCAGTGATGTTTTTTTCGTTGAGGTGTTCAAAATAATTCCTTGAGCGCGTGGGTAGATTGAGGGCAGAGATGATCGTTTGTCCGTTTTTGAGATAACCAAATTCGGACTCTACGAGTGGCTCTATTTTCAGTACCAAATCACTATCAAAAACTTCTTGAGGCGAATAGACTATTTGTGCGCCAGCTTCGCTGTATTCATTGTCAGGAAATTGAGCACCCTCGCCCGCGCCTTTTTCAATCATCACCTGATGGCCGTTGCGTACCAAAATCGCTACGGCTTCGGGCGTGAGGGCGATGCGATTGTCTTGCATGGATACTTCTTTGGGCAGTCCAATCAGCAGACTATGTTGTGCTGTTTTTGTTGGCATCAAGGCTTCTTGAGGATACAGTGCCGTTTGCTGTGCCAGTTCGCCAAAACCTGTCATTGTCAGAATAATGTTAAGTTCTTGGTTCTTAGTGTTTCGTGGTGGGGCTTAGGTTTTACTAACAGATAGGTTGCGGGTATTGTTCGCATTTTGATTGATATGTATCGTCATAGTATCGGGTGGGAGTAGCGGGGTGATTTTGCCGGGCCATTCTATCAGACACAAATTTGCTGAATCTAAATATTCTTCCAAACCAATGTCATACGCTTCCTCCAGATTTTTGAGGCGGTAGCAATCAAAGTGATAAATGGTATCGCCTTTTTGTGTGAGATACTCATTGACAATCGAAAAGGTAGGGCTTTGTACTGTATTGATTACACCCAATTCAGCACATATTGCTTTGATGAGGGTGGTTTTGCCTGCTCCCATTTCCCCTTCAAAGAGCCAAATTTTTATCTCTCCACAAGCGGCTATTACTTGCCTTGCTGCTGGTTGGATATTGGATAAATCGAAGGTGTACATTTTAAATTGAGGGAGGTTAGTTCGTTGGGGAGTAAAAGTATATGATAAAGTCTCAGTAATACTCTAAATTTTAGTTGATTAGGGCAAGGAAAAAGGAATGTTATACTTAAACCTCATAGGTTTGCGAAAAATTAACTATGTAAACCATTGATAATCAAATAAAACATATCAGATTTTTTCTCAAATCTATTTTGAACGAGTATATCTTTCATTATTTCATATAGAGTGTATAAATTATAATTATATACTCATCATTGCTAAGTTTCGAAGACAGCTATTTAAAATTGAAAAAACGCATAAAAAAAGGGGGCTACTGTTTAGCCCCCAAAAGTACGTATTTTCTTTCGTAGAAAGATTATACAACACGCCACTCATCGCGCATAGGGCGTGTGAGAAGTGCATTGGCTTCTGTATCGTCTTTGAATCGTTCTTTCGAAGGATTCCACTGTAAGGGGCGTTTGAGCTGATAGGCGATATTGCCGATGTTGCATACGGAGGCGGTACGGTGTCCTATTTCGACGTCGCATATCGGTTTTTGACGGGTTTGCATACAAGTCAGAAAATCCTCGTAGTGGTTGTCGCTGGCATAGACCTGCTTTTCGTTGGGACCTATGACTTTATCTCTCAGAGCATCGGGGGTACGGAGTTCGCCACGGGCTACCCATATTTCGCCTTCAGTACCGATGAAATGACAATGAGGTTTGCCCTCTACGGGGTTGTGAATCATCTCTACACCATTTTTATATTTGTAAATCAGCCCTTTGCCCGAATTGTCGGTGGGGGGAATGATTTCTACTGGCCCACTGTCGTCCATATCAAGTCCCCATTGGGCAATGTCAAACATGTGTGCGCCCCAGTCGGTCATACCGCCACCACCAAACTCGGCGTAGTCGCGCCATTTGGGCCAAAAGGACGCTTGTAGATTGGGTGCTAAGACATGGTTGTAAGGGCGTGCAATGGTATTGGGGCCGAGCCAATAATCCCAGTTCAAACCTTCAGGCGTGTTTTCGGTAGCTAAGTCCCATGTTTTGGGCGGGCCTCCTACATTGACTTTGATTTGTTTGATTTGGCCAATGTAGCCATTGCGTACCAGATTGACGGCTTGCCGAAACTCTTTGGCGGAGCGTTGCATACTGCCAGTTTGTAGTACTCTTTTGTGTTTGCGGGCAGCTTTGACCATGGCGCGGCCTTCGGCTACGGTGAGGGCAAGGGGTTTTTCGCAATATACATCTTTGCCGGCCTCACAGGCTTTGATACTCATCGCTGCGTGCCAGTGGTCGGGCGAGGCGATGATGACCGCATCTATGTCTTTGCGCGATAGCAACTCTCTGAAGTCTTCATACGTTTCGCAGGCTTTGTAAGTTTGTTGGCCGGATTTTTCGGCATAAAACTTCTGTACAGCATCACGCATGAGGTTGCGTTTGGTAGCGTCCACATCAGAAACGCCTACAAACTGCACCTTACCCGTTTGTAAAAATCGGGTGCGTAAACCCCCGCTTTGTTTGCCACAGCCTATAAAACCAAAGTTGAGCATATCGCTGGGGGCAGTGTAGCCTTTGCCTAAGACATGGCGAGGGACAATGAAAAATGAAGCCGCTGTTATGACAGCTTGATTTAGAAAATCACGACGTTTCATGTTTTATTGGAATTTTGTATCAAGAATTTATGACAACGATATACAGAATGTTATTTTCTTCCTGCCCCCTTCACTCGCATTTTCAATGTATAAATAGACTCCGAAGCAGTGATGAACAATATATCTCGATTTTTGCCGCCAAAGGTTACATTGGCAGTCCAGTTGGAGGGTACAGGAATATTCTCAATTTTATGGCCTTGTGCGTCATAGACGGTTACGCCTTTACCCGTCAGGTAAAGATTACCTTCGTTGTCTAAAGTCATGCCGTCGGAGCCTTGCGATACGAAAAGCTGCCGATTGGTCAAACTGCCGTCGGGTTGTATATCATATTTATAAGTTTTTTGGGCGCGAATATCAGCCACAAAAAGATGTTTTCCGTCGGGTGTGCCGATGATGCCATTAGGCTGTACCAAATCCGTATCAACGGGACGGGCTTCTGTGGCATTTTTGGGCAAATAATAGACATTTTGCTTTTCTAAATCAGGCTTTTGTCGAGTCCAGTAGCTGCGCTGGTAATAGGGGTCTGTGAAATAAATGCCTCCTTTGGCATCTATCCAAAGGTCGTTGGGGCCGTTGAAACGGCGGCCTTGCAGGTTGTCGAGCAATATCGTTACTTTTCCTTTTTGGGAGATGCTCCACAGTTGATTGTTGGAATCGGCACAAGCGATGATATTGCCTTTGGTATCTACGTACAGGCCATTAGAACGACCTGTATTGCTTTTGAAAAGCGAAAGCTGCCCGTCGGTACTGTATTTCCAGATGTGATCGTTGGGCTGGTCGGTGAAATAGACATTCCCTTTTTTATCCACGGCAGGGCCTTCTGTAAACTTAAACTGCTTCGATACTTGCTGGAGGGTAGCCCCATCGGCGGCCAATTGGGAGGTTTGGGCAGTAGTCAAATGCCCCACACAAAGACAGCACAAAACAATCAATCCCCAAAAGCGAATAGGGCTGGAGGGGGTGAAAAAATAACTTGAAAAGCAAAACATAACTTGTGTCAATATTTTACTTTTAAAGTAGTTTTTGAGGTAAAACTTACTCAAAACTTTCGGAAAGTTTGAGTCTTTCCGAAAGTTGAGAATCGCAGGCTTAATCCTTAAACAATGGGAGAGTGGTAGCTTCTACGGTTTTACGAAAATCGGCCCAAGTCCTCTTGAAGAAAGCATTGATTTGTTCTATGGCTTCCTTGGTCAGTGTTTCTGTTTGCTCGACGAGGCGTATTTCGGAAGGGGTAACTTCAGATTTGCTCCGCAAAAACTGTGCCGCTTCGTTGAGTTTTGTTAGGGCTGTTAGGCGGTATGGGCGGCCATAGCCTTGTTTTTCCATTGGGGCAGGCAAGATGTTGGCTCGTTGTGCTTTGAGTGAATCTTGCATGGTTTTCACTTGTTTTTCCAATGCCTTTAGCGTTTTATCCTCGGTATCTTTGAGTTGAGCCAAAATCTTGTCGGTCGTTTCTTTGGCTTCATCGAGGCGGTCTATGGCTTGGGTGAGTTGTTGGCGGCTTTGGTGGAGGCGGTCGCTGAGTTGGCGTTTGGCTATGGCAGCATTGGCATCGTAGGGCATACGCGGGTCTGGTTTGACGGTCAAATAGGTTGAGTCTTTATGGCTTCCGTAGCTCATCACCAATTTGTACTTGCCGGGTAGTACCGATTGGCCACCACCACGATAAAACGGAAAAATAGGTTCTCCACTTTCGTTACTGCGCGGGCGGCGGGGTGAGCCGGGCTGGCGCACGGGGTTTTCGTCCAAACTCCATGCGATGCGGCGGTATCCTACACTTGAGTCGGCTTTTTGACGAAGTTGTCGCACCAGTTTACCATTTTGGTCAAAAATATCTACGCGCAGACTGTCTGTCTTTTGGGGGGCTTCTTTTGTGATGCTTATGCTTTGGTTTTCGGTACTGGCAGAGGAAGGCGTATCCCCTTTTTTTCCTTTTTTGTTTTTGGAACTAATGCTATTGGCAGCAGGCGCGAGTGGGGTAGGCTTGGGCATTGCGACAAAATAGCCCAACGCAACACTTCCATTGGGGCGATTGTCGGCCTCGTAGAGGGCATCGCCTCCCGACCAGTAGCCAATAGGCTCGTTGTACTCGGCCAAATAGGCTTCAGGCATCTCGAAAAGGCCGAATGGTCGGTTGAGGAGTTGGGAATTTTGGGCTATTTGGCGCAGAGGGCGCAAGTCGTCGAGTACAAACAAGGCTCGTCCGAAAGTAGCGACGACCAAATCAGCCTCGCGTTTTTGAATGGCCAAATCCATGACCGATACCGACGGAACGCCCGCTTTCCACTGTGTCCAAGTCTTGGCATCATCTATACTTACCCATAGCCCATGCTCGGTACCACAAAAAAGAAGATTAGGTACGACGGGGTCTTGCTGCACACACAAGGCATAGCCTCGTACTTGGGTGTCATTGACGATACGCTCCCAAGTCTGGCCGTAGTCGCGGGTGCGATAAATGTAAGCCCCAAAATCGCCCATGCGGTAGTTGTTCATGACGACCAACGCCTCGGCGGCGTTGTGTTCGGAGGCGCGTATTTGGGGTATCCAAGATTCTTTAGGCAGACCTATTCTGGACGAAAGATTAATCCAATTTTTGCCACCGTCGCGGGTGAGGTGTACGTTGCCGTCATCGGTGCCTACCCAGATTACCCCTTTTTCTTTCGCACTGGGGGCAATGGTCAGAATGGTATTGTGGTTTTCGGCACTGGTGATGTCGAGAGAGAGACCACCGGTTTCGTCGCTTAGTTTTTGGGTTTCTTTATTGTCCAAGGTCAAATCGGGCGAGATGATTTCCCAAGTCATGCCTTTGTTGGTGGATTTATGCAAAAATTGACTACCATAATAAATGGTGGCATTGTCGAGTGGGTCTTGGGCCAAGCCAGCGTTCCAGTTGAAGCGTAGGCGTACTTTGGGGTCGGGGTGTGTGGGTTTGATAAACGTACTTTTGCCAGTGAGGGCATCGTAGCGATTGAGATTGCCCCCTTGCGACATGGCATAGCCATAGCGTGAGTCGGTGGGGTCTGGTATGACATCGAAGCCATCGCCTCCGTTCAGACTTTGCCATACGTAGTTGCGTATGCCGCCAGATGTCCAAGTATAGCTTGGACCACGCCAAGAGCCATTGTCTTGTAGTCCTCCGTAAATATTGTAGGGTAAGTCGTTGTCCACATTTACATGATAAAACTGCCCCAGTGGAAGGCCATCGGCGAAAACCCATTTTTTGCCGCCGTCGCGGGAGGTATAAAACCCGCCGTCGTTGCCATTATAAATAAGCGAGGGGTCGTTGGGATTGATCCATAGGGCGTGGTGGTCGGCATGAACGGTAGTCATCGGAGCTACTACCCGAAAGGTCTTGCCACCGTCTTCGCTCATCGAAATCGGCTGGTAGAGCATATAAATACGATTTTCGTTTTGGGGATCTACATAGATTTCGTTGAAATAAAACGGGCGATTCGTAACGATGCTGGCCTCTTCGGTTACTTTTTGCCAATGAGTGCCGCCGTCGTCGGAGCGGTAGAGGCCATTTTTGGTGGCTTCTACGAGGGCGTAGATACGGTCGGGCTTGCTGCGTGATATGGCCAACCCAAGTCGTCCGAAATCCCCATCGGGGAGACCTTCTGATTTGCCGAGTTTTTTCCAAGTTTTGCCACCGTCGTAAGTCAAATATAACCCAGACCCTGGTCCTCCCGATAGAAAGTTCCATGGAGTACGGCGGTGCTCCCACATAGCTACGAGGAGTTTTTGGGGGTTAGAGGGATCCATGACCATATCGGCTACTCCCGATTTGTCGTTGGTAAAAAGTATTTTTTCCCATGTTTGTCCACCATCGGTAGTCTTAAAAACCCCTCGTTCGGGGTGTTCGCCGTAGGGGTTGCCGATTGCACCTGCATAGACGACGTTGGGGTTTTGGGGGTCTATACATATACGGTGGATATTGCGTGTTTTTTCCAGACCTACCATTTTCCAACTTTTACCTCCATCTATACTTTTATACATTCCTGCACCGATATTGACGGAGTTGCGCGGATTACCTTCTCCTGTTCCTACCCATATTACATCGGGGTTGGATTGTTGGATAGCTATGGAGCCAATGTTGAGCGTAGGTTGCTCATCAAAAATGGGAGTGAAAGTACTTCCGCCATTTTCGCTTTTCCATACTCCGCCCGAAGCCGTACCGATATACACGATGTCGGGATTGGCTACAACGGCATCTACTGCCGTAACACGCCCGCTCATTACTGCCGGCCCTATGCTGCGGGCTTTCATATTTTTGAAAAAATCAGTAGGGAGTGGTTGCCCTAAAGTGCTTAGTGGGAGGCAAAATCCGATGAATAGAAGGTAAAACAGTGTTTTGGGGTTTCGACAAGACTTAATTAATGAGAATTGATTTGTAGGAAATGTTTGCATAAAATGAAATTGATTTAGGGGTTTTGAGGGCAAGACTGGCTTTTACAAAAGTAGTGATTGTGAAATGGTTTTTAAAAAAAATGGGGGCTACTAAATCCATTACCACAGGATTGACCGTAAATGATGCTGTAAACAATTTCATCATTTATTTCAACTAAAAACCAAAAAAAACAATGAAAAAAGTTGCTTTGTTTGTCGTTGCTGCCCTTTTTGTGGGAGGAGCTTTTGCCCAAGAAAAAACCGTAGAGGTAGGTGGTGCACCGATGTACCCTTCCAAAAACATCGTTCAGAATGCTATCAACTCCAAAGACCACACCACGCTTGTAGCGGCAGTACAAGCGGCAGGGCTGGTCGAAACTCTCCAAAGTGCGGGTCCTTTTACCGTATTTGCACCTACCAACGCTGCCTTCGACAAGTTGCCTGCTGGCACCGTAGAAACGTTGGTAAAACCTGAAAACAAAGGCACGCTTACCAAAATCTTAACCTATCATGTAGTAGCAGGCAAATGGGACGCTGATGCCATAGCAAAAGCGATCAAAGCCGGCAATGGAGAAGCGACCCTTATGACAGTAGCGGGGGGGAAGCTCAAAGCTACCATGAAAGGTAAGAAGTTGATTTTGACCGATGAGAAAGGGGGAATGTCGTCAGTTACGATCAAAGATGTCTATCAGAGCAATGGGGTTATCCATGTGATTGACACCGTCGTCATGCCGGGCATGGGTTCGTAAGGCTAACGTGTAGCACTGACTGACGCGGTAATGGGCTTGGCTCGTTACCGCGTTTTTTTGTTCGTATTCGTAGTCAGATTTCTTGATTTTCAAGCATTGAGGAAGTGTATTTGTGATGACAATGTTCTGTGAAGTTCTGGGTTTTCTGTGAGCAGCATGAACATCGTCTAATCAGAAAGGAGGATAAACCTCCTCCAAAAACTCCACTACCGCCCGTGTAAAGGCATGGTTGGAATCGCCGGCTACCATGTGACTGGCACCCGACACTGTGATACTCCGTACATGAGGTACAGCATCTAAAAACTCGGCCATCACGCGCTCACTCACTACATCGCTGATGCCACCGCGTACAATCAAGGTAGGTACTTGAAGCCGCTGGGCAGCCTCAAAGAGGCGTTGCTCGTAGGCGATTTGCTGGTCGGGGGTAGTATTTTTCCATATTTTGAGCATTTGAGGGTCCCAATGCCAATAATAGCGGCCATTGCGCAAGCGTAAGTTTTTTTCTAAACGTGCGGTATCAGTGGGCTTTGAGCGGTGAGGTAAATAAGCAGCAACAGCCTCGGCAGCTTCTTGGATAGAGCCAAAACCCTGCTCTGCATGGGCACTCATAAAAGCAAAAATGCGCTCTATCCCTTTCTGCTCGGCTTTGGGGGCAATGTCCACCAATACCACTGCCGAAACAAGGGGGCTTGGAGATTCTCCCGCCAATACCAACGACGTAATGCCGCCCATCGAGGCACCAATGAGGGCAGGCTTTCCACCGATTTGTCGAATGATAGCCCCTAAGTCCTCGACGAGTGCATCTGTAAGATAATGCCCCGAAGCCGACCAACTACTCTCACCATGACCACGGGCATCATAAGTAATGGCATACCAGCCTTGTTGGGCCAAATAGTGAGCGGTATCGCCCCATGAGTGTTGTGTTTGGCCGCCGCCGTGAAGCAAAATTACTGGAGGGTGTGTAGAGTCCCCCCAAGCCTGTGCAGCAATGTAAAAATGGGGGGCGGTTTCAAACCGTATTTTCTGTGGAAGCATCGAAGCAATACGACTTTTTCTTGAAAGCAGGCAATCAAAGTACCGGAACGAGTTCCAAATTGACATTGAACTTCACACCTTCAAAATCGAGGGTATTGCGAAGACTCATGCGTGAGCGTTCGAGGACATTGATAGGGTATTCGCCTTTGAAGGATTCACTTAAGTCTATCTTTAAAATGGTATTGTTGTTCAACAAATCCCAAGAACCTCCATTGACTACTTTGCGTGCTACGGGGTCTATGGCGCGTACCGTTTTGTCTTCGCTGAAGTGAATATCTGCCTCAAAGAAAAATTTGGCTTCTTTAGGCAACAAACTGGGGTTGATCGTATTCCCATTGAGGTCAGTTATTCTTTCGACCTTCCAGGGGCGGGTCGTCAAAATCCTTACAGCCGTAGCAGTGTTGCTCGGGATAGAAGGGGAGTCGTTTTTACAACTTCCCAAGAAAAGTACCAAAAACAAAGAAACTAAGGCTATCTTGTTCATGACGTTGTTTTACGGGTTAATTTTGTGCGTAAAGTTAGCGTTTTTTAGGGGGAATCATGGCATCGGCAAAATCGTTTTTTTTAAAGTTCGTAAGGTTTGATATATTATCTGCTGACTTAATGAGCGCAGACGACAACACGAATTGCCCCAATGCGTAAAAATTACATTTCAAGAATGAAGCAAAAATTAACGATAGAAAACTTAATAAGTGAAGCTCAAATCTTCTGTATTGAACAATCTGAATTTCAGCATAAAGAACTTTTTGGTGTAACTGACGGCAAAGCCGTTGGGACACTTATTGAACAAAAATTTCAAAAGCACTTAAACGATAAATACGAAGTTACAATAGGTTCTTCTGCAAGCGGTATTGACCTGCCTTCTGACGACATTTTAACCGACATCAAAGTAACTTCAATAAAACAGCCCCAATCGTCTTGTCCTTTCAAAGACGCTAAACAAAAGGTTTTCGGACTTGGTTATAACTTGCTTGTTTTCGTTTACGACAAAGCTGACGACCCGAAAAGTAAAACAGCAACTCTGAATTTTGTAAGTTGTTCGTTTGTGGCAAAAGAAAGAACGGCTGACTACACAACATCTTACCGATTAAGAGAAATGGTTAAGGATAAAGCTAATGAAGCCGACATCATTGCTTACCTGCAAGACAAAAATATCCCCGCAGATGAAATAACATTATCAAAATTAGTGGAGCAAATCTTAAAAACTCCACCTGAACAGGGTTACTTGACGATTTCAAATGCTTTACAATGGAGATTACAATATCAACGAATTGTAACTCTTGCAGATGAAGTAAAAGGAATAACCAAAATTGTAAGCTATAACAAACCTCAATGATGAAAGTATTTGAAGGAAACGGCTGGCGTTCTAGTATTACTCATCAGGTTTCAGATTTCTTAAATGACAATCTGAAAAAGATTACATCTTTTGAAAAGGCAAATCAAAAAATGTATGAAGCCTTTGGAATGATACATTTTTTTGACAATGATGAAGAATTGGAAATGCTTAAAGAAGTTCTTTCAATTTCTAATAATATTGTTGAAGAACCTGATAGAGCAGAATATGGCGACTTTCAAACCAATTCAGATTTGGCGAACAAAGTAACATTACACTTAGCGTCCAAAAACATTGCTCCCGAAATTGTAATTGAGCCAACCTGTGGAAAGGGGAGTTTTATCATTGCTTCTTTACGTAACTTTAAAAATATTAAAAAAATCTTCGGTGTTGAAATTTACAAACCTTATGTTTGGGAAACCAAATTCAACATCATAGATTTTTTTCTTTCCAATCCAAACTCAAATCATGCGGAACGCCGCCCGCCAGAAATCTCAATAGTGCATTGCAACGTTTTTAATTTTGATTTTAAAGCAATAGCCAAGAAACATTCAACAAATGATATTTTAGTTATCGGTAATCCACCTTGGGTAACTAATTCAAAATTGGGTAGTTTAAATTCAACTGGGCGGCAATCCGCTGGGCGGCAATCCGCTGGGCGGCAATCCGCAAATCTTCCTAAAAAAACGAATTTCAAAAACCATAGCGGTTTAGATGCTATGACAGGTAAAGGCAATTTCGATATTGCTGAATTTATTACTCTTACTATGATTGAAACCTTTCAAAATATGAAAGGGAATTTATTGTTATTGGTAAAAAATGCTGTTATCAAAAACATTGTCTATGACCAAAACAAAAATCATTACAAGATTTCAGCTATTGAAAAACATTGTATTGACAGCAAAAAAGAGTTTAATGTTTCAGTTGAAGCAGCTTTGTTTTATTGCAAACTAAATTCAAAACCGGCTTATGATTGCACAGAATTTGATTTTTACAACAATCAAAAATCTCAACTCAAGTTCGGTTGGTTGAACGAACAGAACGCCGCCCGTAAATTTGTTTCTAACATTGACACTTACATCGACACCAAAGAAATTGACGGAGAATGTCCTTTTGTTTGGCGACAAGGTTTAAAACACGATTGTTCTACCATAATGGAGTTAGAGAAAGTGGGTGGCACTCCGTCGGGAGGTGACCCTCTGAAGGGACATTATGTAAATGGACTAAACGAAGAAGTAAAATTGGAAGAGGGTTTAGTTTATGGTATTCTCAAAAGTTCGGACCTAAAAAACACAGTAATCAATCAAACACGAAAATTTACGATTGTTACGCAAAAAAAAGTTGGTCAAGATACAAAATACATCAAAACAGATTATCCTAAAACGTATCAATACCTGACACAGCATCAAGCAAATTTCGATGCAAGAAAATCCAGTATCTATAACAACAAACCATTGTTTTCAATATTTGGTATTGGCCAATATTCTTTCAAACCTTTCAAAGTTGCCATATCGGGACTTTACAAGACGTTTCATTTTACACTTATTCTGCCTCAAGACAACAAGCCTGTAATGCTTGACGACACTTGTTATTTTATAGGTTTTGACAAAATAGAATTTGCCGTTTACGCTTTGATTCTTTTGAACTCCGACACGACAGTTCAGTTTTTGCAATCAGTAACTTTCACAGATGCTAAAAGGACTTTTACAAAAGACGTTTTAATGAGAATTGATCTTTTAGAGTTGGCAAAACAAATTAACAAAGCCGACTTGCAAACAGAACTTGAAACGTTTAACGAAAAGTATCAATTCAATTTGACACTTGACTTGTGGGACAGTTTTATTAGCGAAATGACACCTGTAAGCAATGGACAAATGGTAATGTTTGCATAACTATCCAAAAGTACTGGGCATCATAGGGTACTGACAGATAGTGGTATTTAACTTGCTCATTGTTAAACTGTAAACTGCATTTAAAATTCATGAAAATAAAAACACCACTTAGTACATACGGGCTACTCGCAGGGTTTTTGTTGGATATTTCCTCGGTAGTAGCTCAAAATTGCTCCACCCTACTTACTTGGACACCCACTCAGCGTATCAACCTCATCGAATGGGATAAGTTTCCTGCATTTTCGTTACCTTTTACAATCGTCTATGAAGGCCCTCGCTTTGGTGATACTCAATCGAGGCCATTGAGGCATGGTTTTAGTCATTTGGCTACTTTTTCTGGGAGTGAAAGCAGTACATTGCCTGTGGCCAAACGGGCTATCACATGGTATCATGTAGCGACTGATGCCAATACGCAGCCTTGGGCCGAGCGGAATTTGGAAAGCCCTTGGGCCAATGATTTAGAACTCTACCGACGTACTTGGCGCAATCAACTGGCCGGCTATGCCAATTTTTTTGATGAGTCGCGTGGGAAGGGCGTTCCTAATTACGATCTTATCTCTCTCGATATAGAGCGAATCCATGATACCGATCGAGAAATCTTGGGTATCAAAAACAATCCTCGCGTACCGGCTGCTTATAGAGCATTGAGCGATGCACAGTTTGTAGAACGCTACAAGCGAGATATGCAAAAACTCTATGCTTCTCCTATCAATTTTATGAGAGGTATTGTACCAGCCACGACAAAAGTGGGTAGTTATAGCGATGTCATGGTACGCGGGAGTTTCAACAACTGGCTGGGTATGAGCATCATACCGTGGAAGGACTGGAGTACAAATCTCAATTACGTGCTGCACGTGATGCGAGATACCCTCACGGGTAAGGTAGGCGGGACGTTTTATAATCAACTCAACTTTCTCACACCTTCTTGCTATTATTATTACAATTACGACACTTCGCCACTTGGTAAGGATTATTTGGCTTATTTGCTGTTTGTCATTGAAGCCAATCGCGCTTGGTCTGATAAGCCTATCATTCCCTATGTCTGGCTTCGCTATCACGATGCCTTCAACCCCAACATTCCCTTTGTTCCGCCTTTTGTGGCAGAGGCTACGGCTATCTTTCCCTTTTTCTCTGGAGCAAAAGGGCTATGGCTATGGGAGGGGCCAGTAGAAAATACCCGTCAGGACAATTATGCCGTATATGAGCATTTTATCGCGGGTTTGTATCGTTTATCCCAATTCAAAAGTTTTTTTGAGGGAACACACGAACTCGTCATTCCACAACCTGCCGTAGAATATGCCAAAAGCAAGACCCCGATTTGGCGTGGAGTAGTCAAAGACAAAGAAATATTGATAGCGGCTCAAAATCCTTACGCTACTTCCGACCAGCAAACAATCCCTCTCACGTTGCGTTACCGAAATTGGCAACAAACTATTACGCTGACAGGCCGTGAGGTATTTTTGTGTAAGTTTGACTTGGGCGACGTGGCCGCTATGGTTCCTGTAAGCCCTTTCAAACTGACGGTAGCTCCCAATCCCGTACAAAAACAAATCGCTTTTAGTTTTGAAAGCCCCACTACCTCAGATGGCGAAATATCGGTGGTTGATTTGACGGGAAAAGTGATTGTAAAAGAAACGTTTGAGCCAACCTTAGGAATACAAAACCGGGCCTTGTCGGTAGCCGATGCTCCTGTGGGTATGTATGTACTTCGACTGCGCTTGGGCGATGAGGTAGAAACCCAAAGGGTGATCGTTACGAAATTCTAAAAAATCCTACCACCAAAAGGCTGCCCTGCACGAGCCAGCGACTCAAGGGCTTGTTGATTTTTCCAAAACGTTTTCCAACGTTTTTGCTTCTGTTTGTTTTCGTAGGCTTGAAAATAGGCTAATATATATTGAAATTGTATGCTATTCATGGTTTTGATTGTTTGATGAATCCGCTGCAAATTTCGGAATAGTACAACAAATCGCCAAATGTTGTATATGAATAGTACAATTTATTGAAAAGCTAATGCCAATAATACCTCAAAATTGTTTTAAAAGTACCATTAGTTCTTTGAATATTATTACGATTTTTTTTAACTTAAAAACATCTATTTTAAATGTCTTTGTAGTTAATAATGGCACAAATGTTCGTTTGTTCAATGCATTCTTGGGTCTTTTTCGCCGGCTTCTACTCGAATCGGCAGGTGGTTTTCGGCAGGGGGAAGTGGACAAGTAGCATAAGGACTAAAAGCACAGGGAGGGTTGATAGCTTTGTTGAAATCGAGTATCACCTCGCCCGATTCGTTGGGGTGGTTGGCATAGAGAAATCGCCCCGCTCCGTAGGTTTCGTGGCCTGCGGTTTTGTCTTTAAAAATCAGAAATAGTCTGCCGTCGCCGGCATCGGTAGCGGCAAGTCGGTAGGTTTGGCCTTCGACTTCAAAGACAACATGACCCAGCAAGGGCTGCTGGCTTATCAGCCCGAGTACATCGGTGATAGCAATGGTACGTGGATGGGTAGGTTTTTCAAACTTTGCGTTGATTTTCCATAGTGGATTTACAGCAAACCTTTCAATCCCTTTGAACTCCGCAAAAGCAGGGTGAGCTAAGTCGCGAAGCCTGATGCCATATTTTGGGCCGCGTTTGATGACAAACCACCTTAGAGTACCGTACTGGAGGGTTGTCGTTTTGCCATTTTCATAGATCCATTCGGGCGCAGAAGTGTGAGTTTCTACGGTTGTTACTTCTATGCCTTCTTGCTTTTCAAAGTGTACTTTTCCCTCTTTCAGGGTGAGTATTCCTAATTTTTTAGCTGCATTTTGAGGAAAAACGATGTCGTTGGAGGCATCACTGCCAAAAGTATTACTGCCTTCTCTAAGCCAAAAAAGTCCTGCCAAGTTAAGCCAGCCATCTTCTGCTTTGAGATTTTGAACACGACGTTGATGCCAAGTGTCGTAGTCGTCGGTGGTCAAAATTACGAGGGCGCACAGAAGCCAGTAGGTGTTCATGAGGCAATAAATAGAGTTTTGGGGTCAATCAAATGAAACTTTAAGTCCTCGAAAGCGTAAAAGGCCGCTGGGCATCTAACTTCAAGAAAATAAAAAGTAAAATCGTAAATGCCCACATGGAAGAACCTCCGTAACTGAAAAATGGTAAAGGAATACCAATGACGACCATCAAGCCGATGGTCATGCCGATATTGACCAAAAAATGAAAAAACAAAATACCAGCCACGCAATAGCCATAAGCGCGGGCAAAACGAGTGCGCTGTCGTTCGGCCAAGAACACAATACGACACATCAACCCCATGAGTAGTAAGACTACGAGTGCGCTTCCTACAAAGCCGTGTTCTTCGCCGATAGTACAAAAGATGAAGTCAGTATTTTGTTCGGGTACAAAGTTGAACTTGGTCTGGGTGCCGTCCAAGAATCCTTTTCCCCAAAGTCGCCCCGAACCGATGGCTATTTTGGACTGGGTAACGTTCCAGCCAATGCCCATAGGATCAATTTTGGGATCCACCAGTACTTTGATACGATTGCGATGGTGGGGCTGTAAGACATGATTGACAAGGTACTCGACACTGGTGGTGAAAAGCATCATTAGGCCAAAAATAATACTGAGATTGATGGCTGTTTTGCGTGTACGATCATATCGGGGAATAATAAAACGAAAAATAAGTCCTCCGATGATCGCCAGTCCGATAGAAATATAGAGGGGCGAGTAAAATAATGCTAAAATAAACAATACGATGGCTATAAGCACAACCGCCGGATAAAAGCCCGAAATACCCTCACGATAAAGTACAAACATGAAAGCCACAAACACCAACGCACAGCCTACTTCTTTGGAAGCAATGATAAGGACCATAGGTATCAATATAATTCCTGCCGCCCAAAGAAGATCTTTGAACTTAGTAAGATTGACATGAGGCTGCGAAATATACTTAGATAGCAGCAGTGCGGTCCCTATTTTGGCAAATTCGGCCGGCTGTAGCGAGAAAGTACCCAACTTTATCCACGATTTGGAGCCTTTGATATCGGTTGCGATGACCAATACCACCAACAATAGAAAAATACAAAGACCATAGATGATAGGAGAGAAAACCTCCCAAAACTTAGGGTCTATGACCAAAATCGCAATGATGAGTAGAAACGAAGTACCTACAAACATCAACTGACGGCCAGCACTATTGGAGAGGTCGAAAAGTTTGGTTTGTTCTTCGGGGTCATAGACAGCGGCATATACATTGAAAAGCCCCATCGTTACACACGCTACATATATCAATACCGAAAGCCAATCTATATTTTGAGTAATACTTCGAGTAGTACGAGCCATAAGTACCAATTAATCAAAAATATTGTTTTGTATTGGGTCTAATTGACCACATAAAGTCCATTATTTAATACTGAATCGAAATACGGGGAAATGCTGATATTTTATCTTTTTTCACAATCGTATTTTCAGGTTTAGGAGGGCTGGGTTTGGAAGGTGCTGGGGCAGAAGGTGGGGATTTGGGTAAAATGACGTTTTGTAAGAAATTACGATTGATCCATTCTTGCTCATACGCTTTGCGTTTTACCTCTCCTTTTAGGTATTTTTCAATGATCAACGAGGCCACAGGTGCCGCTGCGAAGCCACCAAACCCAGCATTTTCTACAAAAACAGCAATGGCGATTTTGGGGTTGTATTTGGGAGCAAAGGCAATAAAAATTGAATGGTCCTTCCCTTTTTTGTTTTGTGAAGTACCTGTTTTGCCACACATTTGTACATCAGGGATAATTGCCCCACGCGACACTGTACCGCGTACTACGGCCATTTCCATACCATCCACTATTGGCTCGAAGTAGGCCCTATCTATTCCTGTTTGATGTTTGACTGTATAGTCGGGGAGTGGATTATTGTTTTTGTCAATACCTTTTACCAAGTGGGGAGTGATATACCAGCCTCGGTTGGCCAAAATAGCTGCCAAATTGGCCAATTTGAGGGGGGTAATCAGCAACTCACCCTCGCCGATGCTCAACGAATAAATATTAGAAAACTTCCAGCGTTGTTCGCCATATATCTTGTCATAGTATTTGTGGTCGGGGAGTTTGCCGATGGCCTCACTGGGTAAATCCACACCGAGTTTATGACCAAATCCAAATTTTTCGCTGTACTGATGCCATTTTTTGAGGCCAATGGCCGAGGCTTTGAAGGTGTTTTTTTCGGCATTGGCATAGATCAAACGACGAAATACATGGTAAAAATAGGGGTTACAGGAATATTGTATGGCACTGTGTACCCCTGCGATGCCTCCGTGGCCATGACATTTGACGGGCGCCCCTGCATGGCTGAAAACACTTCTCGGACCGATGACACCCTCTTGCATGGCCACCAAGGCTTGTACGGTTTTGAAAGTAGAACCGGGTCGGTAGTTGCCCATCACAGCGCGGTTGAGGAGAGGGCGGTAAGGATTAAGGGCCAACTTGGCGTAGTTTTTGGAAAAATCTCTGGTAGCAAACAGCGCAGGGTCGTAGCTGGGAGCAGACGTAATGGCCAGCACTTCGCCTGTAGCGGGTTCTATGGCTACTACGGCGCCTGCTTTGTGCTGCATGAGGCTGTCGGCGTATTGTTGCAAATCCAAATCAATGCTGGTGTAAAGATTTTGCCCAGCTACGGCTATGGTGTCCAATTCCCCATCTTTCCATGAGCCTTTGACAACGCCATTGACATCTTGCATGACATAGCGCACTCCTCGACGGCCTCGTAGCTGCTCTTCATAAAACTTCTCAAGCCCATTTTGACCTATCAAATCTCCTTGGCGGTAGTAAGGGTACTCTTGAGCTTCGAGTTGTTTTTTGGAGATTTCGCTCACATATCCCAGTGCATGGGCAAGCGTAGGTTGTGAATAGGTACGAACAGAACTTTTTTGATATTCAAAACCGGGGTAGTCCACCATGGCATCTTGGATACGTGCAAAATCTTCTTTGGACAACTGCCGCATAAAAAGCGAGGGCTTGACTCGTGAGTAGTCTTTGGCGGCTTTCATAAGGCTATCAAAATTGGCTCGCTCTATACCCAACAATCTACAAAAAGCTAATGTGTCACGCACTTTGGCTTTGTTGGGCGTTACGTACAAATCATACACTAACGTATTATAAACGATAAGTTTGCCATGACGGTCGTAGATTTGCCCCCGCATTGGTATATCGGGTATGGCTTTGATGGAGTTGCTGGACGTTTCGTAGGTATTGTCTAAGACTTGAAGATACAACAATCTAAGCAGATAAATTACCCCCACCATCACAAACAATCCATACACATAATACTTCTTTCCCTCAGACATCGGAGTAATTGATTCAAATAAAAGACAAATTTCAAAGAATAACTTTCTTAATAGAATGTAGAAGCTACAAAGTTCGTCGGTTTTTGCTGAATTTCAAGATATAATCCTACATCAATATCAAAATTTTCTTTTACCAACCTGCTCCTTTTACTCTGGTCTTGAGGCGGCAGAGGTACATATCGGCGGTGATGTAGAGGGTGGTACCGTCATCTCCCCAGCCACAGTTGGCGGTGGCTTCGCCTGTTTCGATACGGCCCAATAGTTTACCTTCCGAAGTAAGTATCAACACTCCTCCAGGGCCTGTGGTCCACAGATTGCCTTGGATGTCTATACGCAAGCCATCGGGCAGACCCGGTAGCCCTTGCTTTACCATGGGGGTCGCGTCAAAAAGTATTTTGCCTTCGCCGAGGGTGCCATCAGACTTAACTTCAAAAGCCATGATGACCGCCTTGGAGGGGTCAGATTGTGCTACATAGAGTATTTTTTCGTCGGGTGAAAACGCCAATCCATTGGGGCGGGTCATGGATTTGGTCAGGAGTGTTACTTCGCCTTTGGGGCTTACCCGATATACCCCAAACCAGTCCAGTTCTCGTAGTTGGCTATTTTCACGGTCGGGGAGGCCATAAGGTGGGTCGGTGAAGTAATACGCTCCGCTGCTGTGCTGTACTACATCGTTGGGGCTATTGAAGCGTTTGCCTTCAAAATGCTGCGCAAGGGTCAGCTTTCCTCCCCCCGAAAGTGGCATTACTGATAGCCGTCTATCGCCATGCTCGCAAGCGACGAGTTCTCCTTTTTGGTTGATAATGAGTCCGTTGCTTCCGGGTTCGTCGCTATATGGCGGTACACCAGTATAACCCGACGGACGTAAAAATACCTCCAAACCTTTTTGGGAACTCCACTTGTAAATCGTATTTTCGGGGACATCTGAAAACAATAAATATTGCCCTGCCTTGACCCAAGCCGGACCTTCGGCCCAGGTAAAGCCCGAAGCCAATACTTCTATTTTGGCACTGGGGTCAATCAGCTCATCTAACTTGGCATCATATTTTAGGATTTGCCCTACAGTGGGGTAGGTTTTTTGAGCCCAACCTACCATAGCAAAGCCCAACAATAAGCTCAAACAAAAAAAGGAGTGCATAGGATAACGAATTTAGAACCCCTAAAATAAACGGAAATTCATTTGATACCAAAGTTTTCGGCAATGCCACATCGCTCAAAGAGAGAGCGTTATTCACTCGTCGGTAAAAAAATACCACTTAACGATTTTAAAGGATATGGTCATCGAAAAAGATAACAATAGCTCTACCATACTTGGATAGCTTTGCTGCACCATTTAACTATTTACAACCATGCAAAATCCTAAAAAAACAATCTTCTGGGCTGTCGTATTTGTAGCAGTAGGCGTACTTTTCCTCCTTCGTAATTTTGGCCTTATTCATTTTGTGATTGACATGAAATACATTTTTTGGACGGGCTTCGCTACCGTTTTTGGTATCAATGCATTTCTTGACGGCAAGCGCATCGAAGGAGCAATCTGGGTTTCGGTAGGACTCCTGTTTTTAGTGCCGTCGCTCATGGGAAGTACGCCCGACTGGTTTACGTTCAAAAAACTTTGGCCGGTCATTCCGATAGCCATTGGCCTCAACATGGTGATGCGTTATTTTCTGCCGGAGCAGTTTTATGGCACTTCCCGCAAGAGCCATTTTATCCCCCACGAAACAGTAAACTTCAATAGTTTCGAGAAAAATGCCGTCATGGCAGGGGTTTCTTCGAAGCTAAACGCCAAGGCATTTGAATTTGGTAAAATCGGCTGTGTCATGGCAGGGGTCGAACTCGATATGAGTGAGGTACAACTCAATCGAAATGCCCGCATGGATTTGAATGTCATCATGGGAGGAATCGAGCTACTGGTACCCAAAGAATGGAACATCAAATACAACATCACCCCTATCATGGGCGGTGTAGAAGACAATATCTCCAAGTTTCCGCCTGATGTGGTAGATCAAGATAAACAGCTCATTGTCAGTGGGGTTGTAATCATGGGTGCTATTGATGTCAAAAGAATCTGATGAAAAATCCAATCGTAGGCAAAAACTCGCTGGCTTTTGTGTTGTATTGGCTCATGGTAGCCTTGCTGTGGGGGGGCTTTACGCAGTTTTTCTATCATTTTTCTTTTGCTACTATCCTCTTTGACGCGCTGCTGTCGTTTGGGTTGCTGGCTTGTATTTTCGTAGTGCTTTGGCAGCCCATTCGTTATTTTAAACCAAAATATACCACACCCACTACGGTTTTTATCAATCATTTTCTTTTGATAAGCCTCGTTTTGTTGATTTGGACACGGGTCTGTACGTGGGTGGTAGATGGGATATTTGAGCTTACTACTGATTATTTCAAATTGACGATTCCTCTTAAAATTGTACTCGCTGTCTTTTCCTATATTTTGTATGTATTGCTCATTCAGGTCTATGAAAGCCAACAACAACAAGAACAACAAAAGGAAGCTGAGTTGAAACTTACCCATCATCTCAAAGAAACCGAACTGGCCGTGCTACGCAATCAACTCAACCCTCATTTTTTGTTCAATAGCCTCAACAGCATCAATTCGCTCATTTTGATAGACCCCGAAAAAGCCCGACAAATGGTCATCAAACTATCTGATTTTTTGAGGTATAACGTAGCCAATACCCAAAACCAAAAAGTAACCCTCCAAAAAGAACTTGATATGAGTGAGGCATTTTTGGAAATTGAAAAAATCAGGTTTGGGAGTCGTATTGCGATTGAAATGGACATAGCGGCAGAAACCTATCCTTTACTGATACCCAGTTTGTTGTTGCAGCCATTGTTTGAAAATGCCCTCAAATACGGCCTCTACGATAGTACTGGACAAGAGCGGATTACGCTCAAAACCACTATTTCAGAAGATAAATTGCTGCTCCAGATGACCAATAGTTTTGATGATGCCCTCCCTACCAAAATCGGTACTAAGTCGGGGTTGCGAAACATCAAAGAACGCCTCCAACTCATGTATGCCGACCATGCTACGCTTATTACCCACATCCAAGAAAATATTTTTACGGTCAAAATTTTTATCCCTATCGAATCATGAGCATCAAAACCCTCATCATAGACGACGAAGAACTCGCCCGCGCGCTGGTGAAGAAATATTTGGAAACGGAAACAGATTTCAGTGTAGTAGGCGAAGCCGCCGACGGCTTTGAGGCCATGAAGCTCATTCAAACCTTGCAGCCGCAGTTGTTGATTCTCGATATCCAAATGCCCAAAATCACAGGATTGGAAATGCTGCAAGTCCTCGACCACCCTCCTATGGTCATTTTCAGTACTGCTTACGATCAGTACGCTATACAGGCGTTTGAGGCCAAAGCGGTGGACTATTTGTTGAAACCTTTCGACAAAAATCGTTTCATTGATTCTTTGAATCGTATCAGGGCTTTGGTCGCTTCCCAAAATACCCAATTGCAGCCCAAAGCCAAAGAACTCATCGAAGAAACAAAAACCGACCGATTGGTCGTCAAAAATGGCCATAAAATAGAAATCATTGCCAAAGAAAATGTACTGATGATAGAAGCCTACGGCGACTACGTTTGGATTCACACCAAGGAGGCTAAGTTTTTGAAACAACAAACCCTCAAAAGCCTCGAAGCGCAGTTTGAAGAGGGTTTTGTACGGGTACACCGAAGTACGCTGGTCAATATTGACAGTATCAAAAAATTAGAACTTTACGAAAAAAATACGTACCAGTTGGTACTCAAAAATGGGGTAAGTATCGCGGTTTCTAAATCGGGCTACAAAGAACTCAAAGAGCGGCTAAAATGGTAAACTATTTCAAATTCATCATTCGCTGGTAGAGTGCCTCTTGGGACGCGGTAGGCTTGGCTACTCGCTGGATTTCGTATTGTACCAAAGGCGATTTACCCAATGTTATTTTGAGGCTTTTGGGGAGGCCAGCGCGTAATACTTGGATTGTAAGCGTAGCATCTATGGCATATTTCTGAATGATTTCTCCTACCGATTTGTCTATTTTCTGGCCTTCGATACTCACAATCTCATCGTTTACGTTGAGTCCGCCCTGCTGTGCGGGACTATCACGGCGTACCTCCGAAACGACCCACTGAGAGCCGCGTTGCGTAAAAGCTGCGCCCAAGTAGGGCTGTGTGTTGGAGGCGTTTTTGTCTTTCAACATCAAACCAAAAGGAGCGAGGAGTTGGGCGTAGGGGAGGTTTTCGGTGCCGTAGATATATTTTTGAAAAAAATCCTCAAGACTTCGACCCGCTACAAATTCGCAGGCTTGTTGCATTTCTTGGTCGCTGAAGCCGCGTTGTTTTTTCTTGTAGTATTCTTCATACAAATACCGCATCACATCGTCGAGGGATTTTTGGCCATTAGTTTCGGACAAAATCAACAAATGAAGCATTTGGCCTATGACGGCCCCCTTATCGTAATAGCTTACCGTCGAATTGACTGAGTTTTCGTTGGGGCGATAATATTTAATCCAAGCGTCCCAACTGGCTTCGGCCAAAGACTGTACTTGGTTGCCGGGTTTGTTTTCTACGCCATTGATGAGGGCGGCGGCACGTTGCCAGTATTCTTCGGTGTTGTAAATTCCTGCACGACGCAAAATATCCGTCTGATAAAAAGACGTAAAGCCCTCAGCTACCCACAGCAAGCGGGTATAATTTTCGTTTTCGTAGTCAAAAGGGCCGAGTTCGATAGGACGGATACGCTTCACGTTCCACAAATGAAAGTATTCATGGGCTACCAAACTCAAAAAACTCTTGAGGCCAGCATCAGACTGGTAGGTATTGCGGTTTACGCCTAAGGTCGTCGAATTGGCGTGTTCAAGCCCACCGCTGCCCACATTGGTGTTGTGTACGATAAACGTATAGTCTTGGCAAGGGTGTTCTTTGATGATGGTCGTGGCGGCTTCGCATACACGGCGCATGAGGTCGGTGAGGGCAAGGCTATCGTACTGCGCCGTACCGTACATAGCTACATAGTGGGGTAGGCCAGCGGCAGTAAATGGCAGGATTTTATGATTGCCGATTTCGATGGGGCAATCCACCAATTCGTCGAAATTTCGGGCTTCAAAGGTCGTAGCATTGATTTTTTTGAGTCCTGTACTGATATTTTTCCAATCACGATAGGGTTCTATCTCCAGACGAAGAGGAAGGTTTTTGAGGTTGTCGTGATACAAAAACATCGTGGCGCCATTGACATACCCATGCGAATCGTCGAGAAAACTCGTGCGTACCGAAAGTTCGTAGGCATATACTCGATAGCGTACCTTTATTTGGGGTTGGCTGCTGTAAATACGCCAAGCGTTTTTACGTATCTTCTCGGCTTTGACAGGTTGGCCATTGGCCGAAGCGGTGAGGGTTTCGACGTGTTTGGCGTACTCACGAATCAAATAAGAACCCGGTGTCCAAACGGCCATTTTAAGGTCAAAATAGCCGTTTTTGGAGCTTTCGGTAGCTTCCGCAATATCTTCCAGTTGCATTTCTACTTCAAAATAATGTGTATGCGGCTGCGGCATCGAAAGCCTGTAAGTAATGCGAGGTGTGGCACATACGCTGAATTGGGCTGTCAGAAAGTATAGAAAAAAAATCAGAAAACGCATGAATGAAGGGAGATTGAGTTGAAAGTTTAGAGTTGAAAGTTTAGAGTTGAAAGTTTAGAGTTGAAAGTTTAGAGTCAGTTGGTATATGTCCAATCCTAACAATCTGTGATTCCTCAAAAGCCGACGAACGCCCACAAAGCTATACAAAAAATCAGGTAAACGCATCAAAATCGAAATTGCCTCATAGAGGCTACCTATTGGTAGAAAATGAGAAACATGGACCCTACACCAAGCCCCAGCGGGGCGACATATTTCACCCTGCTGGGGTTTTCTATGAAATCTAACGCCTCTTTTCTACCAATATGATAGTCCGAAGGATATAGATATATTTTCAATGCGCTTAACTTGACAAAAAATCGAAAAAGGTAGTTTTTGGGGAATAATGACTTAATTTGCGTAAAATTGATGGTAAGATAATTTTTGTATCCTAAAAACGTTTTTCTGCCAAAAGCACACAATATGTTTTCACCTTCTCTTCGTCTGTGGGCGTTATGCGCCTGTTTGACTTGTTTCGTTTCTTCTGTTTTTTCACAAAATACCTTAGGCTACACCGAAGCCGACGTACACTACCGCAATGGGGTCGAGCTATTCGAGAAATCCAACTATGCGGCAGCCAAGCAAGAGTTTCGGTATTATTTAGAAAAACGGCCCGCCTTGCTCAATACCAACGATTACACCGCCGTAACGGCCGAGTACTACATCACCCTTTGCGCACTTTATGCCGATGCCCCAGAGGCGGAGTTGGCCGTAGATCGTTTTGTGCGTAATCACCCCGAACACCCCAAAGCTGCTGTGATTTACAGCGATTTGGGCAAATACTACTTCGACCGTGGCGACTATTCCAACGCCATTACTTACCTTACCAAAGCCCTCGACCGTAGCGTAAACTACTATGCCGCTTCCGAAACCCGCTACAAACTGGGGCTTTCCTACTACAGCCTCAAACAATACAATCCTGCCCTCAAGTATTTTGCCGAAGTGCAGCGCGACCCTGCCAGCGATTACTTCGCTCCAGCGTCGTACTATGCTGGGGTGATTCAATACCAAAACGGGCAGTACGATGCCGCCTATCGGAGTTTTAAGACCATCGAAGCCGATAGCCGCTACCGTGGTGAAGTACCCAACTGGATTGTGGCAACGCTTTATGCTGCCGAGCGTTATGACGAATTGTTGGCCTATGCCGAGCCGCTGTTGCGACGCAGTGGAGGAGGGATTAAGCTCAACGATGTAGCCCTGTATGCTGCCGAAGTACTCTACCATCAGGGCAAATTTGCCGATGCCGCCAAATACTATGCCCAGCACAAACAACTGGCGGGCCGTGAGTCGGTACTGCCTCCTGCCATGCAGTTCAGATATGGACACTCGCTGTTTCGTACTGGCAACTACGACGGTGCCATCGAACAACTCAAAAGCATCGCCACTCGTAAAGATACTACGGGGCAGTTTGCGGCTTATACATTGGGCATCAGTCAGTTGCAAAACAAAAACCCCCAGGCAGCCCTGACAGCCTTCGACAATGCCGCCAAACTTAAGTTCAGTCCTCAAATACAAGAGGAGGCGGCCTTCAATCGTGCCAAAGTACAACTTGAACTCAACAACCACTCGGCGGCTTTTCAGGAATTACAAGAGTTTTTGAAAAACTTCCCTAATAGCACTTACGAAGCAGAAGCGACTCAGCTTTCGATTTTGGCTCTGACACGCTCCAACAACAGCGCGGCGGCGGTGGCTTATATCGAAAAACTCAAAAAACTCGATGAGCCTACCAAAGCCGCCTACCAACGCCAAACCATGAACCTCGGTATTGCCGATTTCAATGCCGAGCGTTATGCACAGGCCATTAGCAATTTTGAGAAATCATTGAAATATACCCCCTCGACAGACATCGAGCAAGCCGCTCAGTTTTTCAGGGCAGAATCCTACTCGGCACTCAATCGCTACGGCGAAGCCATACCCATTTATCAGTTGCTCATTCGCAGCTACCCCAGCAGTCAGTACGGTATCAAGAGTTTGTATTCGCTGGGCTATGCCTATTACAACACCAAAGAATACAAAGCCGCTTTGGGCAATTTTCAGCAGTACACCACCAAAGGCCGTGGGGTAGGAGAACCCCAAACATTGGAAGATGCTACGATTCGCATGGCCGACTGCTACCTGACCGAGAAGAACTATGCCCAAGCCTCCGCCCTCTACGACAAAGCCCTCAACGACGGACGAATAGACCGCGATTATGCCCTTTACCAAAAAGGGTTGATTTTGAGGTACCAAGAAAAAGACGTAGAAGCCAAAGCGCAGTTTGACCGTGTGATTGCCCAATTTCCTACCTCTCGCTATGCCGATGATGCCTTGTTTCAGTCGGCCAGTATAGATTTGGAAAAAGCCAACTACCAAGCCGCCATACGTTCTTATACGCGGCTTATCAGAGAAAAACCACGCAGTTACCTCATTCCGTCGGCTTTGCTTAAGCGGGCTTTGGCCTACAACAATATCCAAGTCTATGAAGAAGCCATACGCGACTACCGCCGCATCTTGAGCGACCATAGCGATACTCCCGCTGCCAAAGAAGCCTTGCTGGGCTTGCAGGCTACGCTCGAAAATGCCGGACGCTCTGAAGAAATGTCGGACGTATTGGCCGATTACAAAAAGAAAAACCCACAAAGTACCCAAACCGAGGAGTTGGAGTTTGAAACCGCCCGCAGCCTATATGCCGACGGCAAATACCCACAGGCTATCAGGGCTTTGCAAGCCTTTATCAGAGATTATCCCAACAGTAAGTTCGGTACCGAAGCGCGCTATTTGGGAGGCGAAAGCTACTACCGCAGCAACGATTTGGCCAATGCCCTCAAACTTTTCAACACCGTCATCAGCGAAGGCGATGCCAAGTTCTCTCCCAAAGCAGCCTTACGTGCCGGTGACATCGAAGCCCAAAGTCAGAATTACGCCCGTGCCGTACGGAATTATTATTTGCTTTATGCCCAAGCCGACAACAAAGCCGACCGCGTAACGGCCCATATTCGGTTGATGGATACTTATTTTTTGATGAAAAAATATGACTCTACGCAGTACTTTGCCCGCGAAGTCCTCAACGCCGGCGACGTGATCCCGGGCGCGACCAAAAAAGCCCAACTCCAAATCGCGAAGTCGTTTTTGGAAAAAGGAGATTTCAAAACCGCAGAAACTGAACTCAAGAAAATCAATGCGGCTTACAAAGACGAAGCGGGAGCAGAGGCCAAATATTGGCTTTCGGAGATGCTGTACCGTCAGCAAAAATACAAAGAAGCCCAAGCCTCTATCATGGAACTCAACAAGCAATACGCCGACTATGACCGCTGGCGCGTGCGGGCATTCATCTTGTTGGCAGATGTGTATGTGGGTTTGCAAGACACCGATCAAGCCAAAGCGACGCTTCAATCAATCATCGAAAACTCCGACGACGAAGAAGCCGTAGCCTTAGCCAAAAGGAAATTGGCAGCCTTGTAAGAAAGGGTAATTTTATACTTAAACCTCATAGGTTTGGGAAAAGATAACGATGTAACCATCTGATAATCAAATGAAACTTATGAGGT
>JBKBKL010000041.1:0-28241 GCA_046294665.1 Runella sp.
GCATAAATCTCAACGATTTCGGGTAGTTTGTGCATGGCCATCAGTACTACTACCGTAGCCGACGACCGCGCTGCCAATGCCAAATCTTGTGAAAGCCGATGGGCTTGGGTTGTACCTGTTACGACCCAAAAACTCTCGCTCACTCCACGTGAGGTAAGCGGAATCCCTGCCAAAGCAGGTACGGCATAGCTGCTCGAAATTCCCGGTACGATAGCTACCTCGATGCCATGTCGCTGGGCGTAGTCAAGTTCTTCGTAGCCGCGCCCAAAGACAAACGGATCACCGCCTTTGAGGCGTACTACATGGCCGTACTGCTGGGCATATTCTACAATGAGATGATTGATAACATCTTGATTGCAAGAGTGTTGTCCAAAACGCTTGCCTACATTGACTACCACACAAGTAGGTTTGCAGTAGGCCAGTAGTGCTGAATTGGCCAGCGCATCATGCAGTACCACATCGGCACTTTGGAGCACTTTGACGGCTTTGAGCGTAATGAGGTCGGGGTCGCCCGGCCCTGCACCTACGAGCGTGAGTCGTGGATAGTGTTGATTTTTCATTGTTGAGGAAGAATTTAGCTGTCCATTCCGAACGTAACCAATTCGAGGGTAGGGGTTTCACCTTCGGTCAGTTGTGCTTGGCGTTGTGCGTTTACTTTTGCTAAAAAAACTTCAGCTTGTGCTACAAAATACGCTGCAAAAGCCTCCGAAGGCTCATTTTTGTTGATACTAAATACCAACTCTTTGAAAGAAATAGTCTGAGGACTTTCCCCAAAAACAGGCGTTTCAATAAATCCTTCAAAATGAGCATCAAAATCTCTGACGATACCATATTGAGTATTGGTAGGTACTTCTTTGGCCACAAGCATAGCCTTGGCACCCGTTACAAACACATTGTAAGCATGGTAAATAGCATCAGCCCAAACACCTTTTTGGAGGTTTTCGTGTGCCCATTCGAGTTTTTCTTGGGCTTCTATGAGGGTAGTACCCACCAAATCAATCAATACGCTGGCACACTCGCCTACGCCCACTTCGGTCTGAAAAGGGGTATCGTGGTCCCAGTCAATATAATCACTTTGGGTAACGGTGGAGAGGTCGGTGAGGGGTTTGAGCAAAGCATAAAAATACTTATCGCCTTGCCGTAAAAAATAATCATTGTAATACTCACCTTCGTAGGCGTGGTTTTCATAATCGTGTAGTAACAGTCGGAGAGCTGCGGGACCGCGTTTGGACGGAATTTTTAAGATTTTATCGCCTATCATGCCTTCACCTTTGCCATTGAAACCTCCTCCCAAAATCACTTGGAGTGCTGGCAGTACCAACTTCCCATTTTTGAGCGAGCTGCCATGAAAGCCGATGTTGGCGGCACTATGCTGACCGCAACCATTCATACAACCACTGATTTTGATTTTGAGGTCGTTGTTGTAAATCAACTCCGGAAACTCTTCCTTCATCATCGTTTCGAGGGCGCGGGTGATGCCGTAGCTGCTCGAAATAGCCAAGTTGCAAGTATCGGTACCGGGGCAAGTCGTAATGTCGGCGGTAGAGTCAAAACCCGGTTCGGCCAGACCCAAAGCATCTAATTTTTCAAAAACAATTGGCAAATTTTCTGCTTTGATGAAACGCAACAGATAGCCTTGATTGACCGTTACGCGAATATCGTCGGCGGCAAACTGGCGTACTATTTCGGCTAATTGGCGGGCGGTATCGCTGTGCATATCGCCCAGCAGTACCCGTAGCTGTACGGCATACCAACCTTTTTGTTTTTGCTCAAAAACATTGGTATTGAGCCATTGTTGATATTTGTGATTGGGTGAGGTAGCGATTGGGGAAATGGACGATTGCCCTTCTTGTGGGGCAAAATCTATCACTTTGTAACCTGTTTCGGCTACCCATTTTTCTACATCGAAAGTTTTGTGCTTCAAAGCTGCCTTTTCTTCATTGACTAACTCCATAAAACGCTCCCTACCCAAATCTGCCAATAGAAACTTCATACGGGCTTTGTGGCGGCGTACTCGTTCGCCATATCGGTCGAACACCCGAATGACTGCTTCAATAAAAGGAATGACTTTATCGGCTTCCAAAAACTCGTAAGCTACAAGTGCTTTTTGAGGCTGTGCGCCCAACCCTCCACCGATAAACACTTTGAAGCCTTTGACGTATTGTTGATGATTGAATGGCTGAATGATTGAATTGGTGAAAAAATCAAGATTGTTATTTTGCGCTTGCCACTTTTCTCTTTCAACGATTCGTGGTATCAACCCCACATCGTGCATAAAGGTATAGGCAGAGTCTTTTTCGGAAGAAGAAAGGGCTATTTTAAATTTGCGCCCCATATCTTGGCAAATAGGATTTCGCAAAAAATATTCAAAGATAGCATGGGCATAAGGGCTTACATCGAAAGGCTCTTCTGGGTCAATGCCCGCTGTGGCTGAGGCGGTTACGTTACGTACAGTATTGCCACAAGCCTCGCGAAGTGTGATGTTGGCATCTTCCAATTCGGCCCAGAGAGCAGGGGTATCGGCCAGCTTGACATAATGCAACTGTATATCTTGACGGGTAGTAGCGTGGAGGTTGCCGGTGGCGTATCGGTCCGAACAATCGGCTATACGTATAAGTTGATCGGCTGTAAGGCGGCCATAAGGCAGCTTGATACGAATCATCTGTACACCGGGCTGCCGCTGCCCATAAACCCCACGCGCCAATCGAAACTTGCGAAAAGCCTCTTCAGATGCCTCGCCCGACCGGAAAATATCTATTTTTTTCTGTAGGTCGAGAATATCGCGTTTGGCGGCTTCGCTTATGTTGCTTGTAAGAGGTAATGACATAGTATTTAATATCTATCGAGTTTATATTTTAATTCAAAAATTGAAAAAGGGCTTTAAAGCCCTTTTTTTTTTACAACACTGCAAAAATCGAAATTTTTTATGAGAAAAGATAAAATTTCACCCAAAAACTACGAATAGTTTATAACCAAATGTTATGATTCAAGGTAAGTTAATGATGTTATGCAAATTTGGTTTTAACCCACTATTAGAAACTTCCCTACAAAACTTGCGCCTCTCCGAGGCTTGGGGGACTTGGGGGTCGTTATTCTCGGCTACAAAACTTGCGCCTCTCCGAGGCTTGGGGAAAGCCTTACGAAATGAAAATATTCCCAAAGAGGCTTCGGAGAAGCCATACGTTTGTAGTAGCTTAAATGTGATACCCATAATCACATCGCGCTTCGGAGAAGCATAACATCAGTAAGTTATAACTCAAATCAAAGAAGCGCATTATTTACAGTCAAAAATCAGGTAAAAATACATCTACTGTTTTTATACTCGTTCAAAATTGGTTTGCGAAAAAACCTGATATGTTTCACTTGATTATCAATGGTTTACATAGTTAATTTTTCGCAAACATATTAGGTTTAAGTATAACTCCTTCGGACTGTCATATAGGCAGAAAAGAGGCGTTAGATTTGATAGAAATACCCCTGCGGGGTGAAATACGTCGCCCCGCAGGGGCTTGGTGTAGGGTCAATGTTTCTCATTTTCTACCAATAGGTAGCCTCTCTGAGGCATTTTTGATTTTAATGCGTTTAACATGGTCAAAAATGGATACTTTTGCACAAATTTTAGTTTTATGAAAATTCTTGTTTTTGACAACTACGACTCGTTTACCTATAACTTAGTGTATATGCTGCGTCAGTTGCATCATTCGGTAGATGTACGCCGCAACGACAAAATCACGCTCGAAGAAGTCGGTCAATATGATAAAATCCTACTATCACCGGGACCGGGGATACCTTCAGAAGCGGGCATCATGCACGACCTTGTGAAAGCCTATTCGCCTACCAAAAGTATCATGGGCGTATGTTTGGGACATCAGGGGATAGGTGAGGTATTTGGGGCGAGCCTTCAAAATATGGCCGATGTGCTGCACGGTATTTCGGATAAAGCCATCGTAACCGACCCTACCGAGCAGTTGTTTGCAGGGCTGCCGTCGTCGTTTCAAGTGGGACGTTATCATTCGTGGACAGTAGTAGCCGATACCGTACCCGATACAATGACTATCACAGCCATAGACGAAAAAGGCCAAGTGATGGCCCTGCGGCACAAGACTTATGATGTGTGCGGTGTGCAGTTTCACCCCGAGTCGGTTTTGACTGAATACGGGACACAGATATTACAGAATTGGCTCAAAAGTTAAGTGGCCTGATGATTAAACGCTTTATTGATTCAAATATGAGTATTGAACAGATTTTTGAGAGTTTCAATCGCCTTCGTGTGCTGATAGTGGGCGATGTAATGCTTGACGCTTACGTATGGGGCAAAGCCGACCGTATTTCGCCCGAAGCTCCTGTACCGGTGGTATTAGTGCAAAAAAGAGAGTATCGTCTTGGTGGGGCGGGCAACGTCATCTTGAATGTACACGCTTTGGGGGCAGAACCCGTGATTTGCTCGGTCATAGGGCAAGATAAAGAGGCATTACTCTTGAAATATGAGCTGGAAAAACGTCATCTCCGCACCGATGGCCTCCTACACAGTCCCGATCGTATCACGACGGTAAAAGAAAGAGTGATAGCAGGGTCGCAGCAAATAGTGCGTGTAGATACCGAAACCGACCAAATCATTACGCCCGAAGAGCAAACGCTGCTTATCGAAAAAGTCAAACAGTTATTGCCCAATGTTGATGTAGTACTTTTCCAAGACTATGACAAAGGGGTACTCTGTCAGCGTGTTATCGAAGAGATAACGGCTTTAGCCAATACGCATGGCATTCCGACAGTAGTAGATCCCAAAAAACGTCATTTTTTGGCTTATAAAAACGTAACCCTCTTCAAGCCCAACCTCAAAGAACTCAAGGAAGGATTTAAGGTAGATTTTAATGTACGAAATGAAGAAGAACTTACGCAAGTAGTAAGAAAACTTTGTCAAGAACTCAATGCTGGTGTATTTTTAACCCTATCAGAAAGAGGGGTTTACATTGATTTCAAAAACGAACAACACCGACTTCCCGCCCACCCTCGCGACATTGCCGACGTATCGGGCGCAGGCGATACCGTCATCAGCATTGCGGCTTGTGCGGTGGCGTTGGATTTGCCCCCACGCCTCGTAGCCGACCTCTCCAATCTCGGTGGAGGGTTGGTATGTGAGCATATCGGGGTAGTCCCTATCCAAAAAACTGAACTCAAGGCCAAAGCCCTCGAACACTTAGGAGAATATCCATATACCTCCAATCCAAGTATTATCCTCGAAACGAGCCTCTCCCAATAATACAAATACGAACCTCAAAGCACTTTACATCTTTTGACAAAATGGTAGAAACACTCCAGCAGCATTACTACATTATTGATTTCGACAGCACCTTTACACAAGTAGAGGGTTTGGACGAATTGGCCAATATCGCCTTGGTAGGAAGCCCCCACCGCGACGAAATCGTACAGCAAATCCGCGACTTGACCGATGCCGGCATGAACGGCGAAATCTCCTTTGCCGAAGGGCTGCGCCGCCGTATCGAGTTGCTCCAAGCCAACCGCACGCATATTGACATACTGATTGACTTTTTGCGGACAAAAGTATCCCCCTCTTTTGCCCGCAACCGTGCCTTTTTAGAACAATACGCCGACTATATTCTAATCATTTCGAGTGGATTCAAGGAGTTTATTGTACCTATCGTAACCGAACTCGGCCTCAAAGCCGAAAATGTCTATGCCAATACCTTCGTTTTCGACGATGCAGGCAACATCATCGGTGTAGATGAAGAAAACGTATTGTCGAAAGATAAAGGCAAGGTAAAACTGCTCCAATCATTGAACTTAGAAGGTGAGCTACACGTCATCGGTGACGGCTACACCGACTATGAGCTTCGAGCCTCAGGATTGGCGCATTATTTTTATGCTTTTACCGAAAATGTACAGCGCGAGCGTGTCATTGGGGTAGCCGACCACATAGTGCCATCGCTCGATGAGTTTTTGTTTCTCAATAACCTCCCCCGCGCTCAATCATATCCCAAAAGTCGAATCAAAGTCCTGCTCCTCGAAAATGTACATGGCGTAGCACGTCGGGCATTTGAGCAAGAAGGCTTCAATGTCGAGTTTGTCAAAGGGGCAATGGACGAAGACGAACTCATCGAGAAAATCAAAGACATAAGCATTTTGGGCATACGCTCCAAAACGATGGTTACGAAACGTGTACTCGAAAATGCCCCTCGCCTCATTGCGATTGGTGCGTTTTGTATCGGTACCAATCAAATTGACCTCAAAACGGCTACCGAGCAAGGTATCGCAGTTTTCAATGCTCCTTACAGCAACACACGCTCGGTAGTAGAGTTGGCGGTGGGAGAAATGATCATGCTGATTCGTAATATCTTCCCCAAAAGCGTAGGTATGCACGCTGGCCGTTGGGACAAATCGGCCAACAATAGCTTTGAAGTACGTGGCAAAAAACTTGGTTTGGTCGGTTATGGGCATATCGGTACGCAGTTGTCGGTCATTGGGGAGGCATTGGGTATGGAGGTGTATTTTTATGACATCGTGGACAAAATGCCAATCGGTAATGCCAAAAAACTCAAATCGCTTGACGAACTTCTTCAGATAGCCGATGTAGTGAGCCTACACATAGACGGGCGTAAAGAAAACCGTAATCTCATCGGCAAACGTGAGTTTGAATTGATGAAGCAAGGGGTTATTTTTCTCAATCTGGCACGTGGTCATGTAGTGGACGTAGAGGCACTGGTCGAAGCCATCAAAGAAGGTAAAGTAGCTGGTGCAGGTGTAGATGTGTTTCCGTATGAACCCAAAACCAACAAAGAACCTTTTGAAAGCCCCCTGCGCGACTTGCCCAATGTGATACTTACACCTCATATAGGCGGCAGTACCGAAGAAGCCCAAGAGGGAATTGGACATTACGTACCCGATCGGCTACTCGAATATATCAACAACGGCAGCACTACGGGAAGTGTCAATTTCCCCGAAGTACAATTGCCCCAACTCGTGGGGTCGCATCGGTTGCTGCACGTGCATCAAAACGTACCCGGTATTTTGGCCAAACTCAACAGTATTTTTGCCAAGTATCAAGTCAATATCACTGGGCAATACCTCAAAACCAACGAGCAAATTGGCTATGTTATCATGGACGTGGACAGACGCTACACCGAAGGATTCGTACAAGAAATCAAGGAAATAGAAGCTACAATCAAGTGTAGAGTGTTGTACTGATGAGATAGACAAAAGCTACCCCTGTCTTATCTGCCCAATCCGTGTGCTAATTTATACCTAAAATAGCCTAATTACATGGTCGTATTTCCCAACGCCAAAATCAATATTGGTCTCAAAATCACCGAAAAACGTACTGACGGCTTCCACAACATCGCCTCATGCTTTTATCCGGTAGGCTGGAGTGATGTGTTGGAAATAGTCCCAGCAGAAAATTTTGAGTTTTCGTCGTCGGGGATTCCAATTCCCGGCGACTCCTCCCAAAATCTATGTGTGAAAGCCTATCAACTTTTACAGAAAGATTTTGATTTGCCGCCCGTGCAGATGCACTTGCTCAAAATCGTACCGATTGGTGCAGGTATGGGCGGTGGATCTTCTGATGCAGCCTTTGCATTGAAATTGCTCAACGCTTATTTTTCTTTGGCTATTTCTGACGAAAAACTAAAAAACTATGCTCGTCAGTTGGGCAGCGATTGTGCTTTTTTTATCCAAAATAAACCTACATTTTGCTATGAAAAAGGCGATCAATTTGAAGACATCAGCCTTTCGCTCAAAGGTAAGCATATTGTGTTGGTTTATCCCAACCTACATATCTCAACCGCTGAAGCCTACGCCCATGTAAAACCCCAAATACCCACCACAGACTTACGGAAATCTTTGCAAAAACCTCTGACGGAGTGGTACTCAGAAATACACAACGATTTTGAAGAAGGTCTTTTTGCTCGCTATGCTATTTTGCCTCAAATCAAAAACCGTCTTTACGATTTGGGGGCAATATATGCCAGTATGACAGGGTCTGGCTCGACCATTTACGGGATTTTTGAGAAAGAGCCTGATCTGCACAACATTTTTGCTGCTCATACTGTTTGGAAAGGAGAACTTGATTGAATGTACTAATCCTTCAACGCCATGCCCAAATATCCTATCGAAAAAGAAACCTTTCTCACTAAGCGGCGCGAACCTTTCAATTTTATGCTTTGGCTGGGCATGGGAGGGAGTATGCTGACTTTTTTGGTGGTATTGCTGGTGTACCTATCGCGTAAATCTGTTAATATCGGCTGGACAGACGCTCCCCTTCCTACTTTATTTTGGGTTAGTACTGCTGTTATTGTGGTGAGTAGCCTCACGCTTCACTTGGCCAATCATGCCATGCGACTCGACAAGTTTTTACAGTTTAGACGCTACATTTGGGCTACCTTACTTTTGGGGATTTTGTTTGTCATTTTACAGTTTTTAGGCTGGCGACAACTCATTGAGCAAGATGTTTCGATGGTCAATAATCCTTCAATCGGCTTTGTATATTTGATTTCGGGATTGCATTTACTTCATATTTTGGGAGGTATTGGGGCATTGAGTTGGGTTTCGATGCAAGCCCTCCGAAATAGCGACTACGTAGATGCCTTTGTATTCAGCGTCAATCCACCCAATCAGCTAAAAATGCGTCTTACCACCATTTATTGGCATTTTGTAGATATTCTGTGGCTGGTGTTGTTTGGGTTTTTGGTGTGGCAGTAGTAAGGTGAACTTACCAATCGTATCTGTGAACTGATTGATTTCTACTGTACTGATGATTGGTTTCTTCGAAGCCTTGTAATTTATATCACGATGCGACCCTCGCCCTTACGTGTATTTAGGTAATGAGATATAAAGTCTTAAGGGGAAAATGGATACAAATTCAATAACAAAAATGATTATTTATTGAAACGTACAACTTTTTGCATTTTTTTTGTACAAAAAGTAATACTAATATGATTAAAAGAAAAATATATGATGATTTAGAAAACCATTTGCAGAAGCCACAGGCAACTGTTATTACCGGTATGCGACGTGTCGGTAAAACAACAGCTCTGCGTTTTTTGCTTGACAAAATTCCTCATCAAAACAAACTTTATCTTGATTTTGAAAAAATTGAGAATCGTATCTTATTCTCCCAAAACAACTACCAAGCAATCGAACAAGGACTCAAGGCATTGGGACTTCGTTTTGACGATTCCATGGTATTGGCATTAGATGAAATTCAGTTAGTTGCCAATTCGCCGAGTGTAATAAAGTATCTCTACGATACACACAGCATTAAATTTATACTGACAGGTTCGAGTTCTTATTATCTCAAAAATCATTTTACGGAGAGTTTGGCCGGACGCAAACGAATTTTTGAGTTATTTACATTAGGTTTTGATGAATTTTTATTATTCAAAGGGATAGAACGTGTACAGCTTTTGGCTTTTGCTCGCCAACCTTTTTCGGAGGGAGTTTATCATTTTTTCAAGCATCACTATGAAAGTTTTCTAAGGTTTGGAGGATTTCCTGAGGTAGTACTCTGCGAAACTGATGATGATAGGGTAGCTTTTTTGAAGGATATAATAAATGCTTACATAGAGCTTGACATCAAACTGTTATCAGATTTTAAACTAAGCAATGATTTGTACCGACTTTGTCAGTTGTTGGCAGCATATACCGGTAGCCGAATTGATGTGAGTAAACTAAGTAGTATATCGGGTATCAATCGCAACAAACTCAATGAGTATTTGGCTTTGTTTGAATACACATATTTCATACATACGATTCCAGCGTTTACCAAAAACAAAGACAAGGAAATTTCGTCGCAGCGAAAAATTTATTTATCTGATACTGGAATTTTACAGGGATTAGCACAAGTGAGCAGTGGACAAGTATTTGAAAATGCCATTGCTTTGCAGCTACGGCAAATGGGTGAGGTATCCTATTATCAAAAAAAAACAGGACAAGAAATAGATTTTATTTTGGATAAATCAATAGCGATTGAGGTGAAAGAAACACCCTCTTATCCCGATTTGAAAACTTTGAAATACAGGTCAGAAGAACTATCAATGGGGAATTGCTGGCTCGTCGGAAGACATTTTACCAATCAAAATTTCAGAGATTGGCTTTGGGGGGGTGTTTTATTTTGACTAATCTATCATGTCAATGATACCTCTTGCAAAAAATCAAGAACCAACTCCTCAGCCTTTTGTAGTGTAGTATCCAAGTCATCATTGATGAGAATGACATCGAAGCGATTTTGAAACGACATCTCGAATTTAACTTTAAAGAGCCGCTTGGAGAGGCTATCCTCAGTTTCGGTGCCGCGTGCCATGAGGCGTTGTTTGATGATTTCTTCGCTGGGTGCTTTGACAAAAATAGCCAAGGCACGTGAGCCAAAGTATTCTTTCAGTTTGAGGCCGCCTTTTACGTCCACATCAAATAGTACGTGTTTGCCTTCGGCCCAGAGTCTTTCAATCTCGGACTTGAGCGTACCATAGTACCCTCCTGGATAGACTTCTTCCCATTCTACAAACTCTTGGTTATCAATCTTTTGTTTGAATTCTTCCGGACTTAAAAAATAGTAATCTTTACCGTGAACTTCGTTGCGCCCGCGCCTATCGCGAGTACAGGCCGAAATAGAAAACCCTAAGAAGGAGTATTTGGAAAGCAAGTGCTTTACGATAGTCGTTTTGCCAGAGCCGGAGGGAGCCGAAAATATGATAAGTTTGCCTTCCAAAATTTAGACAAGAATATTGAGTTTAGCTTTGATGACCGAGATGAGGCTGTCAGGGCAGGAGCGTTTGTCAATTTTCGATTGGAGTACTTCTTTGACACATTTTTCGAGATGGTACATTCGGATACAGTGCAGACATTCTTCCATATTTTCTCTAAAATGCGCTTTTTCTTCTTCGGAGGCTTCCCCATCCAATACCGCTTGAATTTTTTTCAGACATTCTGCGTGATGCTGACAATATTCTTTCTTTGCCTTGGTGGTTTCTCCAGAAGAGGCTGACGAGTGCATATCCAATACCATTTGTAAAGGTTCAATTTTTCTTTGAATCTTTTTGTGTTATGTATTTACTGATTAAGAATGATTTTCAAAACAAAAAAGTTCAAACTTCGTCGGTTGTTTTGTAGCCCATAGAAGCAGCATAGTCCCTAAGTTTGTCTTTGAGGAGATTCCGGGCGCGGTGTAGGCGTGAGCGTACTGTACCTATCGGAATATCCAGTATTTTGGCCATTTCTTCGTAGGTAAAACCCTCAATATCGCAGAGGATAATGACCGTCCGAAAATCTACTGGCAATGAATTGAGCGCGTTGGCTACTTCATCACCAATCATATCTTGAACAGATTCGACACGCAAATCGGTAGTATGATCTACTTCGGCAGCTTCTTCGGAGTTATAAGTCGTTTCAACCTCCTGATAATCAACTTTTGAGGGTTCTTTGCTTCGTTTGCGATAATCGTTGATGAAACTGTTTTTCAAGATTCTGAACAACCACGCTTTGGCGTTAGTTCCACGCTCGAACGAAGAAATGAATCGGAATGCTTTGAGATAAGTATCTTGTATAAGGTCGTTGGCATCGTCCTCGTCCATGGTGAGGCGAAAAGCAAAGTTATACATCGAGTTGATGTGGGGCATAAACTCGACATTGAATATATCGTTCTTCTCGGCATCGTTGTAGGCCGTTTCGGAAGTCGCTAAAGGGATTTCTTCGATTTCTTCTGACATAATGACTGACATGGCTGCCGTAAATTTACGAATTTTAACACAAGACTCTGTTTTTGATACTATCTTCTTTTATCAATGTATTAAATCAAAGGATAAAAGGGTGTTTTAGGATATGGATAGAGCCAATTATATATGTCAAAAACCGTTCCAGTAGTTTTGGAAGTAGGTGAGCGTTAGACAAATTGACAGGGGGGCATTATGCCGAGCGTGCAAACAACTGGGCAAGTAGTAGAGTAGAAGTGGTGAAGATAACACTACAGACAATTTTGAGGAAGGTGTAGCCCCATAATTCCAAGTTCCCCATTTCTATCAAAAATAATACTGTATGATGAACAGATACCAAGACCAAGGTATAAGATAAAAAAGAAACAAAGCCCAATTCGCGCAAAATGAGTACCAAACGACCTTCGTTGATTTTTTGTCCCAATTGGTACTTGATAATTATAGGGCGCAAATAGGCCACAAGTACAGTGGCTATGATGTGCATACCGAGCGTATTGTCGAATGAATCTACAATAGTGCCCGTTCCGAAGGCAATCAGTAAAAGTGCTGTAAGATTTAATTCATAAGGCAAAAATAAGACGGCGCCTATGTAGATAAAGCAAAAAGCATAGTCGAATATTTCTAAGTGCCTGGCTACAAAAATGTGTAACAAGACATACAATAGCCACTGTAAAATACTACGCAAGATATCGCTGGGGATCATGGCTTTGTTTTGGCCACTTCTTCTTCGGCAGCCTTTTGTTTGTTTTGGAGTTTATTTTCTACCAAATATACATAGCTTATTTTAGAGAAATCGGTAGAGAGCTCAAGGTCAATATCAAAAAAAGCTTGATCGGGTGATATTTTGAAATTTTTGACTCGTCCTACTGGAATACCGCTAGGAAATACGGCATTGTAGTCGGAGGCTACGGCAGTATCGCCTTTTGTTACGGTTTTATAGCGCGAAATATCCTTGAGTTGAATGATGGAAGGGTCTGTACTATTAAGCCATTGTGCTGTTCCAATCTCACCGCTCCGAAGTAGCTTGGTCGAAACCATAAACTGTGAATGTAAGATAGAAGTAACAACTGAAAAATTTTCTTTACATATTTTGACCTTACCCACAATACCTGTGGGGGCTATTACGCCCATACCTTCTCTTACGCCATCGGCATAGCCTTTGTCTATGGTCAGATAGTTGTCGGCGCGGTGAGTGCTATTGCCTATCACTTTGGCAATCGTTACCCAGCGATAGCGAGTAGCAAAAGCTGAATCGGGGCGATAGCCCGTGGGAGCGTTGGTAGGATTTTGTTGCTGAAAATTTACTAAAAGTTGATTTAGACGGCGGTTTTCTTCAGCAAGCGACTCATTCACATCTTTGAGTTGAGTGTATTCATTTATCGAATTCGACAACTCTAATGACTTGGCAATAAATGAATTGGCAGTGTTGAAGTAATTTACGCTCCAGTAATTATTTTCGTTGATGAGCAGCCAAAAACCTATTATCTCCAAAATTATGAAGAGAATGAAGTTTCGATTGCGGCCTATAAACTCAAATAGTTGGAGCATTGGGAATACAAACTATGCCATAAGTAAAAGTTATAGATCGCTTATGACATAAAGCATAGTTGCTTTACTGAATCAATACCGATTTATATAAATCTAAGTTTTTGAGGATTTCACCTGTCCCTTTTACCACGGCTTTGAGGGGGTCGTCGGCTACATGGATAGGGAGTTTGGTTTTTTGTGCCAGCCGTTTGTCCAATCCATGCAACAGTGCTCCTCCGCCCGTCAGGTGAATACCGTTAGTATAAATATCAGCCGAAAGTTCTGGTGGCGAGATTTCGAGGGCTTTCATGACGGCCTCTTCGATTTTAGAGATGGATTTGTCGAGGGCATAAGCTATCTCGCTGTAGGTTACTTTGATTTCTTTCGGGATACCTGTCATCAAGTCGCGTCCTCTTATTTCAAAATCGGCAGGGGGATTATCGAGTTCGGGAAGTGCCGACCCTACTTCAATTTTGATTTGCTCCGCCGAACGTTCTCCTATCAAGAGGTTATGCTCACGGCGCATATAATCCACTATGTCTTTGGTGAATACATCGCCTGCAATACGGATAGACTGCTCGCACACAATACCCGAAAGTGCTATGACGGCAATCTCCGTAGTACCGCCACCGATGTCCACAATCATCGTACCGTTGGGTTGGGTGATGTCTATGCCAATACCTATCGAAGCAGCGATAGGCTCATGTACCATATATACTTCTTTGGCACCGGCGTGTTCGGCAGAGTCTTTGACAGCACGTTTTTCTACTTCAGTGATGCCTGAAGGGATACAGATGACCATTCGATGCGAGGGCGTAAAAAAGCGTGTGTTGGGTGTAATCATCTTAATCATACCCCTAATCATCAACTCAGCAGCAGTAAAGTCGGCGATTACACCGTCTTTGAGAGGGCGAATGGTTTTTATATTTTCGTTGGTTTTTTCGTGCATCTGCATTGCTTTGTGGCCTATGGCCAGCACTTTCCCATTGTTTTTGTCCAAAGCAATGATGGAAGGTTCGTCCACAACGATTTTATCTTTGTGGATAATGAGCGTGTTGGCTGTGCCTAAGTCAATCGCAATTTCGCTCGTCAAGAAGTCAAGTAATGCCATGTGTTATGCTTTCGCAAAAGTGTTAAGAAATTGAAGCCACAAAATTAAAGGATTTTATCTGCTTTTCGGCTTTAGGGTTACGAAGTAATTTTCTTTATTGGTTTGAAAACGAATCAAATGTTTTGATTTTCTTGACAAAATACGCCCAAACAATACTTTTCGAGGCAATTGGGAAATTTTTTGTGATATTTCTTTGAAGTGCTATTTGACGAATTTTTCGACGTTTTTGGGGAAGATGCTTCCATGTCCAAGCGTAAAAGGCAAAATGTGCTTTGACGATTGCCCCTACATTTGCCCATTGATTGGCCATGACAAACTTCAACGAAGAAATGCCGTCCATACACAAACGTAAAAAGATAATCCAATATCTCTGGCCAGCAGGGAGGTTTTTGTAGAGCATGGCCAAGCTGTTGCGGTAGTTGAGATAGGTTTTGAAAGGATTGGAGGCGGGTAAAGTGCCTCCTCCTACATGATATACCACCGATTGTGGCTGGCAATAGATTTGATAGCCTGCCCAGTGAAGTCGCCAGCAGAGGTCTATTTCCTCCATGTGGGCAAAAAAATCTTCATCAAAACCACCTACTTGCCAGAACCTTTCTGCCCGAATGACCAAACAAGCTCCCGAGGCCCAAAAGATAGGTACAGCGTCATCATACTGGCCTTGGTCTATTTCGGTGTAGTCGAAGATTCTCCCACGACAGTAGGGATAACCCAGCCAATCTATATAACCTCCTGCGGCTCCGGCGTATTCGAAGCGATTAGGCTCGTGATAACCCAAAATTTTAGGCTGGCAAGCGGCTATTTGGGGGTGATTATCCAAAAACATGATCATAGAAGATAGCCAATGGGCTGTTACTTCTACATCTGAGTTGAGCAAGACGTAATATTGGGCGTTTATTTGTTGCAAGGCGCGGTTGTAGCCTCCTGCATAGCCATAATTGGCCTCAAGTTGAAGAATCGAAAGACTGGGGTAGTTTTTTTGTAGCCATGCTACTGAATCGTCTTTGGAGGAGTTGTCGGCTATGTAAATTCTAAAATCAGTAGAGTATTTGAATACAGACGGGAGAAACTTTTCTAAAAAATTTCTCCCGTTGTAGTTGAGTATGACGATAGCCACTTTGTCCATCGCCCACTATTTCATCAGTTTACCTAAGTCGAATCCGGGAATATTGGGCAGTACCCCTTCAGTAGATTGTTGTATATGGGCCTTGATTTGTTCTTCGATATTTTCCATGGCTCTGTTTACGGCAGCTATCACTAAATCTTGCAGCATTTCGCGGTCAGCGGGTTGGATAATTTCGGGGTCTATGGTCAAACTAACCAACTGTTTGCGCCCATTGACGGTTACTTTTACCATACCTGCTCCTGCCTCAGCCGATTCGGTGATGTTGCCAAGTCCTTCTTGAGCTTCTTTCATCTTGGCCTGAAACTCCTTTACTTTTCCGAGCATGCCCATCATATCTCCAAACATAAGCGTAATGTTGTTTTGGTGAGCTGCAAAGATAGTGAATTATCGCCAATAGGGCATTTGGGCATTGGCTACAAATTGCTGACGATTGCCTCCATTGGCATCCATGATGATTATATTGCGAGGAGATACGTCATCATTGTTGGTATTGGTGAAAATAATTTTGGCTCCATTGGGCGAAAAACGAGGTTCGAGATCATTTGTTCCAGCGGGTTTACCCCCTGCGCTATTGTTGCCACCAGTACTACCTGTTCCAGCCGATAAATCAAGATTGACATTGGTGGTCAAATCGAATAGAAAAATGCGCGAATCGAGCATTCGGCCTTGAGGGTTTTCAAACGCACGGACATCTCGCGTGAAAAGAATTTGCTTACCATCTATCGAAAATACTGGATTGCCGGTACGACCAGTTTGAACAAAACTTCTAAGCCGCTCACCATTGGCCGAAAGTAATTCCAACGTATTGTCATAAACACTAACGCCGGTAGTACGGGCAATGATTCGCCCTCCTTCTTGGTCTGTCCAGTCGCAGCCAGCAAACTGACGGCCAGCAGCAGCCTGAGCTACGGTTCTTAGACCTGTACCATCGGAGCGTACTGCAAACAGACGACTACCACTTGGATAAAGCAAAAATGAGCCATCTGGCGACCAACAAAACGACAGGTCAGTTGTAGATAAACCCACTACGGGTACTGAAGTTACTTTACGTAGCCGAGTGCCATTTACATTCATCACGTAGAGATGTAAATCTGTTTCTACGTTTGAGATGAAAGCAATTTCTTGGCGATTTGGACTCACAATAGGCCGCCAGTTGCTCCCATTTTGAGTCAATTGAAATTCTTGGATACCATCATTGGAGGCAAAAATTTGGAAAGAGCCATTGACTCTTTTGGTATAAACATAGGCCAAATCGGGAAACTGACGTGTACGAAATGACCAAACTTCACCAAATACTGTAGTAAAACGATCTCGTACTACTATTTGCCAATAATAGGTGGTTTCAAAAGCTAAGTCTTTAATAGTCAGTGAATCTTGACGTAGATTGGCTGCAATAGGCGTACCTGCACTCTGACCTTCACGGAAGAAATAGACATCGTAAGTAAGCACAGAATCTGCTCTATCCGGATCTCTTGATTTCCATCGTAAGGTTACGGTATTATTGATATTTGTAGCATTATTAAGAGGTGCTACTATGGAAGGTTTTTCGGGAGCGCGGTTTTGGGTTTGATCATCTACAAAAAAGAAGTTTACAGTAGAAGTTCGTTCGTCTTGCACCTCTGTCGTAAACGACTCAAGCCTAAAGCCTGCTTTTGAGGCCTGCACGGTATATCTACCTATTGTCAAACTATCAAAACGAAAGTTGCCATTAGCATCAGTTTCTACGGTACGTCCTACAGGACTTATTCTAATGATTGCCTTTTCAACAGGCTTACGCGAATCGAAGAGTACCACTTGCCCCACGATACTACCAAAACGCTTGGGTTCTATAAAAGTTCCTTCTGTACAACTTGATAAACCTACAAGCGTACTTATCAATGTAGTGAGAAGCAAAAAAAGAGATAATGCAGCGTTTATGTTTGTTTGATATAGTAAGCGATTTTGCATTTTAGATTTTGTATTTATTTTACTTGTGTGAACCTATCACACAGTTATTTTTTTGTCTGTATTTTCTTAACAATTTTACTCGATTTGCCGAAATAAATAGAAACTCCTAAGGTTCCTTTCCAGTAAAAATCATTAAAATTACCAAATTGGACTCCATCGAGCAGGTCGTTCATCATTTGGTTATGGCTTAGTGTGACATTCAATCCTACTTTGCGAGTAAAGGCATATTCCAACCCCCACCCTACATTCCATTTATAGAGTGGTGTATCCCTAAGATCCCAAGGACTGGTACCTCGCGTGGCCAACATTCCTAAACCTGCAAAAAATGAAGGAGATAAACGTTCAAATGGGAGAGGGCGATAAATTACATTAGCATCAATAACGGTAACGTTTCGATAAAAATATCTCTGACTGGCCAAGGTGCCTATGCCAATGTTGAGTTGTGCTCCCCAAGCGGGATGGAAAAAGTAGTTGGCGGCTAATCCAAAATTTTCTTTTGTGAGTGGATTGGCATAATCTCCACTGTAGCGCCATAATCCACCATAGGGTTGAATACTAAAGCGTGGGCGGTCGGTATTGTTGATGGCACCTACCCAGTCTGTTTGACTCATTTCATTTCGTTCGGCCTCATAAGCAGTCAAAACTTCTTTCACTTGAGCACTTGCCTTTTCGTCGGCATTCCACAGGCCATCTCTTATTCCTTCTATAATTAAGGCATAAATAGATTTTTCAATCGCTTCTGTAACAGCCAATTGTGAAGGCTCGGTAGTAGTAAAGCCTGTTTCTGCTTCTAAAAGTCTTTTGAATTTTACGTATCTAAATATTCCTGCATTGGTAGATTGAGAAAAAATAGTTTTGGAGGTGTAAATAGATTTTAGGATCTTACCTGATTTGGTGGCTACTGCTCTTACATAGACTGTCACACGATCTTGACGATATTGCGTAGAGCCGCCAGTACCAAAATAGCGTAAACCTGCACCACCTGTGATTACGTTGGCATCATACGACACTATTCCTCCTTCCAATATAATGCCTGCAAACAAAAGAGGTGGCAAATTTTCGGCTTCGCTTTTGTATTGAGTTAGACTTGAGCGTACAATCTTACGTTCATTCAGTAAGTTGCTTACATTTTCACGTTCGATAGGCACAAACCAGCCACTCTCTTCCATGGCTTTGAGCATAATATTGGTAGCACCTTGTGTTACTGCGGTTGACCAGTTGGCACCTAAATCAGAGGGTTTGTATTGGCCTGTTTGGTCTCGAAATTTATAAACTGCTGCTACCAATTTTTCTTTGGGAGGAGGCAATTTGCGTAAATCGGAAGTAATGGCAGTTTCTTCGCCTAATCGAGCTACTCTACTTTGGGTAGGCTGGTGCAACGCAGGGCTGCATCCTCCGATTGTTACCAACAAGCCCCCCAATACTATCTGATAAAATTTCTTATTTAGATACATTTGCTGTGTTCAAAAAACAAAAGAGATAAATGCTACGCGAATAAAACCGCAAAACACTTGAAAAATGATAAAAGGGAAGTTATTGTTAAAAATAGGGAACCGTAACAATCGTTTCACCACCTCTACCGTCAGTGATTCTGACAACCAACCCTTCTGCTCCTGGAGTAATATTAATGCTCAAATCACCAAACTGATAGGTGCCCGGCTCTAAACCATTTTCTCCGAATTGATTTTGCGAGAGTTGTCTGCTTAATTGACTGAGGGTTTGGCGAGTAAGGGAGGTCGCAAAGTCGGCAACAGGATCCACTACCCGTCCCATAGAAGGGGCAGGAGCATTGGGGTCTTTAAAAGTATCTTGAGCTTGAGCAGAACTAAGAAGCCAAGCATAGTTGAAGGTATTACCTCCAAAGTTGGGGTTTACGGGGCGATACACAAAGCCTTGACTATGGCTGACATAGGAGATGCTTGTAATCAATAGTATCACTAAAGCAGTTTTTTTCATAATTAGAGTTGAGTTAATCCTTGAAAAAAATTAATAAATCCCAGTCCCTTTTTGATCCTGGGAACCAAGTTGGTTTTGAATTTCTTGGTAATTGACTATGTACTGAAGTATGGTTTCAAAAGCATTTTCTACTAAAAATTCAATAGCTTCTAAACGTGGCTGTACAAACTGCTGCCAGAGAAGTTGATCATTGACAGAAACCTGAATAATATTAGCGATACCGGGAGAGGGCAATTCTTCTATGGTAATAGTAAGGTCTTCTAAATCAAAAGCTTTTAAATTGAGGACTTGAGTAGAGTCCAACTGCCCAGCATTCCATTTTTGATAAAATAACTCATAAAAATCTCTTCCCACTTTGGTACGACTATTGTCAAGCACCAATCCAAATCCTCCCTCTTCCAAAACATCGGTTGAACTCAATAAAGAATCTCTTTCGATGATACCCTCAAATTCTACATTTTGGGCAGAAGCTATAGGTGATGATAGCCAATAGCTCATCAAAATTACACTTACTATTTTGATAGTTATTTTCAATTTAGTAGTTATGAACAATACTCACTTGCATTCCGCCAGATTGTTCTATCCTAATAGGCATGATAGTAGAGGGGACGCTTCCACCGCTCACCAATCCATTATTATCACCCATCTGCACTACTTCAAGATTGGCTTGTGAAATCTCACTTGACATTTGGATTGTATTATTATTGCCCAACTGTAACAACCCAACATTCCCATTAGTACCGCTAAGGGTCAAATCAGTAATGTTAGCATTACCTTCTTGTAAAACGGACACCCCAATACCCTGCCCTAAAGCATTGATTGATACGGTGTTGGAATTGCCTATTTGAAATATTGAAAAGCCGTTCTGCGAAATAGGAACATTACTAAATGTAACTTGACTTAAACCCAAAACAACGGTTTCTTTATCAGTAGGATCATTTCCGATAATATCTGACCAAGAAACTTCTGACTGTGCCTTTAGCAAAGTGGGTATTATGAAACACGCTGTGAAAATCAAACGCATCATTGTAGTAAGTATTTAATGGCCAAACTTATAAAAAAGGGATACATCGTCAAAATTAGTTGCATAAAAATTATCTAACGGCTCTCAGATTTTTGTCTGAATAATGGTTGCGCGGTTGTTGCTTCCTTTTTGGGTAATATTTGCGACTGAAGTATCATCTTCTGAGGTTAGCGTACTAATGTTGCCATTATCATCTATGGTCGTTATGGTAACGATTTTCCCCGTTGTATCATCTAAAGTACATTTTTGAACCACTTTGATTGTATTTTTTTTTCCTGACTGTTCTGTTTTTATCATGGCTTTTATATAATGAGTTAATTGTTTGACATTTGTGTTAAAGTAAAGGAATTATTGTTCCCATTAATTTGTGATTGAACATTATTGTTATTTCCCGTTTGCAAGAGATCAACGATATTATTGTTGCCTATGATATTAAAAGTGGTGGTACCTACACCTTCTACAAGGTTGTCGTTTCCTTCTTGTATTAAAATGATTTTATTTGATGTGCCCAACTGGCTTATATCAAAAACATTATGTTCCCCTTCTTGGAAAGTATCCGCTTTGTTGCGATTTCCGTTTTGTTCGATTGTGGCTTTATTGTCAGTTCCTACTTGCCCTATGATAGAAGTCTGACGAAAGCCTTCTTGCATCAAACTCACTGTATTGGACATACCTTCTTGCAAGGCAAATCCATAATTGTCTGTGTCTATTTGAGTGATAGAAGTACTATTATCGTCTCCTAATTGATCAATAACGGCATAGTTTTCACTACCTGTTTGACTACTTAATGCAGTATTAGTGATACCTAAGTCGCTTGCTTGATAGACTTCTAAATAGTTGTCTGAACCGTCTTGGTTACTTTGTTGTGTATTTGCTTCTCCTACTTGAAAAACAGAGGCTTTGTTGATTTCACCTACTTGAGCGATGTTGGAGGTGTTATTAATGCCTGTTTGATCAACAAATAGGTACTGATCTGTACCGTTTTGGGTGGCAATAGAGATATTTTGTGCCAAACATATATGACAGCAAAACAGAAATAAAAGCAATAAAAAACAACGCATAGATAATATTTGATATATGAAAAACTAAATTAGTCCAAAAAATAATACTATACAAAAAAAATTAATAAATGGTGATTTTTTGACTCAATAAAAGGTGATTACGATTGTTTTGAACACGAATAATATACGTACCTACTGGCAACCCACTCCCATCAAAGGTAACAGGTACTCCAGCTATCAAAGAACGGCTTTTTAGAATAATTCCTTGTACATTGATGAGTTGAGCTACACCTATCTCTTTGACGGAAGGGTCGGAGGATTTAGCTCTTAGAAGAAAAACGTTATTATTAGGCTGAGAAATGACTACTTGTGTACCTTCGCAGGGGTCGGATATTTGGACTACGTTAGAAAAGATTACTCTTCCTGACAAGTCAGTTTGACGTATTCGATAATAGTTTTTGAGTAAAGGTTCGGTATCAATATAGCTGTAAGGTTGTGCGGGGCCAGAGCCAGATACAGCTACACGCCCTATGTCTTTGAACTCTAGTCCATCGCTGCTACGCTGTATGGTAAAAGAGGTAGCCAAATTGTTATTGGGAATAGTCCAAGTCAGACGAATACGGCATTGGTCGGGTTTGCTTGTCAAATCGTTGATAGTAGTTGCAGTAGGGGGTTGGCCTTTACATGAGCCGGGTTCATCGAGGCGGCGCAGGCCATTACTGATGATACTTATGTTATCTATTAGAATTTGAGCTTCCCCTCCCTCGCTAATCATGGCAAAGATAAGGCGATGCTTGCCACTGGAATTGGTCGGAATATTGAACGAGGTAGTGGTAAGACTCATGCCTCTGTCGTTGTAGGTAAGGTTGAGGGGAGTCCGCAGTGGAGAAAAGCGCACACGTTTTTCGATGTCCCAAAGATAGACTATAATTTTTCTGGGCTTGTCTGCCGGTTTGGTAAGTTGATGGTTGAAATTTAATACCAGTAGTTGGCCCGGAGTAAGTGCTAATGCAGGTGTGGTAGCGGTAGCTGTATCGGTAGGCATGGGGCTACTTATCAAAAAACAGCCATTGCCCCGGCTGGGTACAGGGGTAACGTTACAAGCATTGAAAAGCCAGCAATCAGCTTCCAAATCAGCACGTTCGCAAATATCAAAATTTTCGATAAATTGACCAAAACCATTGTGCCAACAGCTAATTAATAGTATGTATAACAGTGTTTTGGACATGGTAGTGAGTAGGCATCAAGAGTTTTCTTGCTAAATTGAACAGAAATTGCTCAAATTTAATACTTTACACCTCCTCCTCTATATTTTGTTACATTATTTTATCCAACGGTAATACCCTCCCAACAACCAAAAAAGCAGGAAATTCTTCCTGCTTTTTTAAAAATGAAATCCCTTATCATTCTTTCTCACACACAAACCAACCCCTACTGTGATGTATTTTTCCCTCCAGTTTGGGTATCTATGTTGTATTGGGTATCGCTGTTAGATGGCGAGGCTGCTTGGGTAGCACGTTCTTGGGCGTATTGCTCGTAGTTTAAGTCTTTCTCTGATACTTTGGTGGTTACGGGTTCGAGTACTTTGCCGGCATTGGGATCTACGGTTACTTTTACGGCATCTACGGCAGCTTGCGTGCGTAGGTAGTACATACCTGTTTTGAGACCTTTCTTCCAAGCGTAGAAGTGCATGGAGGTCAGTTTGCCATAGTTGGCGTTGTCCATGAAAATATTCAATGATTGCGACTGGCAAATATAGGCACCACGGTCGGCGGCCATGTCCACGATGGTTTTTTGCTTGATTTCCCATGCCGTTTTATAGAGTTCTTTCAAATGACTCGGAATCTCTTCTATTTTTTGGACAGAACCATTGGATTGCATCAATTTATTTTTCATGGCATCGTTCCAGAGTCCTTCTTTGACTAAGTCTTTGAGGAGGTATTTATTGACTACCACAAACTCGCCAGAAAGTACGCGGCGCACATAGAGATTGGAAGTAAATGGCTCGAAACATTCGTTGTTACCCAAAATTTGGCTGGTGGAGGCTGTGGGCATGGGCGCCAGTAAGAGTGAGTTCCGAACACCATATTTTACTACCTCTTTGCGTAGCTGCTCCCAGTTCCATCGGCCACTTTTGGGGGTTATGTTCCACATATCAAACTGGAAAATACCTTGCGAAATCGGAGAGCCTTTCCATGTTTCGTAAGGGCCATATTTTTTGGCCAGTTCCATCGAAGCGACCATCGCACCGTAATAAATGGTTTCGTGGATATCTTCGTTGAGGCGGCGGGCTTCTTCTGACTCAAAAGGCATACGTAGCATCAAAAATGCATCTGCCAGCCCTTGAATACCAATGCCTATGGGACGGTGGCGTTTGTTGCTACGTTCGGCTTCTGGTACAGGGTAGTAGTTGAGGTCTATGATTTTGTTGAGGTTGTTGGTAACAACCTTTGTGATTTCAAACAGTTTTTGATGGTTGAAACGCAAGAAGCCATCTGTACCTTGTTCGACAAATTTGGGAAGTGAAATAGAGGCCAAGTTACAAACAGCAACTTCGTCGGGTGAGGTATATTCGATGATTTCGGTACACAAGTTGGACGATTTGATAGTACCTAAATTTTTCTGATTCGATTTATTGTTGGCATGGTCTTTATAGAGCATATAAGGCGTACCGGTTTCGATTTGAGATTCCATGATGGCAAACCACAAATCTTGAGCTTTGATGGTTTTACGGGCTTTGCCTTCACGCTCGTACTGCTCGTAGAGTGCCTCAAACTCTGCTCCATAAGTATCGGCTAGGCCGGGACATTCGTGCGGACACATCAGCGACCATGTATCGTTAGATTCGACACGCTTCATAAACAAATCGGGAATCCACAAAGCGTAGAACAAGTCGCGGGCACGGAGTTCTTCCTTACCATTATTCTTTTTCAGCTCCAAAAAGTCAAAGATGTCGGCGTGCCATGGCTCGAGGTATATAGCAAACGAACCTTTACGTTTGCCGCCTCCCTGATCCACATAGCGAGCAGTGTCGTTGAAAACTCGTAACATCGGCACGATACCATTGGAGGTGCCATTTGTACCTTTGATGTAACTCCCTTTTGCTCGGATATTGTGAATGCTTAACCCAATACCGCCTGCCGACTGTGAAATCAGGGAGCATTGTTTGAGGGTATCATAAATTCCTGCAATGCTATCTTCTTTCATCGTTAATAAGAAGCAGCTTGACATTTGAGGTTTGGGTGTACCCGCATTGAAAAGCGTAGGGGTAGCATGTGTAAACCAGCGTTCCGAGAGCAGATTGTAGGTTTCGATAACGGCCTCAATATCGTCGAGATGTATCCCCACTGCTACACGCATGAGCATGTGCTGTGGGCGTTCGGCGATTTTGCCGTTTATTTTGAGCAAATAAGACTTTTCGAGGGTTTTGTAACCAAAATAGTCGTATCCATAATCTCTGTCATAGATGATAGTCGAATCGAGTAGGGCAGCGTGTTTGCGAATTACATCATAGGCTTCTTTGGAGATAAGCGAAGCATTTTCACCTGTTTTGGGGTCGGTATAGGTGTAAAGTTGCTTCATGGTGGCCGAAAAAGACTTCAGCGTATTTTTGTGGAGATTGGAAATGGCAATCCGAGCCGCCAAAATGGCATAGTCGGGGTGCTTGGTGGTCATAGAAGCAGCAGTTTCGGCAGCCAGCACATCGAGTTCGGCGGTGGTTACGCCGTCGTACATACCAGCTACTACTTTTTTGGCTACTTCTACGGGTTGGATGTAAGAGGCTTCCAAGCCATAGCATAATTTTTCGATACGAGAGGTAATTTTATCAAACTTGACCGATTCGCGGCGGCCATCACGCTTTACAACATACATAGGATTGGGCAGTTTATGGGGTTATGAAAAGAGATTCAACAATAGGCATAATATTGACTTAACACAAGGGATAATTCTGCGAAAATACACAACAATAACTCTACCTTCCAAGTACAAAAATGTGCTTGAATGTAACTTCATTCAAAAAATCTAACTACTGATAACGTTAAGAAATTGTTAACGAATTTTCCCTTAGCGGGTTACATAGGCCAAAGACTTTTGGGGCTTCTCAAAAAATTTATACGATTTTTTTTCGTCTAAATTAACCCTTGTCTTTGAAGAAGATATTTGAGTATAATTTTCAATTTGTTTACAATTGTAAACATGGTTTTTGAGTAAACAAAATTTTTTTCAGTTTTTTTTAATGTTCTTTTATCAAATGGTCATGGATTTTAAAAAATGGACTCATAATGCCAAAGTTGGAGTATCTCTCCTTGCTTAAAATCTTTCTTACCTTCCGGCAGTTCGATAAACCCTTGAGCTTCGGAGAGGTTGGCAAAATCGCCAGAGCCATGGCCTACAATCGGTTCAGCGGTGAGGGTTGCTCCGACTTGTTTTAGACGTACTTGTAAAAAATACGTAAGTGGTGAAGCATAAAAATAATCTTGAGCCAACGAGGCATGACCATGATTCATAGGTGGTAGCCCTAAAGATTTCCTCAGCCACGGCACGAAATAGCGTCTTACACAGAGAAACGAAGAAACAGGGTTGCCGGGCAAGGCAAAGACAACACAGTTTTCTTTGCGCCCAAACCAAAAAGGCTTGCCAGGTTGTTGGGCTACTTTGTGAAACAGACGATGCACTCCCAAGTTATTCAATGCCAGATGAATAAAATCTTTTTTACCTTGTGATACCCCCCCCGATAGAATCAATGCGTCGTATTGGTTGAAGGCTTTTTGAATGGCCTTCTGGGTTTGCTCTAAATCGTCGGCTATGTGCAGAAAGTCGGTAGTGAGTCCGTAGGGTTGCAGCAAGGCGGCTATGCTATATCCATTGGACATACGTATTTGATATGGGAGGGGTATTTGCTGGACTGGTACGAGTTCGTCACCAGAAGTGATGATGACTACTTTTGGTAGGCGTTTTACTTTTACTTTGGTGGCTCCAATGCTGGCAGCGAGAGCCACTTGGGGTGGGCCTATGACCCTACCTTCCGAAAGGATAATGCTACCTTTGAAGCGATCTTCTCCTTGAAAATGTATATTTTGACGGTGCTTCAGCGTAGGCAAATGGAGATGAGCTATCCCTTCTTCGATGCTTACATCTTCGTAGCGCACCACCGTATCAGTACCGACTGGAAGCATTGCACCGGTCATCACCTCGATACAATTTTCTGACTTATGGAGTGTCAATTGTGGCTGGCCAGCCATTTGGGTATTTTCTATTTTGAAGCTACGCTGTCCTGCCTCAAAACTTTCCCAGCGTATTGCGATACCGTCCATCGTAACGCGGTCGAAGGGGGGGAAGTCGCGGTCGGCTACCAAATCTTCGGCCAGGACACGTCCAAGCGATAGCTCAAATGGGATTGTTTCTTGGCCAAAATCTATAGGATTGGCTAAAATAATTTCGGTTGCTTCGGGTACAGAGAGCATAGATTGAGTTTTGGGTCTTGACGGGGCCGCCCGTGCGGTCTTGAGTTTTGATGGGGGGGATTCGATGTATATTCTTGTTTTTAAGTACGTTCGTGAATGGGCGTTGAGCGATCGCGAAGTGATTTGCCATCTCGCTGGGCAAAAACGGCCCGCACTTCTGCCACAATCGAGAGGGCTATTTCTTCGGGCGTGATGGCTCCAATATCCAGCCCAGTAGGGGCATAAATGCGACTCATGTCTTGGTCGGTTAGTTGAAAACCTTCATTTTTCAATTCGTCAAAAATTCGTTCGGATCGAACCTTCGGTCCCAGCAGCCCGATATAAGGGGCATTGGTTTTGAGTGTTTTGGGCAAGTTGTATTTGTCGGTTTTAAAATCATGCGCCATTAGTACAAATGCCGTGGATTGGTCTGTTGGAATGGAGTCTATCAGGTCTGGCGGTACGATTTGGTCGGCTATCGCAAAAATCTTGTTCATCACCTTAGACGGTTGAGCTACCACACTGACCCGCCAGCCGATTTCTTTGACTAAACGCGCCAGCGGTAGTACATCGTACTGATGGCCGATCAAGACAAGATGGGGTTCGGGAGGAAGTATTTCGATAAAAACTTCTATTTCTTGACCCTCAGAGGTCAGAAAAGTTTGCGGACGGGAGCGTCCTTTTTGGAGATAGATTTGAATGGTATCGGCTAATGGCTGCCGTAAATTTTCATCGTCAAAACAATCCAAACTCTCTACTCCCGTGTAGTGAAGCATTTTGCCCAAAACGAGCCTACCGAGTGGTGCATTGAGTTGTGTGATAGTCAGCAAAATATGCGTTTGGCGCGATTGACGGGTACATTTTTTAAGTAACTCCAGGGGATTGTCATCGTTGGCGAAATCAAGCGGTGTGAAAAGCACCTCAATCACTCCATTACAGCCCAATCCTACGCCTATTTGGTGTTGGTCGTCTTGGGTGGTGTCGTAAGTTACGACGGAAGGTTGATTTTTGGCAATGGCCAAGCGGGCGCGTTTGAGGGCATCGCCTTCGAGGCAGCCACCACTGATTCCACCTACCCATTGGCCATCATCGCTTACCAACATTCGCGCTCCCGTACGCCTGTACGACGATCCCTCTACTTTTATGACCGTAGCCAGGGCGGCTTTTGTTTTGGTGGGGTCTATTTGCTGATAGGCTTCGATGATGGCTCTGATTTCTTTCATTCCTCCATAATTTGTAAATGGGACGACACAAAATTAACCTTTTTGGTTCGATATTACTTTTCGATATTTGCAGCTTCTCATTTTTTAAAACTTCACTATGAAATCAGTTGTTGTCTATTGTGGTTCTAATGCAGGCAAAAGTACCGAATATCTCAAAATGGC
>JBKBKL010000042.1:0-27964 GCA_046294665.1 Runella sp.
TGTGCCGTATCGTCATGGAGGCTGCCGAGCAATTGGCCCAAGTGGGGATTTCTACCGAAGTAATTGATGTACAGACCTTGCTGCCTTTTGATTTGAATCATCAGATACTGAACTCCATTAAGAAAACCAATCGAGTTATCTTTGCCGATGAAGATATGCCCGGTGGGGGCACTGGCTACATGATGCAGCAAGTGATAGACGTTCAGAATGCCTATCAGTGGCTCGATTCGCCACCGCGCTGTATTTCGGCCAAACCTCACCGCCCTGCGTATAGCTCCGATGGGGATTATTATTCTAAGCCCAATGTAGAAGATATTTTTGAAGGGGCTTATGCCCTCATGAGCGATGCTGACCCAGCGCAGTTTCCTCCTATTTATGGTTAAACGACTCCCAATATCAAATGGATAGCCCGTAGCCCCTTGTTACGGGCTTTTTCTTCGACTTATTTCATTCATTGTTCATGACAATCGGTTTTGTAGTTTCTTTCTTCGACTTTCGCAACGATGTCCGGCGGGTAATCGCCGAGGTAGCCAAGCAGCACAAAGTAGTCATTTTGGGGCAAGCCCAAAACCGCGACCAAATCCTCCGCCACCTGCCTCAAGGGGTTGAGTTCAGACTCATCAACGAAAAAAAAATAACTTTTTGGAATAGCCTTTGGACGAAACTCTACCTGCTGCTAAAGAAAATTCCGAAGAGCGAAAACAATTTTTATCTGATGGAACTATACAAAGCATCGCTGGTAGCCGACCCCACCGCTCGTCGGCGTAGCTATGCTTTGCTGAAGTGGATACACCGACTCCCCAAAATCATTTCTTACGATTTTTATCTCAACCGTTTGACGTTTCAAAAAGAAACTAATTTGGGTGGGATTGACCAATTTGTGTGTTTTACGGCCATAGCCGATGATTTTTTGATGGCGCGGCTATTGCGTGAGAATCAGCCCGTAAAAGTCTATGTATATAGCTGGGACCATGCCTGCAAACACACCTGTTTTTCTAAAAAAGTCAAATACATTGCTTGGAATGAGGCCATCAAAGAGGATATAGCCGAATTGCAGCATATCGAGCCTTCTCAAATCAAAGTCATAGGAGCGAGCCAATTTGGATATATTGAGGAATATCGTAAAAAAGCTGCCTTGTTAGAACCAACCTACTCCTTCGAGTATATTTATTTTGGCTGTGCCATAGGAGCTACCGACTTAGTACCTGACGAAGTAGAGGTCGTCAAAACTTTGGCAGGTATTTTGGCTCAAACTCGTCCAGATTTGCGGTTGGTGGTGCGCCCATATCCTGTGCAGGGGAATTGGCAACTCTACGATTCGCTGCGGGAAATACCCAATATCGTCATGGACGACGGCTTTCGTACCTTAGATTTATCAGTGAAAGATGACCATATTCTCGAAAAATTGGAGAAAATCACTCATGCCAAAGCCTTTTTTCACTTAGGAACAACGATGGGGCTGGAAGCCTGTTTTACCGATACTCCTTCTTTTATCGTTGATTTTGGATACCAGACCACCGAAGGATTGAGCCTTTATAATTTCATTCACCAATATCAAAACGACCGGCATCTGATAGCACTCGCTCCACAAAATGCGGTTCGTTCGCCGGAGCATTTGAAGGAAATTCTCCATGATTTAGAAAATGTCCAATACCTCCATCTCAACGAAAAAGTAAGAAATCAGTACACGATGCTCTCTTTTGGGGAATTTGCCCAACTATTGACAGAGATTTGAATAAACGACAAAAAGCATGAAAGTACATGATACTTTAGGAGGGGTTGCCTTTTAGATTTGCAAGGTCATAAAAACAAATCGAAAAGTATGTCAGCAACACCCACCACCACACAGTATCGCCACGTCAGCTATCTTTGGGACGAGGCCAAAGCTGCGTCTATGGCTGGCGACGAAGTCGCCCTTTTTATCTATCGTTCCAATCTTCTTGGGGCCGACCTACGCCTCACCAACTACGGCGGTGGCAATACTTCTGTCAAAATCACCGACAAAGACCCACTTACAGGCAAGCCTGTCGAAGTGATGTGGATCAAAGGTTCTGGAGGCGACATCGGTACGCTCAAAAAATCGGGTTGTGCAGCTTTGTATATGGACCGACTCCTAAGCCTCGAAAATGTATATCGTGGGTTGGCGTTTGAAGATGAAATGGTCGAACTTTTCAATCATTGTATCTTTGACTTGAACTCAAAAGCCCCTTCGATAGATACGCCTTTGCATGGATTTTTGCCTTTCAAGCACATTGACCACCTCCACCCCGATGCAGCCATTGCGATTGCAGCCGCCAAAGATGGCCAAAAAATAACCGAAGAGCTATTCGGGGGGACCATCGGGTGGGTAGGCTGGCAGCGTCCGGGTTTTGATTTGGGGCTGAAGCTACGCGCTTGCTTAAAAGAAGCTGCCGCCAAAGGCATACAGCTACGGGGTATCATGCTCGGCTCTCACGGACTTTTTACTTGGGGCGATACTGCCTACGAAAGCTACCTCAACACCCTTGAGGTCATCGAAAAGTGCGCCGAATATTTAGAAGCCAATTACGGCAAAAAACGTGCGGTATTCGGGGGGGAAAAAATTAGTAGCTTGCCCCAACAAGACCGCAAGACAAAAGCGGCTGCCCTTGCGCCTATCCTGCGTGGCTTTTGCTCTTCTTTTCGTAAAAGCACCCCTACTGGGGGCGGGGGGGGCTTGATGATTGGCCATTTTACGGACGATGCCCGTGTGTTGGAATTTATCAATTCGCATGATTTGGATAAGCTCGCTCCCCTCGGCACAAGCTGCCCTGACCATTTCTTGCGTACCAAAATCAGCCCTTTGGTGCTTGATTTGGCCACAGATGCTGATTTGACTGACATGGTAGCTTTGAAAGAAACACTGCAGCCGCAGTTTGAAGCATACCGCCAGATGTACACTGAGTACTACGAAAGCTGTAAACACCCCAACAGCCCCGCTATGCGCGACCCCAACCCTGTTGTCATCTTGTGGCCAGGGATAGGAATGTTTACTTTCTCGAAAGATAAACAAACGGCTCGTGTAGCCTCGGAGTTTTATATCAATGCCATCAATGTCATGAAAGGGGCGGAGGCCGTTTCTGAATATACCTCGTTGCCGCGCCAAGAAGCCTTCAATATCGAATACTGGCTACTCGAAGAAGCCAAACTTCAACGTATGCCTAAGCCCAAAGCACTGTCTGGCAAAATAGCCCTCGTTACGGGAAGTGCCGGCGGAATAGGGAAAGCTATCGCCAAAAAATTTGCCGACGAAGGGGCCTGTGTCGTACTCAACGACAACGATGCCGAGCGGCTGGCAGGATCTACACAAGAGTTTCTTCAAAAATATGGAAAAGATACGGCTACCTCTACTGTGCTCGACGTAACCAAAGCCTCCGACATCTCCCATGCGTTTGATACTGCTGCTTTGGCCTTTGGAGGAGTGGATATCGTCGTGAACTGTGCCGGTATTAGTATTTCTCGTACCATAGAAGACCACACCGAAAAAGAATGGGATTTGCTGTACGATATTTTGGTGAAAGGGCAGTTTTTGGTAACTCAAGCTGGCGTAAGAGTGATGCGTAAACAAAATCTGGGAGGAGATGTAATCAATATCGTTAGTAAAAACGCTCTCGTTTCAGGTCCCAACAATGCCGGCTATGGTTCGGCCAAAGCAGCACAATTACATTTGAGCCGACTCAACGCCGCCGAATTGGGTCCCGAAAAAATCAGGGTCAATGTGGTCAATCCCGATGCGGTCATCGCTGACTCTAAAATTTGGCAAAGTGGCTGGGCCGAAGGCCGTGCCAAAGCTTATGGCGTGAGCGTAGAAGAACTTCCCAACTATTATGCCAAGCGTACTTTGCTCAACGAAATCATACTTCCCGAAGACATCGCCAATGCGTGCTTTGCTTTCGTGGGTGGCTTATTGAGCAAATCTACCGGCAATGTACTCAACGTGGACGGGGGCGTAGCAATGGCTTTTGTACGTTGATTCAAAAGACTTTTTCATCATAGGTTAGTTAGTGCAATCACGCTAATGCTCACTGGGCATTAGCGTATTTTTCAACTATTTTTCAAAATGGTACTCCAAAAACATCACATTGACCAACACAACGAACCGCTGCTCAAAAAGCATCAGCAACAATTTGGCTTTTTAGCTTCAGAGGTCGAAAAGGCAGAAAGTATCGTCCAACAACTCATGGATTTTCAGATAGCGATTCCCTCATGGGCATTGGGTACAGGAGGGACACGTTTCGGAAGATTTGCAGGAGGCGGTGAGCCGCGCAGTTTAGAAGAAAAAATAGAAGATGTAGGACTACTTCATGCCCTCAATCGTTCGAGCGGTGCTATTTCGCTACATATTCCCTGGGATATTCCCCAAAACTATCAGGCGATTCGAGCATTGGCCGCACAGTATGGGCTACGATTCGATGCTGTCAATTCTAACACTTTTCAAGACCAACCCGGCCAGCCTCTAAGCTACAAATTTGGCTCGCTTCAGCACGTGGACAAGGCCGTGAGAAAGCAGGCTATCGAGCATAACATCGAAGTCATCAAACATGGCGTAGCACTGGGTTCTACATCATTGACCGTTTGGCTGGCCGATGGTTCTTGCTTTCCGGGGCAGCTTGATTTTCGGGGGGCTTTTCAGCGTACCCTCGAAAGTTTGCAGGAAATCTATGCAGCCCTGCCTGATGATTGGAAGATGTTTGTCGAATACAAAGCCTTTGAACCTAACTTTTATTCGACAACCGTCGGCGACTGGGGTCAGTCGTACCTTTATGCTTCCAAGCTCGGCCCCAAAGCCTACACGTTGGTGGACTTGGGGCATCATTTGCCCAATGCCAACATCGAACAAATCGTAGCCCTATTGCTCATGGAGGGCAAGTTGGGTGGGTTTCATTTCAACGACTCCAAATACGGCGACGACGACCTTACTGCCGGAAGCATCAAGCCGTATCAATTATTTTTGATTTTCAACGAGTTGGTAGCTCCACAGATTGCCAAAGGTAATGATACAGAAGCCTCCTTCGGGGGTTTGGGGGCTTCAGGCTTGGGGTGGATGATTGATGCTTCACACAATGTCAAAGACCCTCTTGAAGATTTATTGCAATCGGTCGAAGCTATTATGCTGGCTTATGCGCAATCCTTGGCAGTGGATAGAAAAGCACTAAGCGAAGCCCAACAAAACAACGACGTAGTATCAGCCCAAGAAATCTTACAAAATGCCTTCCGTACCGATATGCGCCCATTGGTAGCAGAGGCGCGTTTGCGTGCAGGAGGAGCGTTGAGTCCTATTGGGCTTTATCGAAGTTTGAATGTTCGCCAGCAACTTATCCACCATCGAGGCTCCAAAACCGTAGCTACTGGATTATAGTATGAAGCAGCCTGTCTGTGCCGTATTGGACATCGGCAAAACCAACAAAAAAGCCTTTATTTTCGACCCACACTATCGAATCGTGTGGGAGCAATCGGTGCAGTTTGACGAAACTACCGACGAAGATGGCTACCCTTGCGAAAATATTGCTTTGCTTACGGCTTGGGTACTACAAACCGTAGCTACGTTACTTTCGTTGCCTGATTTTGAAGTGAAAGCTCTCCATTTTACGACTTATGGGGCAAGTTTGGTGCATTTAGACCAAAACGGCAAGGTCATCGCCCCACTTTACAATTACCTCAAGCCTTTTCCTGAAAGCCTACAAAAACAGTTTTATGAAACATATCGTGGTGAGGCCAACATGGCACGGCAGACGGCCTCGCCTGTTTTGGGAAGTTTAAATTCGGGCTTGATATTGTATCGTTTGAAATACGAAAAACCTGCCCTGTTTGAGGCCATTCGTTACTCTCTACATTTACCCCAATATGTCAGTTATTTGATTACAAAAAAATTTTATTCTGACATTACGAGCATCGGCTGCCATACGCATTTATGGGATTTTGACGCTCAATGCTACCACCATTGGGTCAAAGAAGAAGGTATTGACACTAAACTCGCCCCTTTACACCCAGCCGATCAACCACTTATTTTGGAAAATGGTGTTGCTTGTGGGGTTGGGCTACATGATAGCTCGGCGGCGTTGATACCCTATTTAGTACATTTCAAAACCCAACGCTTTGTGCTTATTTCGACGGGTACGTGGTGTATCAGCCTCAATCCGTTCAATCACACTCCTCTGACCGACGACGAGCTTCGGCAAGATTGCCTTTGCTATCTCCAATACAACGGTCTCCCCGTAAAAGCCTCACGGCTTTTTGCGGGCTTTGAGCATGAGCAAGCCACCAAGCGACTTGCTACTCAATATGAAAAACCAATAGATGCTTATAAAAATGTAGGGTTTGATTCGCAAATCATCGAAACACTCAAAAACGGCCACACCCCTACTACTTATGAAGAAGCCTACCATGCTTTGATGCTCGATATTGTGAAGGCACAGATTGCCTCTACGCAGTTGGTATTGAACAATGCAGAGGTAGAATATTTGTTTGTAGATGGAGGATTTAGCAAAAACCCAATTTATATGAACTTGTTGGCAATGGCTTTTCCAAATAAGAAAGTATGTGCCGCCTCGGTAGCACAGGCGACTGCTTTGGGCGCAGCCTTATGCTTACACGCACACTGGAATCCTTTGAAAATACCAGCAGATTTGATTGAGTGTCAGATATTTGGAAAAAATCAATAAAAAATCAAACTCGCTTGCGACAAACAGGCATATATCTTCTCAAAATATGCCCTATTGTTTTTCACTTGTTATTTTCAAATGACCTCCTATTTTTTCAATACCTAATTGCCCAAAAAGGATTGCGTTGGGCTTTGATACTTTCGGCGATATGCTTTTGAATCAGCGTATTGTAATCATTGTTTTTGATTTTACGGCCCTTCATTTTGGGGAGTTTGAGTTCGTCGGCCACGGTTTTAAGTTCTACTTTTTGTGCCGTAATGACCACACAGCCCTCGTCAATGTTGAGTTCGAGAATGGCCCCCGGTAATCCCCAATAACGCTCCGGCCCTATGCCTACCGGAATATCTTGCGCAAACCATGCCGTCAATTTGTAGTTTTTGGCAGGGTCGGTGGTTTCGGCTTTCATGCACACATAGCCAGCTACGTCTTTGATTTCGTTGAGAATACGCCAGTTGTAACTCATCAACGAATCTTCGAGCAGATAAGTCCGCCCCAGCATTTCGTGGTGTTCGATTAGTTTTTCTTGGGCAAAGTTTCTGTAAATCACGTAGTCATCTTGCCGCCAAGTCCATTGGCCGTCTTCACTTTGGCCTTGCTCGTTGGCATAGGTGTAGAGGCTTTGGTTTTGGTCAAACACTAATTTCATCGGAGTACCCGGAAACTCGTCCCAGCCTTTGGAAGTGAGTTCGATACGGTCTTTTTCCTCCTTGCTCAAATACGTCAAGCGACTATATACTTTGGTCCAGTGGTATTTGTGAAGGTATGTGATTTTGCCTTCTGTTTGGGCTGTGGCTTTGGTGGCCATAAACAATAGCCCGCAAGCAATCAACCACAGGCTTTGAGTGATAGATTTCATTTGTAATATTCTGATTTGAATGTTTTGTAACTCATTTACCAAAATCCTCCGCGACGTTTTAGGGTGGTATTGACACCACGCATATTGTACGTAAAACTCAACATACCGTATCGTGCTAGCGTTTGAATTTTTTCTTGCGATACAAAGTTTTGGTTGGCAAACTGACTAACCCCCAAATTGCGGTTGAAGACATCATATACCGAAAGTCTTATCTCTGCTTTTTTAGCCTTGCCCAAGACTTTGTAAATCGAAGTATTCATAATCGGTAGCCGTTGGTCGAGGTTGAAGCGGTTGTTTACGAAAATACGATAGTCCAAATTGGCATTGATGAAAAAATCTTTGGGGAGTTTGATGTTCATCGTGCCGCTATACGTGTGATTGAGAATACGCATATTTTGGGCGGTATTGACCGAAAAGCGTGAGTTCGTGATACCCCAGTTAGCATTGGCATAAAACACAAACACATCGCTCGGTGTCAGGTCTAAGCGCAGCCCAAAGCGGTAGTTTTCGTTGTTGTTTTGATTCAAAACACCATTGATGAACGTCAGGTTTTGACTGAAAAAGGGGTTGAAATTCAGATTAAGATTACTTTTGGTTTTTTTGAGTGGAAAACCGAAGTTCATCCAAACCCCCATCGTCTGCCCGCCGGTGATGTTGGTGGGTTTCGTAACCGTAACCAAGGTTCGTGGGTCAATCTCTTGATTGTAAATGACTTGATTGACGTTGTAAGTGTAAAACAAATTACCACCAAAATTGGTAAAGCTGGCAGGATTGAAGTAATTGTACCCCACAAAAACATTGTGTGCTACCGACGGCAGTAAGTCGGGATTGCCCTGACGTACAAAAAGCGGGTTGCTGTTGTCTATGACAGGCTGCAAATCGCGCAGGTTGGGTTGTGTTACGTTTACGTTGTACTCCGACCATAGGTAGCGGTTGTTTTTCAAGTCTATGCTCAAAGAGGCATTGGGTAGCCACGCTACAAAATTTCGGTTGATGTCGAAAATGGTATTAAGGCTTCCTGCGCTACCCGGATTGAATACCCCAAACGAAAACTGTCCATTCAAGTTGAAACGCTGTACAGCCAAGCCACTCGAAAAATTAAGCCCTTTGTACGAATACCGCAGCCCGGAGCCAAGACGAGTGTAGGTGATGTCATTTCTGAAATAACTACTCAAGCTATCTACACCTACTGGCCTTCCGGCATCACGCCCCAAATCGAAGGCATCGCGATCTACAAAATTGCGTCGTAGCCCTACATTCAGAAAATTTTCCCAGAAGATACGTTTGGAGAGGGGTTCGATGAAAAGCAAACTCGACTTGACTTCATTGACTTGGCTTTCGGTGGTGTTGGTGAGGTTGAGGGCAAGGCGAATGAAGTCATTGGCAGAAGCCGAATTGTAGAATAGATTAAGTGAGTTTTGGTCGGCGGTGCCGTCGTTGTGAGAGTAGCCGTAAGAAGCACTTGCCGCAAAATTCCGTCCTTTTTTCTTGAATTTTAATCTGTAAATCAGCGTGTTGGCGGTTTCGATTTTGTTGATATTGGTGCGGTTGTCTAAGGTGGTTTCGTTCGATTTGAAGTTGTTGTTTCGGAAAAACTGCTGGAAACTATTCAAGCGAGTATTTCCTGCATTGAGGCGGCTATTGTTGGTGAATATCAAGGTATTGAGCGAATCGAGCGTTTGTTCGTAGCGAAACGAAAGACGGTGATTGCCCACAAAATTGATTTGACTGCTTTCGTCTAAGGTTCTGAACGAACCATTTTGCAGGAAATTCTCACGGCTACGTAGCGCGTCCAAGACCAATCGGGTAGAGTTGTAGTAGTAGCTGCTGTTGAGTTTGGTTTTTTGGGTGTTGTAGTTGTAGTTGATACCTCCGGCGATGTTGTTGGAGTAGCCTTGACCGCGACCGCCGCCTGCGGGTATTTCAAGGCCGCCGTCGTCGTTATCACCTGCATAACTGATGCGCACCCCGCCTCCAAAGCCAAAGTCGCCGTTGTCGTTCCACTGATTGAAAGATCCACTACCTCTAAAGTCTTGGAAATCGTCCCAAGACATTCCTGTTTGGTTGGTGTTGTTGCCGAGGCCAATGAGCGAAAACTGGTTTTTGTCGTCAAACTTATTGTAATTTCCCTTGAGTTCGGTACGTGCGCTACGGTCGCTGTTGCCGTCCATGCCTACCCCCGCAGTCAGTTTACCGAATCCTCCTTTTTTGAATCCTTCCTTGAGTTCGAGATTGACCGTTTTTTCTTTTTTGCCGTCATCTACACCTGTTACTTTGGCTTGTTCGGACTGGTCGTTGAAAATCTGTACTTTTTGTACGGCTTCGGCGGGGAGGTTTTTGGTGGCCATCTTGGGGTCATCGCCAAAGAAGCGTTTGCCGTCAACAGTTACTTTGCGTACTTGCTGACCTTGGGCGATGATATTGCCATTGGCATCTACTTGCACACCCGGTAGCCGCCGAAGGAGGTCTTCTACGGTAGCTCCGGGGGGTACTTTGAAGGTACGGGCATCGTACTCGATGGTATCGCCTCTGATGCTCATGGGTGCGCGAGCCGTTTTGATGATGACCTCAAAGAGTTCTTTAGTGATGGGCTTCAAGGGCATACTGCCCAAGTCAATGATTTCTCTGTCGCCAAATTCAATGTCTTTGTTGTAAGGAATAAAGCCTACGTAGGTGATTTTTACCAAATATTCCCCTTTTCGGACATTGCGAAGCGTAAACACTCCCTTAGCATCGGTGCGGCTAAAATTGACCAAAGAGGAGTCTTTACGCTGTAAAAGCATGATTGTAGCCGAGGCTAAAGGAGCTGAAGCGGTGTCTAAAACCGTGCCTGTGATTTGGTAACGACTGGGCGTTTGACCCAAAATAGGAAAGTAAAGCAAAAAGCAGAAGCAAACTACGAAGAAGTGTTTCATGGCTGTCAAGGGTAGAAAAATAGTAAAATGGCTACTGGTTCACAAACGTAAAAATTACGTTATTTATTATCAAACATTTTAACAAAATTTATATAAAATTTAACTTTATTAATGAATTTATTTTGGAGAAAATTTGAAATAGTCTAAAATCAAAAAGCCGATACTCGTAAGAATATCGGCTTTTGGGTATAGATTTTGAGGAAAAAATTAGAAACGAAAATGCGAAAACGCTTTGTTAGCTTCAGCCATGCGGTGCGTATCATCTTTCTTTTTGACAGAAGCACCTTCGCCTTTGGAAGCAGCAATGATTTCGGCTGCCAAGCGATCTTTCATGGTTTTTTCACCACGAAGGCGGGCATACTTAATCATCCATTTCATGCCCAGTGATACCTTGCGTTCGGGGCGTACTTCGGTAGGTACTTGAAAGTTGGCTCCCCCTACACGACGACTTTTTACTTCTACACCGGGCATTACGTTGTTGAGGGCTTTGCGCCAAACCTCCAGTCCATTTTCGTTAAGGCGTTTTTCAACAAGTTCTAACGCACCGTAAAATATATCATAGGCAAGTGTTTTCTTACCTTCCATCATCAAGTTGTTTACAAACTTGGTTACCATCACGTCCCTGTATTTAGGGTCTGGCAACAAATATCTCTTTTTTGGTTTTGCTTTTCTCATTGTACTGAATAATTGATTAATGTAGGTTTCGTTTGATTCGGCTTTTGGCCGATTGAACTGATTCACACCGAGATTTAGCTCGGCATTACTACCCTTTTATGCTATTGTACTATTTTACGCCAACAAAAAGGACTAATTTTTACTTCTTCTTACCACCTTTGGCGGGTGCTCCTTTTCCAGCAGGAGCTGCTTGACCTGGCTTGGGTCGTTTGGCTCCGTAAAGTGAGCGAGCCTGCTTACGGCCATTTACGCCGGCTGTATCCAAGGCACCACGTACGATGTGATAGCGTACCCCGGGTAAATCTTTCACACGACCTCCACGTACCAATACGATGGAGTGCTCTTGGAGGTTGTGGCCTTCGCCCGGAATGTAGGCATTGACTTCTTTCATGTTGGATAAACGTACACGCGCTACTTTGCGCAAAGCCGAGTTTGGCTTCTTCGGGGTCGTGGTATATACACGAGTGCATACACCGCGACGTTGTGGGCAAGAATCTAAGGCTGGCGACTTAGATTTCCACGTCATTTGTTCGCGTCCTTTGCGTACTAATTGTGAAATAGTTGGCATTTTAAATGTTTTTTCTAAAAAAATGATACTACCCCAAAAATGGGAGCGCAAAATTAGATATTTTGACTTCAATTACCAAATCAACAGGAATGTTTTTTAGCTTCCAACGTAGGGTTAGGGCCTTTTGCTCGATATTCTTTGAACTGTTTTGCGGTTCTTCCTTTATTATCTGCTAACGTGGCTTCCATTCGGCACGGCTCCCATCCATAGCACATTGATAGCGTAACACTTCTACAACAGTAGGCATAGTGCCGTCAGATTTGACAACCCATACTGGTCGCTTATCACCTGCTTTTTCGTCGTAAGTTTGTTTCATTTTTTGAGCATCACGCCAGTAGGCTTCGTTGGTTACACGGAAGGTTATGTATTGACCATCGGGGGAGAAAGCTGGCGAACTACTGATTTGTTTCAGATAAGTAATTTGTTTTAAATCGCTGCCGTCAGCATTGCAGGTCATAATCTCTGCAAATTCGCCCACTTGCATCGAGAAAGCTATTTTCTTGCCGTCTGACGACCAAACAGGGGCAATCCCACCAATCTCTGATTCGTTGGGAATGATTTGACGGCGGTTTTTGCCGTCGCTGTCCATGACCCACACGCCAAAGCCTTTTGTACCTTTTTGGGTATATACAAACCGTTGGCCATCGGGAGAGATGTTGGCATCGCGGCCTTCTGCTATTATCTGCTGCCCTGTACCATCGGGGCGTACACGCATGATTTGGCCAGATACGCCTTCATTAAAATAAATGTAGCGGCCATCATCTGTAAAGGCCGCCCAATAAGCTACTGCACCAGTAGGAAGTTGGGTGATTTTTTGAGGCTGACTGCCATCGGCATTGGCAATGTAAATATTATATGTTTTTTCATCTTCACGATTTGACGTAAAGATGATTTTGCGACCATCAGGACTCCAAGCTGGGTAACGTTCTTCGGAAGCAGGCGATTGAGTTAGGTTGAGGGCATTGCCAGTAGCAGGATTAATGCTAAAAACATCAGTATCACCTGTACGTACACTTGTGATCAGCCACTGATGTGCTTTAAGTCTTTGCGGCCAAGTTTGTGCCTCTGTTTTCAAAACAAAAAAGAAGGCACTAAGGGTCAAAAGGAAATACTTTTTCATCTTATGTTTTTTGACAAAAATCTCAAAAAAATATATTTGAATGATTTTTATACTCCTTAAAAATTGATTTGCGAAAAAACCTCATAGGTTTCATTTGATTATCAGACGGTTATATCGTTGCCTTTTCTCAAACCTATGAGGTTTAAGTATATTTTCATCTTTTGCTCATGGAACCCAGCTATCGCTTGATTACCCCTCTGGCCAATCGCTCCTTGATATTCAAGTACGAGGCTTTTGATCTGACCACACGCTGGCACTATCACCCCGAAATCGAATTGATTTATTTCACAGAGGGTATCACCAATGGTGTGATGGGAGAAGGGTTTCGTGAATTTAAGGCTGGCGATTTGGTCATTTTAGGCAGCAATTTTCCCCATGTTTTACAGGAAAACACAGAGTTTAGGCAGCAGTCGCCAGAGGTAAAACCTTTTGGGTTGATTATTCAGTTTCTAACTGATTTTTTGGGGAGAGATTTTTTTCAAAAAAGTGAGTTTCAACATATCGGCCACTTGCTCGAACGCTGCCGCCGTGGCATACAATTTGGGGGTACCGCAGTCAATCAAGTACGTCCCCAACTTGAGCTTATGCCTTCTATGAGCCAAACCGCACGTATTTTGACACTTTTGGCAATACTTGATACTTTATCCGAAAGTAAAGATTATCAGTACCTCATGCCTGAAGGTTACTATTTTAATGATAGTAACGACGAAAACCGAATGAGGCAAGTGAATGAATATACTTATCGGCATTTCACCAATCACATCAGTATAGCTGACATTGCCGCTGTGGCCCATCTGAGTCCCACCGCTTTTTGCCGTTATTTTAAAGGCCGAACACTCAAAACCTACACTCACTACCTCAACGAAATAAGGGTTGCGTATGCGTCTAAGCTACTACGCCAAAATCAGAAGAGCATAACGGAGGTATGTTTTGAATCGGGCTTCAACAACCTCTCTTATTTTAATCGTCAGTTTCGTAAAATCATGGGAATTTCGCCCTTGCAGTTTGTGAAACAAAAACATGGATAACAATAAATATTTATCATCAAAAAAGCCCCTAATCATTTGACTAAGGGCTTTTTTTTGAAAAATAAATTTACAGGTGAATCACCTCCCCATAAGCAGCGGCAGCGGCTTCCATGATAGCCTCCGACATGGTGGGGTGTGGGTGTACCGACTTGACGATTTCGTGGCCGGTGGTTTCGAGATTTCTCGCTACTACCACTTCGGCTATCATTTCGGTTACGTTGGCACCAATCATGTGCGCTCCGAGCCATTCGCCGTATTTGGCATCAAAAATGACTTTCACAAATCCCTCTGAGGCACCTGCGGCTTTGGCTTTGCCTGATGCAGAGAATGGAAATTTCCCTACTTTTATCTCGTAGCCAGCTTCTTTGGCGGCTTTCTCGGTATAGCCTACCGAAGCGATTTCGGGAGTACAATAAGTACAGCCGGGGATATTGTTATAATTGAGTGCATGGACGTTGGGCAAACCCGCTATTTTCTCTACACAAATAATACCTTCTGCCGAGGCTACGTGTGCAAGGGCTTGGCCTTTGGTTACGTCGCCGATGGCATACACTCCGGGTACGTTGGTACGATAGTACTCATCGGTTACGATTTTGCCCTTTTCTACTTTGATGCCTGTTTCTTCGAGGCCGATATTTTCGATATTGGCTACTACACCTGCTGCCGAGAGTACGATGTCGGTTTCGATTTTGATTTCACCGCTGGGTGTTTTGACGGTCGAAACGCAGCCTTTACCGCTGGTATCTACTTTTTCGACGCTCGAATTGACGTGAATCTCTACGCCCAATTTTTTGTATTGTTTGGCCAATTCTTTGGAGATGTCTTCGTCTTCTACAGGTACGATGTTGGGCATAAACTCTACAATCGTAACTTTCGTACCCATGCTGGCATAGACGTAGGCAAACTCTACTCCAATCGCTCCTGACCCAATGACGAGCATAGATTTGGGCTGGTTGTCGAGGCTCATGGCTTTGCGGTATTCGATTACTTTTTGGCCGTCTATGGGTACGTTGGGGAGTTGGCGGGCGCGGCCTCCTGTAGCAATGATGATATGCTTGGCGGAGTATTCGGTCTTTTTGCCTTCGTTTTCTACTTCTACTTTATTGCCGGGTTTGACGCGCCCATGCCCTGAGATGATGTCTATTTTATTTTTGTTCATCAAAAAATTGACACCTTTGCTCATGCCATTGGCTACGTCGCGGCTACGCTTGATGACGGCCTTGAAGTCGGCATTGGCCTCACCGACCGTGATACCGTAGTCTTTGGCGTGTTGGATATATTGAAAAACCTGCGCGCTTTTCAGAAGGGCTTTGGTAGGGATACAGCCCCAGTTGAGGCAAATACCGCCCAAACTTTCCCGCTCCACGACAGCCGTCTTGAGTCCCAACTGCGAAGCGCGAATAGCCGCTACATAGCCGCCCGGGCCGCTACCGATGATGAGTAAGTCATATTGTGTTGAAGCCATAAATTGAAATGAGGGGGAATGGGTTGTACAAAGTAATTTTTATTAAAAATCTTAGGGTAAACTCAAAAATTGAACCGATTTGTTATGCGAAACTTTGATATATTTGTGTAATTACATTTTGAACTTTTGAGATGATGAACAATACATTTCTTATTGAAGTAACCAATGAAAAAGCCATAGGGCTTTTGCATGAATTGGAAGAGTTACAACTTATCAAGGTTTTAAAAACTGATATTGCTTTACCTAAAAAAAGATTGTCCGATAAATACAAAGGTATCATAAGTAAAGAACAGGCGAATGAATTAAATGACCATATCAGAACAATGCGTAACGAATAAAACAGTATATGATTGATACCAATGTCGTATCTGATTATTTATCAGCATCTTTGCCAACTAAGGGCTTAGAACTAATGGATTTAATCATAAACGCAATACCCAAAATTTCTATCATTACTCAAATCGAACTTTTGTGTTGGAATACTGACCCTTATACGTCTCAAAATATCAAAGACTTTATTCAAGATTGTATCATTTATGATATTACTCCTGCTGTGGTAACACACTGCGTATTCCTACGAAAAAATAGAAAAATTAAAACTCCTGATGCTACCATTGCAGTTTCTGCTTTGGCTCATAATTTGACCCTTGTCACCAACAATGAAAAGGATTTCATCAATATCAAAGGCTTGAAAGTACTAAACCCTAACAAGCTACAATAAAACAGCGAGTAAAGGCTCAAGGTAAAGGCACTTTACTCGCTGCAAAAATAGGGTTAAAAGTTGGTTTGACAAGAATTTACATTTTGAAACCTTCCAACTACCCAACGGTGGCTTCTTGCTCGTTGAAAGGTTGAGAATAAAGCCTTTTCCCTGTAGTTTTGAAGATAGCGTTGGCAATAGCCCCTCCTACCGGTGGAAGTGCCGGCTCCCCAAGCCCCGTAGGTTCGATGCCGTTGTTTACAAAATAAGCCTCTATTTCGGGGACTTCGTTGTATCGGATAAGCCGGTATTTGTCGTAGTTGTTTTGTTGTGGCACGCCCTCTTTGAAAGTCATGTTGCCATACATCGCATGACCAAGGCCATCCACAATAGCCCCATACACTTGGTTTTTGGCACTACTTTCGTTGATGACAATGCCACAGTCAGTAGCTGCATATACTTTTTTGAGGACAGGTTTACCTTTTACGTTGATCATTTCGGCGATTTGGGCTACATACGAAGCGTGCGAAAAATACACGCTAAAGCCTTGGTGCACTCCTTTTTTCTTTTTGCCCCAGCCTGCTTTTTCAGCCACGAGTTTACACACTTCGCGGAAGCGGGCTGGCTCGTAGGTGAGTTTACCGACGGGATTTTTTTCGGCTTTATCGAATAGCTCCAAACGCATCTGTAAGGGGTCTTTGCCAGCGGCTTGGGCTACCTCGTCGAGAAAGGCTTGCTCGGCATAAGCCAGAAAGTTGGTGATAGGTGCACGCCACGGCCCTGTCGTAATGGGCGACTTATGGTCGGCTGATTGTATCAATACATTCTCGACTGCTGCTACCGGGAAGTTGTCGGGGCGGGTGGAGTTGCCGGCATTGATACCTGCCCCTGTGAGCATAAAGCCCGTCATATTGCCTGCTTTGTCTATCGAAGCCTTGAAGCGGTAGCGTACTGCTGGGCGATAAATCCCGCCTGCCATGTCGTCTTCGCGCGTCCAAATTACTTTGACAGGGGCTTTGATGAGGCTCGAAAGCTCGGCGGCTTCGAGGGCATAGTCGGTGTTGAGGCGGCGGCCAAATCCTCCTCCCATGCGGGTAAGTTCGACAGTTACTTTTTCGGGTGGAAGATTGAGCAGTTTGGCTACTTGCATTTGGGCTGCTTGGGGAGTTTGGCTGGGGCCTACCATTTCGATACTGTCGCCTTTGTAATGGGCGAAGAAGTTCATCGGCTCCATCGAGTTGTGCGGCAAAAACGGACACTGGTATTCAGCTTCGATGATTTTGTGCGCCGATTTGAAAGCAGCCTCAATATCGCCGTCTTTGCGATGTACGGTGAGTTTGTCGCTGTTGAGTAGTTCTTTCAAAATACGGTCATGGTCGCTAGTACTTTCGAGGTCTTTTTCCTTTTCCCATTGTATGTTGAGGGCTTTGCGGGCTTTCATCACTTGCCAAGTAGATTTGCCCACTACGGCCACTTTGTTGCCAAAAGATACCACATCAACGATACCCGATACTTTTTTGGCTTCGGTAGCATCGAAGGACACCAATTTTTGGCCAAAAGCTGGAGGGCGTTGAATCACCGCGTACAACATGCCGTCGCGTTTGTAATCTATGCCAAAAATAGCCTTTCCTGTGGCGATGTCTTTGTTGTCCACTCCTTTGACCGAACTACCGATCAGTTTGAAGTCTTTGGTAGCTTTGAGTTTGACATCGGCAGGGGGCGTAAGGAGGGCGGCTTCATTGGCAAGTTCGCCATAGCTTAGTTTTTTGCCAGAGGTATGAATCACAAAACTATTTTGAGCAGTACATTCCGACACGGGTACGCCCCATTTTTTGGCGGCGGCTTCGATGAGTAAATGACGCGCCGTAGCCCCCGCCTTGCGCAGGCGTTCCCATGAATGTTTGATGGCTCCACTTCCACCGGTGAGTTGGCGGTCGAAACGTTTCGTGTCTAAGGCGGCTTGCTCTACCTTCACCATAGCCCAATCGGCATCGAGTTCTTCGGCTACGATGATAGGGAAGGCGGTTTTGATGCCTTGACCGATTTCGGGATTGGGCGAAAAAATCGTAATGATACCCGAAGGAGCGATAGACAAATAACCATTGAACATAATGCTGTCGGCCAAGGCAGGCGTAACGACCGTAGGCGCGGCTTGCCCTTCATACCAACTAAAACCCAGTACCAAGCCACCTCCCGACAAGGCACTGATTTTGAGAAAATCTCTTCTGGAAGCTGTATTTTTCATGGTGATTATTTCTTGGTTTTGGTGGCAGCCAGTTTTACAGCATCGTGTATGCGGTGGTATGTACCACAGCGGCAGATATTACCGGTCATGGCATTTTCGATGTCTTTGTCGGTTGGATTGGGATTTTTGGAAAGAAGCGCGGCAGCCGTCATGATTTGACCAGCTTGGCAGTAGCCGCATTGTGCTACGTCTATTTCGTCCCAAGCCTGCTGCAAAGGGTGACTACCATCGGCAGACAATCCTTCAATAGTCGTGATGTTGAGATTTTCGACCGCCGACACAGGCAATACACACGAGCGCGTAGGTTCGCCGTTGAGATGTACCGTACACGCCCCACACATGGCGATTCCACAGCCGTACTTTGTCCCCGTTAAGTCGAGGTGGTCGCGTAGTACCCAAAGTAGCGGGGTATCGGCTTCGGCATCTACTTTGTATGCTTTGCCGTTGATTTTGAGGTTAAACACAGCCATAGTTTTGAAAAGATTGGGTGTTTGAAAAGATATTCTTTTTGTAAAGTTGGGAATAAAAACGAAGGGCAAAAAGAATCAGAGGTCAGTTAGCGACCAATCGTCGAAACATCACGACTTATCATTGTAACTCATTTTAAACAAAATAGTTATCTTTTTTTTCTACTCATTTTTTGCCCTTTTCTTCTTTTTTGTTCTGTTTCCCAATCTTCTATTTCTTTCAGCAATGATTTTAGATCACCGGAGAAATCATTGCTAAAATCTTTCATGCTTTGGTACTCAGCCTGACTTAGTTGGATACGTGTGATGGTCTTGCCGATATACGCTTCAATGGCTTCGAGTTTTGGGGTTTCTTCGCTACTACAAAAAGACACCGCTTGTCCGCGCTGCATACCGCGACCAGTACGCCCTACTCGGTGTACATAGTTTTCGGTTTCGTCGGGCAGGTCGTAGTTTACGACATAGTCCACATTAGGAATGTCAATACCCCGCGCACTGACATCAGTAGCGATGAGTACTTTGACATTACCGTTCTTAAACTCGGTCAATGCGCGTGTGCGTTCGTTTTGGTCTTTGTCGCCGTGGAGTGTGAGGGATTGGATATTTACTCTTTCTAAGGCTTTGGCTACGCGCTCGGCTCGTACTTTGGTACGTACAAAAACCATGATTTTTTTTTCGGAATGTTCGTTGATAAGACGTTCGAGAAAAAAGCGTTTATCGTCCATTTCGACCATTGTTACGAAGTGATCCACATTTTTAGAAACAGGGTCTTTGGGCGATATTTGAATCCGAATAGCGGCTTTGCTGACCAACGAATAAGCCAACTTTTTGATTTTTTGGTCAATCGTAGCCGAAAAGAATAACGTTTGACGGCGGCGGGGCAGGTGCCGGAGCAAATCACGAATATCATTGATAAACCCTAAGTCGAGCATGTGGTCGGCTTCGTCGAGTACTAAGATTTCGACCCGTTGCAAGAGCAAATGCCCTTGACTAACCAAATCAAAAAGTCTTCCGGGAGTAGCTACGACTATATCCACCCCTTTTTTAAGGCGGGCGATTTGCGGTTCTTGCGATACCCCTCCGAGCAATGCCAGTGTTTTGAGGTCTGTAAAATGAGAAAGTTGCTCAAAAACTTCGGTAATCTGCAAAGACAGCTCGTGCGTGGGTACCATTACTACACATTTTACGCCTTCGCCTCGTCGGTCTTGTTTTTTGCGTTCGTGTAGTAAGTGAATGATAGGAATGGCAAAAGCGGCAGTTTTACCCGTACCCGTCTGGGCAATGGCCAACACATCTTCTCGCGCCAAAATAGAAGGAATAGCCTTGTATTGAATATCGGTAGGACGCTTGAAGTCCAATTTTTCTAAACTTTTTTTGATTTCGGGAGCTATGGGATAGTCGGTGAATTTCATGGGTTTTTAGCAGATAACAAACAGCGATTAGCCATTGGTTTTTTGTAGTTTGAACTCAAAGGTACAAACCGTTTGACGTTTTTACTATTTCGATTCTTATCACTCCTCAACTTCTTCACTGCTCGTTCAAAAGTGCCAAATACTCCGCCATGAGCGTCCAACAGTGGGCTTCACACTGCCAGCGAATATGAAAAAGCGGCTGCTCGGCAAAGCGATAAAGCAAAGGCTGCTCGTAGGCTGTCAGTAAGCCTGCAATGAAAAAATAAAAATCTTCAAACGACCGTACCTCTGGGATTCGTTTCTCTACCTCAAAAAGTGAAGGCTGCACCCCCAGCCGAAGCAGCGAAGTTTTGAGGACGATGCGATCCAAATCTGATTGGGGTTTTTGAAGAAGGCCGAGAATATCTTCAACCAATTTTGGTTGAATAGCCTCCAGTTGGGGGATTTGAAAAGCCCCCATAAGCCGCGCTATATGATAGACGATAGGTACGGTGCGCGGGTATTGGTGCGCGCAGCGAAAGGGCTGTGTGAGGTAGCGGTCGGTTTCGACTACGGAGCCAATGTAAGTGAGGCTGTCGTGGTCGTGCTGGTTGAGGGGTAAGTCATATTCAAAAATACAGTACATCATGTTGGCCAATACACAAGCGTCAAATTCGATGTACATATTCTTGCCAAACCACGTAGAATACGCCCGAAGGCCGCGATAGTCTTCAAAAGTATTTCGAATCGTTTTCTGGGTCAGATTGGCGTGTTGGGGTAGTTTTTCTTTGAGCCACAATAGTTCTTCTGGGGTAGGAGTAGAAGTAAGGTAAATCATGGCCGTGTCGTCTATATCGTCGGGGATACGAAAATGCTCGAAGTGTCTGAAAATATACCCATTAGGAAAATGCTTGGAGGGCTTTGTTTTCCAAAAATTATACGTTTTGAGGCCGTCTTTGTTTTGAAATTTGGGATAATTCTGAATGGCTTTTTGAGAAATTTCTTCGACAAGTCGCTGGCTTTGGGGCGAAAGTAGGTGCTTGATTTTGGAAAGTGTAAAAATAATTGAGGCCGTAAAAAAAACCGTCGTATCGGGGCGACGGTAGCCAATCATGGGGTTGCTACGATACGCCGGAAATAGCCCTTCGTCAAAATACCCTTCTCCTTTAGATTGTAGGGAAGCAATGCGCGCGATGATTTGGTCTAAAGTCATTGAAGTCAAAAAAAAGATTGTAAATATGAGCAATATACCATAATCTTTTCCTTAAAATTTCACAAATACTTGATTTTGAGCAGTTTATAAAAATGGCATGATTGTTGATATTTCTTTTTCAGCATCAACCTTAATCCCAACAATCACCATGAAAAAAATTCTGTTTAGCACTGTTTTTTGTTTGTACAGCACGCTACTTTTAGCGCAGCAAAGATTCATTTTGTCGCACATTGATCATCGAGGATTTGTCAATATTTCGAGTGGGGTGAGCCTCCCTACCAAATCGCTGATGAAAGGCGACCCTACGGCCCCATCTGATGTCGTAGCACGGCGCGGGTCATCGTTTCAAGTGGCTTTGGGATATCGCTTTACACGCCGTTTGGGTGCGATGACTTCTTTTACGAGTTGTCTGAATGAATCTGGCACACAAAATCTGCTGGCTACGATTCAACAAAGCCATACAGGCGGCAACTGGTCGGTATCGGGTGGTACATGGAACTGTGCCCACTGGACTGCCGGGCCGTACTACTCCATTTCGGCAGGGCTGTGGACATTCGATGCTCGTCTCACAGGGGGGTATTCGTGGGTACAGCGGCCTTCTACCGAACTCAAGGGCAATTTGTATGACATACCTCTCTCCATCAAAACTACCCAAGTACGCAGTGGTTCGCTGACAGTAGGGGCGGGAGCGAGTATTCGCTGTAAAATCAGTCGCCATTTTGCCGTAGCCGTTCACTCGGACTACTTCGCGCTTAGGGCTTCTTTCGACAACCTCACCAGTACACTCACCGTAGGCAATGACCAAGTTCAAGACAAAATACGCGAGGTACACCCTATCGGTATGCTCAATCTCAACGGAGGTCTTAGTTTTTTGTTTTGAGCAGTTGATAGTCATTTCTGAAAGTACAGTAGCTATGACATACAAAAAAGTAACATGATTTTTTGGTAACTTAGTATCTGGAATAACATTCAATCAAATTTTGCGTTACTTTCACAGGGATTTTGAAAAGTAGTTTGGGAGTAAATGTCATGTACTGTACAATAAAATGATGAAAAGACTACGCTTTACCTTTTTGCTGGTGTTGGTTACAGGGCTGGCGGTTGCTCAAGACCCTCAGTTTTCACAGTTTTATGCAAATCCTCTTTATCTCAATCCTGCTTTTGCCGGAGGTGCTTTGGCACCGCGTGTGATGATGAACTATCGCAATCAATGGCCGGGTTTGGCTGCCAATTATGTAACTACTTCGTTTGGGATAGATCATTACTTTTCCAATGTCAATAGCGGTGTAGGACTGTTGTTTTTGAATGATACCCAAGGGACTGGCAATCTTCGCACTTCCGAAATCTCGGCACAGTATGCTTACCAAATCAAACTCAACGAAAACACCGCCCTGCGTTTGGGGCTACAAGGAGGATTTGCCAATCGCCGTACCGATTTGAGAGAGCTTACTTTTGGCGACCAATACACCAATCGTGGCTTTACTGGCAATCCTACCCTTGACCCCTTGGCGGCCAACGGCTCGCCCTCTATCGGGTATTTGAGTTTCGCTACGGGTGCTTTGTTGTATTCAGACCGATATTGGGTAGGAGTAGCAGCACATCATATCAACCGCCCGCAGCAAGGTTTCTTTCAAATCTCTGAAGGCAATCGTTTGCCTCTCAAGGGAAGTTTACATGCAGGCTTGCGGATTCCGTTTGCGGGTTACACAGGCCTAGGCGATGAATGGGAGCGCGAAAAGACCATCTCACCTGCCATTTTGTATAAATTTCAGGGTAAGTTTGACCAACTTGATTTGGGTGTTTATATCACTTACTCACCCATTGTATTGGGGCTTTGGTATCGAGGGCTACCTGTCAAAAGATATGCCGCAAATATCACCAACCGCGAGTCGCTCATAGCATTGGTGGGTTATCGGCAAGACAAGTTTTCGTTTGGGTATAGCTATGATATGACTATCTCTGCACTTGGACTGCCCAGCGGAGGCTCACATGAAATTTCGTTGGCTTATACATTCGACTGGGAGCCTTCGCCTCGCCAGCGCACACGCCGCAAGGACAAGCAGTTGTCTTGTCCGAAGTTTTGAAAACTTGTTTTTATTACAACATCACCTGATTTTCAAAAACATCTTTGAGGCGTTGGTCGTGCGTAACTACCACCAAACTTGCCCCAATCTGCTCTGATTGGGCTTTGAGCAATGCAACTACTTTCGAGCAGTTTTCGTCGTCGAGGTTGGAGGTCGGTTCGTCGGCCAAGAGGATAGAAGGAGAATTGGCCAATGCCCTTGCTATACTCACCCGCTGCTGTTCGCCCAAACTCAATTGATTTGTCTTTTTATAAAGGTGTTCGGCAAAGCCAAGTTGTTCGGCCAAATGCCGTGCCTTGAGTTTATCTTGTGGTTTTTGGGCTAAATAATTTGTCAGTAGGATATTGTCGAGTACATTGAGCGAACTGACGAAATGAGGGCGTTGATACACAATCCCAATTTTGGTCGCTCTTATTTTGGCTGCTTCGGCAGCCGAAAGCCCCGTAATATCTTGATCATCAATCAAAATTTGCCCACTTTCGGGGCGAAGCAACAAGGCCATAAGGTGCAACAGTGTAGTTTTACCCTTACCCGATTGCCCCAAAATCAAAAGCGTTTCCCGACTTTTACATGACAAATCGGGAAACGAAAATTGTTTTTGGGGAGAATAAGCAAATTTAAGTTGGGAGCAAGAAATCATGTTTTGTGTGGTTTGTAATAGACGACTTCATTTACCCTCTGTTACTGCCCAAAACGCCTTTTGACGACTTCAAGCAACTCTCCTACTGTATCGCTCGTCATATCCCACAGGTATTGCGAAGCGTACTTGTAAGTAATCAGCGCGCGGGCAGCATTAAAATCGGGCGACTGTTCCAACTCCGCAATGGCTGTTTCGTAGGCACTATTGCTACCTCCAAATAGTTGATGGATAAACATGAACTTTTGGTGTAATGGAATATGCTGCGAAATACTCGAAATAGCTTGTTTTTGATAAGCATCGGATACTGTCGCTTTTTCGGAACGTAAGCTATCGTTAAGAGATTCTTTGTTGGCGTTGCCATTTGCCCCTACAGTTTCATTGAGATTTTGAGGGGGTCTGGGTGTCTTAGGCACTGCATAAACGGCTTCTACTTCTTGAGGAGGAGTAACTTTTGGTTTTATTTCCGGTAAAGGTTCTTCGGACAAGCTATCAAAAAAAGATTGATTGGGAGTAGGCTCGGCTACTTTCGTGGGTTCGGGTCGGGCTATTTTTTTAAGTAAATCTTCTACCGACAAAGGTAGTTTTTCGGCAAAAACCATAATCCAATGTGTAGCATCTTCTAACTCACCCGCTTGCTGTTGAATTACTTTTTCGGACCATTCGATGGCTTGATTGACATACACAAAGTTTCGATCACCCATTTGTCGGGCAATAGCCTGTGGTACAAATTTGTTGAATTTCAAGTATTTTACAATCTGTTGAATGGTGGAAGCCGTAACGGTAAAATCGGCTTGGTTACGGAAAATTTCGTTGAAATAACCAGAGGGGTCGAGTAATAGTGTTAGTGTTTCTTTGGTGGACTCTGCTACAAGAGGCTCCAAGTGTTCACGTTTCACAGCAATATGACGCGACACAATATTCATAAAATGTAACATAGCTTCTTTCACTTCACTACTCTCGAAGTTGAAATAGGGGCTTCTGAAAGCCTCTGCCTCTGCTTTCCATTTTTCGTAAAGTTTACTAATCACAAACAGATTGACTTGGGGGATAGCCGTCAAATTCAAGATATGTTGTCCTGAAGCGATGGTATTTTGAGTATAAAATTCATCACAGACTTTGCCGGCAAACCGTTGGCAGTATTCGTTGAGGGCTGTGGTGTTGAATTTGTGAAACATGGATTCGATTTTTTAGTCCGTAAAACTAACGCTACAAATGTAGTTATTGGATAACCAGTACGTTAATTTTTTGTGTTTAGGCTAAATCATGGCAACATAAACACGGCATTGGCAAAAAGTAGCTTGCCATTGTACCAAAAACCTCTGAAAAGTGGATCGTTGGCCATATAGACTACTTTGCCTCTACCGATGTCTTCGACACCATAAAAAAGTACATTTTGGAGTTTTTCTTTGGCATTTCGCCCTGTGAAACCCGCTACATATCCTTCTTTTTCTTTTTTCAAATAGCCTACATTCCAGCCGTCTTTGAGCAACTCGTAATTATAGGTGTTGTTGACGAGGGCAAAGAAATAATCTGGAAAACCAAAGGCAAGGGGGTGGGTGTTGTCGAGTTTGATTTTATAAATGCTCCCCGGTGTTTCGTCCGATACTGACTCACGCTCGCGGTTAGCATAAATTTTCAGTGAGTCAGTAGCTGTTTTTTTATCGGATTTCTTGACCTCATCTTTTTTGTTTTTAAGTCCAAAGCCTTCTTTATCAGCCAAAAGCGAAGTAGCCGTTTCCATCAATATCAAACGCCCTCCTGCACGAAGCCATTCGCGAAGAGCAGAAAGTTGATTATCACGGATAAGGGTATTCCCTCCTGCTGGTACAATCAATACATCAAATTTGTTGAACGGAATACCAGAACCGAAGCGACTATTGGGGTCTATCAAAGTGAGAGGATACTGAAGTTCTTGGTCGAAAAAATGCCAAATCGAGCCTACGTTGGTAGCCGAGGTTCCTTCGCCTGCAATCAAACCCACACGAGGGGTAGTTTTGAGGACATTGACAAAGTCAGAGCCAAAATCGGAGCCTTTACTTACGGCACCACTTTCGGTAGTTTGCAATGCTATACCCAGTTTTTGGGCTTCTGTTTGAATAATTTTGTCAAATTTTTCACCTAAGGCTTCGTTGCCGGCACGGGTAATGATGAGTGTACCGGCAGCATATTTTTTTTCACCGATCTCAAAAGGCTTTTCAGCCGCTCTTACTCGTACTTTTTGGCGAGCAATAGCGGCCAAAAACTTGGCATCTTCTGCCGATTTCCAAGTAGCCAAATAGGCATAAGGTTGGCCACTGATATTGGCTGAAGGCTGTATAGGGGCATTAGCAGCAGAAATAAGGCGTTCTTTGACCCCATACACTTTGGCACCATACGCCAAAGGTACACACCAAGAAGTAATGTCGTAAGTTACGGAGTCTTCGAGGGTGGGCTTGGTTTCAAACAAAATTTTCAGCAAACCTGATTTGGGCTGATAAGCACTAATGATGACATCGCCCACCTCGCTGCGGAAGGCTTCCTCTTTTTGGGTAAGATAATTGAACCCTGTGAAAGACTTGCTGTCGGCAGCATAACCGTAGCGGATTTGGTTTTTGTCAAGCAATTCTTTCAGTGCTTTGACACGGCCTTCGTCGCCTGTGGTTTTGATAATATAGGATTTGTAAACGCCAATGGGGTTGTTTTGGGCGCGGTCATAAAACTTCACAAATTCCTCTACGACTTTGGGTGCGCGGTCGGCTATGGCCTCCATAGTGGCTATACTGGCAGCGGCGACGTGTGCTACGCGGTCGGTGAGGCGGAGGGTATCGCCTTCGTCGGGGCGGTCGTAGGCCAATCCTGCTATCCCCCCGCCTCCTTGCTCGTAGGTCATGGCTATGGCACCATTATAGGTAGGCCATGTATCGCCATAGCTGGGGTAAAACAAATCGAAACGCTCACGGGTATAATACAACCAATGGTTGCGATCGAAGTACTTTTTGTTGTAATTTCCCACTACTTCTTGCATCTCGCGCTGCCAAGTGGTGATATCTTCATGATAGGGTTTGGCCGAGGGAGCAAAATAGTAGGGGCTGTTGGGTCCCATTTCGTGAAAATCGCCATGTACTTGAGGCATCCATTTGTGGTATTCGGCTACGAGTTGGCGTGTGATTTCTTGGGTTTGCCAAGCCCAGTCGCGGTTAGGGTCGAAAAGGTAATGTGTCCAGCGGCCACCGGGCCACGGTTCACCATGCTCCCAAGCCGAGGTATTAGCATTGGGGGTTGCTCCTACTTTTTGGTTGTACCAGTTTACGTAGCGGTCGTGTCCGTCGGGATTAAGGCAAGGCCCTAAGATAATGATACTATTCTTCAAAATTTTATCAGCTACACTTCCTCCTGCGAGCAACTCGTGCAGGACTTTCGGAAACGCTGCCGAGTTGGTAGCTTCGTTGCCGTGTACATTATAACTCATCCATGTAAAGGTAGGGCGGGTTTTGGAGGTAGGCTGCCCTGCCAACATACCGATACTTTTGAGGTGATCGGTGCGGATTTGTTCCAAATTGCGCATATTTTCTTCGGAAGCCACTACCACCAAGAGTAAGGCGCGCTTCTCGAAAGTTTGGCCGTAATTGATGATTTTGACTTGATTGGGGCGTTGTTGGGCAGCGTGTTGGGCGTACTCATAAAGCCGATGGGTAGGTAAAAACTGCTCTCCTGGCGCAAAGCCAAAAAACTGAGTAGGCGATTGAAGCTGTGAAAACCCCTGGAGAGTCAATAACAATCCAACAACAAGAAGTAGAGAATTTTTTTGCATTGGGTAAAATTAAAGAGTGTATCAGCAATTGAATGGTCAAAAATAAACAAACTTTACAGATAGCCTACATTTTGTGGACACCGTTACGAAAAACTTACACAAATCTGAACATCTCTGTTTAGACCGC
>JBKBKL010000043.1:0-27789 GCA_046294665.1 Runella sp.
AGGTCTTTCACCCAACAATTACAAAAATGATGCTAAAACGTTTAAGACTTCCTATGATTTTGGTACATATCCCTTTTTTGTGGGTAGGTGGGCTGGCACTTTTTCCGTTTGTATTTTGTCATACAGCACACCCCTCGAAGCGTTTGCTCAACCACGAGCGGATTCATCTTCGCCAGCAGATTGAGTTGGGCTTGGTGTTGTTTTATGTTTGGTATGTTTTAGAATTTGTACTTCGATACTTCATCTATCGCAAAGCCCATCGCGCTTATCGTAATATTTGTTTTGAGCGAGAAGCCTACGCCAATGACCAAAATTTGAACTACCTCTCACACCGAAAATGGTGGAGTTTTTGGAGGTATTTATGATGATGAGTGATGGTCTGATGATTCGCGTTTGAAACGCGTATTTCTGATGATTCGCGTTTGAAACGCGAATCCACAAGAGTTTGCGTTTCAAACGCAAACTATCTGCATTTGTATATTTAAACCTCATAGGTTTGCAAAAAATTAACTACGTAACCCATTGATAATCATAAGAAACATATCAGGTTTTTTCGCAAACCAATTTTGAACGAGTATAAAAACCAATTAGGAAAAAAAATTGTAGCACTTTAAAGAACAACTTCACGCCTTTCCATTACCGATGAGATTAATACTTTTACTGCTGTTTTTACCCACTTTTGTAGTGGCACAAGCACCCTACAAAGTCAAATACACTACCGAAAAAATCAAACTCGATGGAGTACTTGATGAAGCTGTATGGCAAAATGCAGAAACATTGAGCGACTTTTGGCAATGGTTCCCGACCGACTCCCTTAAAGCCCAATACCAAACAGAAATAAAAATCGCTTTCGATGAAAAAAATATATATGTATCAGCCAAATGCTATGTGCTTGCCAAAAACTTTGTGATTCTTTCTTACCGCCGCGATTACCGTGCTGGTGGCAACGACAATATCAGTTTTGTATTTGATACCTTCAATGACCAAACCAACGGTTTTTTATTTGGCCTCAATCCCTTGGGAGTGATGCGAGAGGCGTTGCTTTTCAATGGAGCAGTAGATAATTCATTCTTTAGTGAGTTTTGGGACAACAAATGGTACGGTGATGCCAAGATTTATGACAACTTTTGGACAGCCGAAATCGCCGTACCTTTTACAACTCTACGCTTCAAGGAAGGAACAAAAAATTGGAATTTTAAAGCCTATCGCTTTGATACGCAAGCCAACGAAAACTCCTCGCTGGTACGTGTACCTCAAAATCAGTTGATTATGAATTTGGGATACGCCGTGCCGATAGAGTTCGAGAAACCTCTTGGCAAACCCGGTGCCAATATTTCATTGATACCCTACATAGCAGCAGGGAGTTCACAAGATTATATAAATACCAAAAATCCCAACAACGGCAGCCGTTTTTTGGTAGGGGCCGATGCCAAGGTAGCCGTTACGCCCGGCCTTAATTTAGATTTGACAGTCAATCCTGATTTCTCCAATGTAGAAGCCGACCGCCAAATCATCAATCTCACGCGCTTTGATGTCAATTTTCCCGAACAGCGGCAGTTTTTTCTCGAAAACTCCGACCTTTTTTCGGGCTATGGCAGCTATCTCATTAATCCATTTTTAGGCCCACAGGCTACGATTGGGAGCATAGGCAATCAAATCATTAGTCCTTTTTTCTCGCGTCAAATCGGAATCGCCAAAGACTCCTCTACGGGGGTGGCTGTTCAGAATCGGATTTTGTATGGGGCCAGACTTAGCGGCAAACTCGACGACAACTGGCGCGTGGGGCTGCTCAATGCCCAAACCGCCGACGATGAGTTCAAGGGGATTTCGGGAGCCAATTTTACGGTGGCTTCGGTGCAGCGAAAGGTTTTTACTCGGTCCAATATCGCCGGTATTTTCATCAACAAACAAACCCTCCGCCCCGAATTGGCCTCCAACCTCACACGCTTCAATCGTGTGGCAGGTCTTGAATACAACTTCACCTCTGCCGATAGCCGCTGGCAGGGGAAACTATATCATCATCAGTCGTTTAGCGAAAAACAACAAAAAAATGCGTTTGCCAACGGCTTCTCCCTCATGTACACTGTGCTGCGTTATACGTTCCGTTGGGCGCACGATTGGGTCGGCAAAGGCTATGATGCGGAGGTGGGTTTCGTGCCGCGTCGCGATTTTTTGCGCATCAATCCTACCTTTGGCTGGTCGTTTTATCCTCGTACCAAGCGCATCAATCGCTGGAGTATCGGTATGGCCATGGAGCAATATCAAATGCCAGATATTGGCATCACCGACCGTACTATAGGACCTTTTGTTTCGATAGCTTTCCAAAACTCCGCTCGGCTGTTGGTATCTGCCAATCAAAATTACACCTATCTATTTGCCGATTTTGATGCACTACGTAGCAATGGCCGCTTGCCTTCATTGAAAAAAGGGGAAGGCTATACCTATTACAATCTTTCGGCCAACTATACCTCCGACCAGCGTAAAAAAATCTGGCTTTTTACGCAGCCACTCATCGGAGGATACTATGATGGTAGCATAGTGAGCCTATCAGGAGCTGTCAATTATCGCTATCAGCCGTTTATAGCATTGGCCATGAACTTTACCTATAACCATATTCGCCTCCCGATTGCCACCAACAACGTTTTCTTGATCGGTCCTCGTTTGGATTGGACGTTTTCAAAATCTGTTTTTTGGACTACTTTCTTGCAATACAACAGCCAGTTTGAAAATATGAATATCAACACTCGTCTGCAATGGCGATTTGCGCCTGTGTCAGATTTTTTCTTGGTCTATACCGACAACTACAACACGCTCAACGGTCAGTCGCGCAATCGTGCCCTTCAAGCCAAATTGACCTATTGGTTCAATTTGTAAAAATACCTCAACTCTTTGTTCATACTCGTTCAAAATTGATTTGCGAAAAAACCTCATAGGTTTATCTGCGGTTGGTTACATTGTCAGCATTTCTCAAACCTATGAGGTTTAAGTACAAAATTTGAAGCCGGACAACGGTCAATGTTATTGTAGGTTGCAAGGGAGTTATTTTTTTTACATCTTGCGTTCTACTTGTTTTTAGGCTTTTTTCCAATCCCTAACTTTATCTTTTCTTTTATTGCATGAAACTAAACATTACTACCAAAATTATCATTGGCTTTGTTTTAGGAGTACTGATTGGACAAGTTCTCCATAGTTCTATGACCCCCGAAGCTGCCGACGAAGTAGCCAAAAAATTTCAAATCCTGAGTAAAGTTTTTCTCAAACTAATCAAAATGATTGTCGGGCCGCTGGTATTTTGTACTCTAACGGTAGGGGTAGCTAAATTAGGTGACTTTAAAATAGTGGGGCGGATAGGCATCAAAACGTTGCTTTATTTTTATTTTGCTACCATTTTGTCCCTTATCGTAGGGCTACTGGTAGTTAATGTTACACGCCCTGGCGAGGTGCAGCAATGGCCTCGCCCCAGTGCCGGTACAGATACAGGCATATCGGGTAAAGCCATGAAAACTGTCGAAGATTTTATATTACATATTTTCCCAGATAGCTTTTTTAAAGCCTTGTCCGAAAACGAAATCTTGCAGATTGTCGTCTTTTCGTTGTTTTTTGGAATTGCCTTGGGGTCGGTGGGTGAGCATGGCAAAAAACTCATCAAAGTCATCGAGAGTTTGGCAGAAGTGGTATTCAAGATTGTAGGCTATGTGATGCAGTTGGCTCCTTATGGGGTACTGGGTGCTATGACAGGTGTGGTAGCTATGAAAGGACTTGGCATTTTGATTTCGTATGCGTATCTGATTATTTGTTTTTTTGGGGGGCTATTGTTTTTCATTTTTGGGGTTTTGTGGGCTATCTGTTTAGTGATGAAAATCCCTTATCTCAAACTTTTGGCACATGTCAAAGATTCGATGATTTTGACATTTAGTACGGCGAGTTCGGAGGCATCGCTACCGCAGCAAATCACCGCTTTAGAAAAGTTTGGGTGTAGCCAGCGTATCATTGGTTTTGTATTGCCGTTGGGATATTCTTTCAACCTCGACGGCTCGATGATGTACATGACTTTCGCCACAGGATTCATAGCACAGGCTTATGGGGTGCCGCTCACGTTGCAGCAGCAAGTGGCGATGTTGCTTACGCTGATGATTACTTCTAAAGGCATCGCGGGAGTTCCTCGTGCCAGTTTGGTGATCATAGCAGGTACTTTGGCTCAATTTGATTTGCCCGTAGAAGGTTTGGCTTTACTATTGGGCATAGACCCTTTCTTGGACATGGGACGCTCGGCTACGTCGGTAGCAGGCAATGCCGTAGCCACGGCTGTTATCTCAAAATTGGAAGGAGAATATACCGAAGGTTAATTTTATTTTGGGTTATATTCCTCAAAAAATAACCCTAACTACTTGATTTTTTGTATCAAAAGCCCTACGTTAGTGCTGTTTTTCTCAACCCTTTTTTATAACTAAACCCTTCTCAAAAACAATGCAACAAACACTTCCTCTCGAAAAAGAATTGGGCGAGATTTTTGCCAAATTTCCTCCCTTGCCCGACAATGCCAAAGAAATCTTAGTCAAAATCGCCCCCTACCTTTGCATCTTGGGTGCTGTCTTGGGTGGATTGGCTCTGTTGGCTGCTTTTGGAATTGGTGCTGGTATCTCGGCCATTGGTGCCGCTGCCTACGGTGGTATGACTCTCTATTGGATTTCGATGGGTATTTTGGCTATCCAATTAGTTTTAGAAATATTGGCGATTTCACCTTTGATGAAGCGACAAAAGAAAGGTTGGGATAATTTGTACTACATATTTTTACTAAGCCTTCTGAGTAGTGTAGTCAGTTTGTTTGGGATTGGGGGTATAGGCGGGGGTATTATCAGCTTGGCTATTACATTCGCACTTGGTGGCTGGCTCTTATTCCAAACACGCGAGAAATACACATAGAAAATACCTTTCTAATTTTGAAGCCCTGCCAAACAAAGTTTGACAGGGCTTTTTTTATGGGAAAGCAGCTCCCAAAATCTGGCTTTCGTAGCGTTCAAAAAACTCGGGGTCGAAATTGGCCTCTGTCAAGTGCTGTAAAACATACTCAAAAGACATCTGCTGTTTTATCCATTGCTCACAGACGGCATGGCGTAGCCTCATTCCTAAGACATTGAATCCTGTAACTGCCCTATTATCAGCACGATAGTTGATACGCAAGCAAATTTCTTTGGCAGGGTGTTGCCAAAAAAAAGTATGGATACCTTCGGGGAGTAGGGTGGGAATATCGCCGTATGTTTGGTATTCGAGGTCGAAAAATTTGGCCGAATTGAAAAATACACCGGGCTGGTAAACAGTTCTATTTCCCGCAATAGTTCTAGCCACAGTTTCACCCATGATACGCCCCGTGTACCAAATCTGCTCGATAGCTTTGCGTCCGTGGGGTGGGCTTTGATGCTCGGCACAGTCGCCGATGGCATATACATCTTCGAGATTGGTTTCCAAGTACTCATTGACTAAGATACCACGATTGATTTTCAAAGCGGTGCTTTGGCGAAGAAATGCTACGTTGGGCTGTACGCCTATCGTAACGCCCACCAACTGACATTCTGTCTTTAAGTCGTCACTTGTAACAACACTTTCGACGCGCTCTTTCCCTCTAATTTCTTTGAGTTCTACACCCAATTTTAGATGGATACCTTGCTTACAGATATGCTTCGTAACGATAGCAGATTCTTCGGCAGGTAGTACGTTGTTCCAGTAGCTTTGCTCGCGCACGAGCATCGTAACACCGATGCCCCGCGCGTGGAGCATTTCGGCCAACTCGACTCCGATAAGCCCCCCTCCTGTGATGACGGCGTGTTGGGTATGAGGGGAATTTTTCTCCAATTTTTCTAAATCTTGATAGCTATATAGCCCCTGTACACCGTCCAAATCTCGCCCAGGCCAATCACCCATACGAGGCATAGAACCAGTAGCCAAGATGAGTTTGTCGTAGGTGAAAGCGGCGTGGTTCAGAAAAGGTATTTGTGTTTTTTTGCCAATCTTCAAAATCCTTTCGAGCCAGTGGGGCTGATACTCTACATAGCGGCCATCGGTAGAGAGTTGAAGTGTTTTTTGTTCAAAATCAATATTTTCAACCGTTCCCCGAAGGAGTTCGATACGATTTTTCCCCCAAAACCAATCCTCGTAAGGCTTCGTATGATCATATCGCTGATGCCCCATGTAGATATACATGAGCGCAGTGCGCGAAAAGAAATAGTCAGTTTCTTTGGAGATGACAGTGATACGGCAATCACTCAACTTACGAATATGCCGCGCCGCCGTAATACCTGCGATACCATTGCCGATGATGACTACGTGCATATTGAGGAAGGCATTTGGGGAAGGCCGCAAGCAAATTGTATTTTATACCGACATAAGACCACTCGTGCCTTTAGGCCCGATGATGAGCCGAATACCGAAATCTTTACCTTTGCTTACGTCTTCGAGTTGGATTATTTTACCGCTACTACTCCGCCACCAAGCTATTTTACCTTTTTTTTGGTGAAAGGTGTACTTGCCTGATAAATACGTGTCAAACTGGTCAAAAAGATTTCGTACAGCAATTTCGTCGTTGAGATACACTTCCACTTGAATACCGCTAAGGGTTTGGTTTTTGTCTAAATTGTAGATGACATCAATGGCCTCAAAGTTTTCGGTTTCATACGTAAAAGCTACATGATAGGTACTATCCTCAAACATTTCAAAGGTTTCTTTGGCTTTGATTTCGCTTACGGGAGTACCAAACCTAAACCCCCGAAAATCGCCGGTAGTATTGCCGATGATGATACGAAGTAGCTCGGACTGTGGCGTATTGAGGGTTTTAGGGGTATTTGACGGCTGCTCAGAAGTCGGGGGTAGTGTTTTTTCTTGGGTAGTATTCTGTTTGGATTCACAACCCCAAAGTAGGGTCAATGTCCCAATGGCGAATATTCCCACCCAACTATTTTTTTGGAGTTTTTGCATCGTTTTTATGGAGTATTACTTATGCGAAATTACGGTAAACAAAGAAAATCAGCAATGAAAATGAATTAATAAAAAGTAAATTGACTAAACCATAAACTAAAAATTGAGGAGATTAAAACTCCCGACCAATCGAAAAATAAGGTCGTGCTTCGCCGAGATGATTGACCGAAAAATTGATGCGAGCTACCATATTGTACCACATCACAAAGTCAAGCCCCACTCCTGCCCCGTACAATGGGCGATTGGCCAAGCGGCTTTCGTTGAGGTTGGCAAATTGATTGCTGACATAGCCCCAATCGGCATAAACATTAGGATAAATAGCCAGCGGAAAAGTGTTGAGTTGGCGTATTTTGACATAACGACTCAAATCAAAAACCTGATTGAGCAACTGATATCGTAGATTGGTACGCCACAAGGCAAAATGCTGGCCGTCAATAACATACAACTCATAACCTCGTACCAATTCGCCAGCATAGCCCAAGCCTCGAGTTTGCAGAAAAGGCTGCAATGCTGGGCTTGAAACTTTGCCACGTACGCCATAACTAAAAAACCACCGTTTGGACAACGGCACAAACTGCCCCCAACTCGCAAATGCTTCTGTCTGCTGCACATCGTCGGAGGGTAGTACGCCCATACGCCTGACAGCAAAGCCATAAAAAAAGCCCCGAAGAGGATACTGCACCCTGTCGCGGCGGTCGTAAAAATGCGAAAAACTTAGTTGTAAAAACCGCTGGCGATTGCGATTCCCCAAGAAATAGTTGGGATTGAGCCGCACAATGGTATCACCGATTTGGTTGAGATTGTACTCGACTGAAAGAGAGTTGAAACCGTAAAAACGCGGTCGGTAAGTGAGCGTCAGATAGGGCAAAATTCGCTCACGAGTGCGTGTTTCGGTATTGAGAAATACAAGTTTGTCGTTGCGGGTTCTATAAGCCATGGTACGATTCGTAAGACGAATAAAACCTACCGTCATACCCAATCTTTGTTTTTTATCTAAATATGGCCTCGAATAATATACATCAAACCTCGGAATAAACCCAAACTCAATGCGCGCTCGTAGGCGGTCGTTGTTGCCCGTAAGGTTTTGATCCAAAGCATAAACGCCATAGATAGTTCGCCGCAAATCTCTCCCTCGCTCGTACCACCACTCGTTGAAATTGCGGTCGGCCAACTCAAAAACAGGCGCGCCCAACAAGTAGAGTTGTTCTTTGACGACGACTTCTATATCAATTGTTTTGAGGGGGTGGGGTTCTGTCAATAACTCCTTTTTTTTGAGTTCGACCGTTACAAACAAGTTGGTATTCAATATTTTGCGACGGTCGTATTCGAGCAGTGAGTCCAATTTTTGGAGCGTGAGTGTATCACCCTCGCGCAAATCCATCTCCCTGCGAATGATACGCTCGCGGGTGCGGAAATTGCCCGTGATGCTCACCATCCTTATTACCACTCCTTCTTTTTGAGTAGGGGTAGTTGATGGTGAAAAAAGTGAAAGCCAAAAATTGAAAATAGTAGTAATAAGAATCATTCAAATAAAGGTTGGCAACGTTTGAAACTTCGTGAAAGCAAACCTCAACTTTCATTCGATAAACCCATAAGTAGCCTTTGCTCTCTCACGCGACATGGCGTTGAAATGCCACCACTCTGTCTGTATGCCCGTAAATCCCGCCTTGGTCATCACCCGACGAAGTAGTCTTCGATTTTCGACTTGCTGCTTAGTCAGTTTTCCCGCTTTGAGCATAGCAGCCTCGTGGCGTGGCTCAGCCAACGTGCCAAAATAGTCAAAAATGGTCCCCATATCCAACGGATGGCCGTTTTGGTCGGCTATGGTCAAGTCCACAGCACAGCCAAAATTATGTATCGAACCTTTGGCAGGATCGGCTACGAAGTCTTCGCGTCGGTTGTAGGGCAAATGGCTCATACGTTGCCAAAAAATTTTAGTTACGCTACGTGGGCGCGCAGCATCATAGACTAATAGCGTGTAGTTAGGCTTTTCTTGTTTGAGGTATTGATGAGCCTTTACGAGTTTTTGGGCTGCCGATTTTTGAAGATACGCCCGTTCTAATTCGCCATACACATCTTCTTTGATAAAATTGTCGGTGGTAGAATATTTAAGTTCGACTTTAAGCGTCGGATCAAGGGTTTGAATATCTACCAAACCACGAGCCATAAATTTCTGCTCAAGCGGAGGGAGGGTGGAGGTTTGGGCGAAAACCGTCGAAATGAAAAATGAACAATAGACTACCCAAAGTGTGTGCTGCAACTTTGATATAACCACAAAAAAAATCTCATCATTCTTAATGTACGAATTCGTCAAAACTATGTGATGTGGGTTGTAATTATCGGAGGGCATTTTTCGAGAATGTTTAAAGTCAAATTTTTAAAATCATCATAACTTCTTTGGACTGCATACACATGGGCACCAATCGCTCCATCGGCAGGTCTTAGCAAAAAAATAGGCTTACGTACTTCCATTGACATCGGAGCTAAACTTCTATAATGCTTGAGCAAGGCAATACAGTTTTTATCATTCTCAACAGTTTCGGCTACGTTATTTTGAACTTTCAAAATATATTCTCCAAATACCTTCGGGATACGATTAGCCCATTTCAAATAAGAACCCACAGGACGACTTTCTTTAGCCGAATGTTGTAAAACAATATAGCCACTTGGACGTATTGAATTTTGTGGGATAGAAAAATTCAAATTTGATGGTTTTAAATTCATCCTTTGCAGCCATTGGTCTTTCCAATGTTGGAGGGTTTTACCAATATTTTTTATTCCCTGAAGAGAAAATAAATCTGATGCAACTGGCATGATAAGATAATCTGAAGTTATCACAACGGCTCTATTGATAGCTCCTAAGTTTGGCCCTACATCTATCAAAACGATTTCGGCATCAAATCTTGATGCGGCATCATCAATTATAATTTTAAATAAACTCGTAATTCTAAAAGAATAATTATCGCTATTCAAGCACCTTAGCCAAGCATCACTCAACGTATCTTCAAAAGTTGATAAAGCTAAATTCCCAAGAATTAGACCAAGATTTTCGGATAGTTTCTCAACATGCACTGGCACAAACGAATCTCCATTTTTTATAGGAGTAATTGCTTCTAATATCGTAATCTTTTGTTCTTCCTCTCCATAAATTTCTTCAAGCCGTTGCTCGCTCAAAAACATGGAAGTTAGATTTGATTGTGGGTCTAAATCAACGACTATCGTCTTGATACCCAATTCAGACAGCATCCATGCAATATGATAAACAGTAGTTGTTTTACCTACACCTCCCTTGTTATTAAAAAACGTAATAGTTCTCATAGCCAATATGGATTGATAGGTATAGTTACCTTGAATTTGGTAGTCAATGAGAGGTCAAAGTCAGGCTGGCCGTTTCCATTTCTAATCAGTTCAGCGATTGCGCGTTTTACACCGTAGTTAAATTTATTGACATATCCTAAAACCTTCAATGCTTCAGCAAGAACTACATTTCTATAATCGCTGGCATTGGGAAAATTGGTAGGGGTTACTTCACCGAAAAGCCCCCCCGAATTGATAATCTCTATCCGATTTGAAAATTCATAGATGTATGTTGGCGCATTGGACTCATAGCTACGATGCATCACAGCGTTCAAAACCAGTTCGCGTAAAGCCCAATAGGGATAATTATAGGTTCTTTGCTCTTGAAAAGAGTTTTTCTTAACAAGTTTTTCTTGAATGATGATATGCTTTACAAAATCGTCGAGTTGTCTTAACTCTGTTATTAATGCCCCTGTAAATTTTTTCTCAAAATCTACCTCAGAATCCATTTCAATACCTTTAAACTTTACGTATTGTAGATAAGCTCCAGGCAAATAAAATTCTGGATTGAGGCCAAATATCAAAATACCTGCGTGAGTAGGGCAGTTTTGCCTCATATCAAAAAATCTCAAAGAAGATAGTTGTTCCTGAACATTTCGATTGTTTTCATTCAATGTTTCTTGATCAATAGCATATTGTAAATAGTTCGTTTTAAATAGCTCAGTACTTATATCATCAAGAGTTGCCCCTAATGCAGGAACTAAATCGTAAGTTTTGGCATAAGAAGCACGTCTTTCAGTCAAAATACGCTCTTCCTCTTGAGAAGCTCGTGCTTTTCGTGGGCCTACTCTAATCCAGCATCGGCCATCGTAACGTACCGGTGGATAGGAAGAAGGCTGTACTTCTAACACCACTACCTCGCCACCATCTATTTTAAAAATTGGACTTACTTTCAGTGAAGGCTGTGGCAATACATTCCCATTTGATTTAATATTGCCGATTTGTTGGAGATGTTCATCAGTAATCGGTCTGTTACTGACGCTACCGTCGTCATTAACACCTAACAAAATATAACCCGGGCTTCGATGATTGGGGAAATCATTGGCAAATGCACAGACGGCCGGCCCGAGCTTATCTTCTCTGAAAGAAGTAGTTCGTTCAACGCGATCAGACTCAAAATCCAATATTAGTTCTCTCACTTGTTGCTCGGTCATACTATACTCAATAAAAAATGAACTGCGAAAATTTGGGCAAGTTAAAATCCCTTTCTCCTTTGGGGAAAGGGATTTAGGGATAGGGGTTTCCCAAAACCAATTTTGTTTCAGTAAAATTACCTATAAAGAAGTTTAACTTTATTAAAACTCCCAATATACTTTAGTAGTCAATCAAATAATCATTTAACTCTTAATATACTTTTAGCTAAAAACAGTTTCAAAGATAGGTTAGAAAAACGATTTAATCGCCTCTTTATGACAATTGGTCGCAATGATATAATTTGTATTCCTAATCCAAATTGGTTTGCGAAAAAACCTCATAGGTTTATTTGACTATCAATAGGTTATATGACTAATTTTTTGCAAACCTATGAGGTTTAAGTATAAATTTGAAAATAACTCAATTTGAATAATGAATTAATGCTACAAAATCAAAATGAAAAAAACTGAATCAACCACCCAAGCATCTCGCCGCGAATTTGTCAAAAAAGGAGCTTTGGCCGTAGGTAGCTTTTACCTTGTGCCGCGCCATGTGCTGGGAAAAGGCTTCATAGCTCCCAGTGATAAGCTCAATATTGCCGCTGTAGGGGCAGGAGGCAAAGGCAGCAGCGACATCAACAACGCCTACAACAAAGGTGCCAACAACGTAGTAGCCCTATGCGATGTGGACTTCAATGGCTCGGCCAAAAACACCGTAGCCAAGTTTCCAGATGCCAAACGCTACACCGACTGGCGTACCATGCTCAACGAAATGGGGAAAGACATTGATGCCCTCACGATCTCTACCCCCGACCACACGCACGCAGTCATCGCACTGGCAGCGATGCAAATGGGCAAACACGTCTATGTACAGAAACCCCTCACACACAACATCAACGAGGCCCGCATACTGACCGAAGCTGCCCGCAAATATAAGGTCGTTAGTCAAATGGGAAATCAAGGGGCTTCCAACCCCTCGCAGCAGCAAATGGTACAGTGGTTCAACAAGGGCCTCATAGGCAACGTCCATACTGTCTATATCTGGACCAACCGCCCTGTATGGCCGCAAGGTATCCCTGTGCCCACCGGCAAGCCCAATATGCCCGATGGCATCAACTGGGAAAGCTGGGTAGGACCTGCCGAATGGGTGGACTACCACCCCGGCTATCACCCTTTCAAATGGCGCGGCTGGTGGAACTTTGGTACTGGCGCATTGGGCGACATCGGCTGTCATACCATAGACACGCCTTTCCGTGTGCTTGGACTCAACTACCCTACCGAGGTAGAATGTAGCGTAGGAGCGGTATTTTTGAAAGATTGGACTCCCGAATGGATTCCCGAAGGCTGCCCACCCTCCTCACAAGTACAAATCAAGTTTCCGAAAACAGCCAAAAACAAATCAGAAGTAAAAATGATTTGGATGGATGGTGGCCTTAAGCCTTTCCGCCCTGACTTCTTGCCATTGGACGAACCCATGAGCGACGACGGTGGCAACAACGGGGTTTACATGATTGGAGAAAAAGGTATGATAGCTTGTGGTATGTATGGTATGAACCCCGTAGTCTATCTCAAAAATGGCGAAAAAATCACCACTCCCAAAGAAGACCGCAACAATATGCCTGCCACTGCTCTACCAGAATGGGGACATCAAATATTTTGGGGAGAGGCTTGCAAAGCAGGTTTTGGAAGCGATAAACATAAAGCCCTTACTTCATCGTTCGACTATTCGGGACCGCTCACCGAAACCGTACTCATGGGCAACTTAGCCATTCGTAGCTATATGTTACGTAAGCCCAAAGGCAACGGATTCGACTACTACGGTCGCAAAAAACTACTTTGGGACGGCAATAACATGAAAATCACCAATTTCGACGAAGCCAACCAGTTTGTATCACGGCCTTATCGTGAAGGCTGGAAATTGGTCTAAGTTTCAAGTTGTTTTTTTCAAAAAGAGAAAGAGCGTAACCTCTTTCTCTTTTTTTGTCTAAAAATGAGGGTGGAACTTATGCCATGTAGTAGCGTCTTGATATACTTTGGCAACGGCCAACACTTTGGCTTCAGCAAACAACTGCCCCGAAAAGGTAATACTCGTAGGCATTTTGTTTTTGTTGAAACCATTGGGTAAGCATACGCTGGGGTGGCCGGTGAGATTGGTATAAGTCAAGTTGCCGCCTGCGTAGGTAGGCGTGATATAAACATCAAACTTGTTGTCTTTCAACACTTTATATAAATCTTCAATCATTTTGGTACGTACACGTTGTGCTTGTACATACTCTACGGCTGGGATAAACCTCGCTGCTCTGAATACATTAGGCCAAGCATTTTTGGTTTGACGTACCATCTCATCATCACGGTTGCTGCGGGTAAGTTCGTCGAATGCAGCCCCTCCTTCTACGCCGATGGCTACCGTCAAATCACTCAAGGGATAAGACGGCAACTCAAAAGGGACTAATTCAGCCCCCAATTCTCGTAGTTTAGCCAGCGTCAGGGAGTCATTGGCACGATTGGGGTAATTTGACTCGAAGGCTTTTTTGTAATAGCCCATCCGCACCCCTTTGAGCGAAGCCAATGGGCGGTAATTGAAGGGGACATCTCGCACAGTGGCATCAAGGCCATCGGGACCGTAAATGGCATTGAACACCAACGCGCAGTCCTCCACACTTCGTGTCATAGGGCCGATTTTATCCATGCTCCAACTCAAGGCCATCGCACCATGCCGGCTGACTCGCCCGAAAGTAGGCCGCAGCCCTGTTACGCCATTGACCGTAGAAGGCGATACAATCGAACCGAGCGTTTCGGTGCCTATCGCAAAAGGTAAACACCCCGCCGCCACCGCCGACCCCGACCCTGCCGACGAGCCACTGGCCCCTGTTTGGGCGTTCCATGGGTTGCGGGTCATACCTCCGTACCATACATCGCCCCACGCAAACTCTCCTACCGACATCTTGGCTACCAGCACCGCACCCGCTTTTTCGAGGCGTTGAATGACGGTAGCATCGTAAGGCAACTGCTGATTTTGGTAAATCCTCGACCCCCAAGTCGTAGGATACCCTTGCTTGGCCAACAAATCTTTGGCTCCATACGGAATACCATGCAGTGGCCCGCGATATTTGCCCGCTTTGATTTCGGCATCGGCTTTGGCAGCTTGTTGAAGAGCCAGTTCTTCCGTAAAATTGATGACATTCAGCAAAGTGGGATTATATTTTTTGAGGCGTTCGATGAAAAATCGGGTAAGCTCCACCGACGTAATCTGACGAGTCCGAATCAGATAGCCCAACTCCGCTACTGTATAAAACGCCAGACTATCGCGTACTTTGGGCAGAGTAGCTACTACCGAACTTGCTATGAAGGGCATCTTGGAAGTCTCAAACCTAAAACCCACAGGCACTGGGTCGAAAAGCAGCGCGGGGGCGATATCGTTGGAGAGGGCTATTTTACGTACATTTTCGTAGCCGCGTAGTTGGTCGTGAAGTTCGTCGAGCATCGAATCGCGCTCGGCAGCCGAAAACTCAATCCCGAAGATTTTGGAGGCTTGATTGGCTATTTCAGCAGTAAGAGGAGCATCAGCACGGCGGTACGCCACTCCCAACCAAAAACTACTGATACAAGCTAAAATGACAAAAATGATAGAACGCTTTTGCATAGTAAAAAAGGTTAATGTACAAAAGTACATCAAAAACCTCTCACATTACCTTTTCAAATCATCGTTGAGTTATTATCTTTGCAGCCCTTTCGCCCGTAGTTCAATCGGAGTTCGATTCCGGTTCCGACGATAGGGCGGTGCGGCGGGCCGATTCGAGTCCCGACACCGTTTTTGACATTTTGTATTTTTGCATCATGCGCCCGTAGTTCAATGGATAGAATTTCAGATTCCGGTTCTGACGATAGGGGTTCGAGTCCCTTCGGGCGCACCAAATCTCTTCCTAACTCATTTCAATATTCAATCATGGCAAACGGAATCTTAAAAGGTAAACGCGGCATCATATCGGGTGCATTGGACGAAAACTCTATCGCATGGAAAGTAGCAATGAAAGCCAAAGCCGAAGGTGCGACTTTCACGCTGACCAATGCGCCCATCGCGATGCGTATGGGCGAAATCAAAAAACTCTCCGAAGCCTGTGAGGCCGAAATCATTCCTGCCGATGCTACGGTAGTACAAGAAATAGAGAATCTATACGCCAAATCTATGGACATACTGGGTGGCAAAGTGGACTTTGTGCTACACTCTATCGGTATGTCGCCCAATATTCGCAAAGGCCGCTCGTATGGAGATTTGAACTATGAATGGTTTCTGAAAAGTGTAGATGTGTCGGCCTTGTCGTTTCATAAGTTTTTGCAAGTAGCCGAAAAAATGGACGCTATCAACGAATGGGGCAGTGTGGTGGCGTTGTCGTACATGGCTGCCCAGCGTACTTTTCCTTTTTATACCGATATGGCAGAAGCCAAGGCGATGTTGGAGTCCATAGCGCGTAGTTATGGCTATCGCTACGGTAAGCTCAAAAAAGTACGAGTAAATACCGTGTCGCAGTCGCCTACCAAAACGACGGCAGGAAGTGGCATCGGTGGCTTTGAGAAATTTTATGATTTTGCCGAAAAAATGGCGCCCCTCGGCAACGCCTCCGCCGACGACTGCGCCAACTTCGTCGTTACGCTTTTTTCAGACTATACGCGTATGATTACGATGCAAAATATCTTCCACGACGGCGGTTTTTCTATGGTCGGCATTTCGGAGGAGGTATTGCAGGGATAATGCTGACTTTGACAAAGTTTGAGCGTAATTTGTCAAATCTTTTCCCCGATAGCGTAAGGTGTTGTTTAGTTTTGGATCCTGTTTAGCACCTACGGTGCAACGTGGACATGATGTTTTTTATCCTACCGATATATAACCCCTCATGGGGTAAGGTACAACTCCAGATAGCGCGAAACTCTGACGGTTTGCCATGCTACTCGTGCTAACTATTTCAAGGCTTTAAGCCACCCTTGTAGCTATCTCAATATCAAAGAGGCTGACTTGACTTATCGGACACCTCCTTCAAAAGGTACTTGCGTCGGGTATCGTTTAGCAAAAATTTTTTCTGAGCCGTGAAACTCTCGGGGTGTATTTGTTCAAAAAGCGTTTTCCATTCTTCAAAACGCTCTGCTTCATGTCGGCTAAATGCCAACACGTCTATCTTTTTGCTTTTTAAGTATTCTTCAAAAGTCATAACTGCTCAAAAGAGTTATCGTCGAATCTTTGCACTACTTGCATAAAATCACGGTGCATTTGGCCAAAACGTTCCAAAATAGTTTTTAGAAATGCCTCATCGGCAAACAAAGCGCGAATATCTGCTTCGCTCCCACTGAAATCTATCTCGCTGATTTTGTAGGTTTGTTCATAATTTCCTGCTTCTACTTTCACGATAAACTTACCGTTCCAAGCATAGAGTCCGATTTTATAGGTATCGGTTGTAGTGATTTCGCCAACGTAACGCATAATTTTTACTCACAATTATCTTTTCGACGGGTGTCTATCACGCTCCAAATCTTCCAGCCTTGCGGGGTTCTGATGAGTCGAAACGAATTAAATCCACAATGGCTGAAAGCTCCTTTGTAGAAAAATTGATAGGGAGTCCAAGCCGTGGCCAAATCGCCGTCATGGCGTACCTCAATGCGGCTGAGGCGTTCGTCCAGCTCACCTGCTGGAGCCGAAGCTACTCGTTTGAGGAAGCCCTCGAAGCTATCGGTTCGTACACTTACCTGACCTTCAGGGTTTTTGACGATAGACTCCAAATGTGCGCCTTCCAAAAGCGTAGAACGCACCAGCGAAGAGTCAGCTCGGCGCATACCGTCGAAAAACTGCTCGATAGTGCGTTTGACAGCCGCCTCGTCGGAGGTTTGAGCATGGAGAGTCAGCGTTGCTACACACAATAATATTGAAAAACAAAACTTTTTCATTGTCGAAAGGTTTGAGAGTTACATAAGGAAAACAAAACAAGCGACGCTTTAGAAAAAACGTCGCTTGCGGTTATTATTTTTAATACGCTTAGAGAGTTAGTTGCCTTGGTTGATAGCACCTCCACCAAACATTTTCTCACGAATGGCATTGGTACGATTTTCGAGTTCAGGTTTGGCGGCATACTTATTTTTGGTTTGTGCGGCTGCCGAATCTGGGTGAACACCATACACATATTCATCGCCAGCGCGAACGTCGGGCTGATCAATCTTGTTACTTTTCTGGTATTTGCACGAAGCCAAAGAAACCAAAAGAATTAAAGTGCTTATTCTTAAAATGTTACGTTTCATTTTTGATGTAATTTTATCAAATTTTTACAAAAGTAGAGTTCAAATTTGAATTTGCCAACGTTTCTGTACTTGTTTTGCGAAAAAATAGTAGCTTGCCCTATCCCAAGTAAAACTTCATTCATTCAATATGTCTGCACACTTAGATAAACTCACTCCTCGCGAGATTGTTGCCGAACTCGACAAATATATCATCGGCCAGCACGATGCCAAACGCAATGTAGCCATAGCCCTACGCAATCGCTGGCGGCGCATGAACAGCACCCTCGAAATGCAAAAAGAAATCATTCCGAACAATATCTTGATGATTGGTGCTACCGGTGTAGGCAAGACCGAAATCGCACGGAGGTTGGCCAAAATTGCCGATGCCCCCTTTGTCAAAGTCGAAGCCTCCAAGTTTACAGAAGTAGGCTACGTAGGTCGCGATGTAGAAAGCATGGTGCGCGATTTGGTGGAGCAGTCGGTCAATATGGTCAAAACTGCCAAAAAAGAGGAAGTAAAACAGAAAGCCCAAGAAATCGTCGAAGACATTATCCTTGATGTACTCATTCCTCCTCTTTATGGCAATAATAGCAGCAATACTAACGCCAACAATAGGCCCAGTATGGGCTTTGAAATTGTAGATGATACCGATACCCCTCCCTCCCCTCCTCCACCCGTCGCTTCTATGGCCGACCAAGAACTCAACGAACGCACGCGTGCGAGGTTTAGAGAAAAGCTCAAACTGGGCGAACTCGACAACCGCAAGATTGAGATTGATTTGCAGTCGTCGGCAGCACCCAATATCGGGGTGATGGGTGGTCCAATAGATGACGTTTCGATGCTGAATATCCAAGAAATGCTCGGCAATATGATGCCGCGTCGTGCTAAAAAACGTAAAATGAGTATAGCCGATGCCCGCAAAGTACTGCTCGAAGAAGAAGCCGCCAAACTCATAGACATGGACGAAGTAAAGGAGGAAGCTATTCGGAAAGCTGAGGATTTGGGGATTATTTTTATAGATGAGATTGACAAAATAGCCAGTGCCAACGGTAAAGGCGGCGGCCCTGACGTAAGCCGCGAAGGTGTACAGCGCGATTTGCTGCCTATTGTAGAAGGTTCTACGGTCAATACCAAATACGGCCCTATCAAAACCGACCATGTGCTGTTTGTAGCAGCGGGCGCATTTCATGTATCGAAGCCCTCCGACCTAATTCCAGAGCTACAAGGACGTTTTCCGATTCGGGTAGAACTTCAAAGCCTCACCGAAGACGATTTCTACAAAATCCTCAAAGAACCTCGTAACTCCCTTACCCGCCAATACCATGCCATGATGCAAGCCGAAGGTGTAGAACTTACATTCCAAGACGATGCTTTGCGCGAGATTGCCAAAATTGCCTTTACCATCAATGCCGAAGTAGAAAACATCGGGGCGCGCCGCCTCCAAACGGTGATGAGTACCTTACTCAATGATTTTATGTTTGATATTCCTGATGTCATCGGATCCAATGCCCACATAGTCGTAACGCGAGAATTAGTACAAGAGCGTCTGTCAGGCTTGGTCAAAAATCGCGATTTGAGTCAATATATTTTGTAACTATTTGATGCTACAAGTATGAAAAATTCTCTTGCACTCATGGTGCTATTGATGCTGGGTTTTATGAGCAGTAATTGTAAAAAATCAGCCACCTCCTCGGCTACTGCTACTGCCGACAACAGTGCCAACTCTCTCGACTGGGCTGGAGTCTATGATGGTTCGTTGCCCTGTGCCGACTGTGATGCCCTTCAAACCGTGGTGGTTCTACAAAAAGACAAAAAGTACTCCATTTTCAAGCACTATCAAGGCAAAGGTGATAAGGTTTTTCAGGAGGATAGTACTTTCAATTGGAATACGGCTGGCAATACCATACGTTTAGAGGGTGTAAAAGACGCACCCAACCAATTTTTTGTAGGCGAAAATACCCTGACTCAACTGGATACCGAAGGCAAAAAAATCACAGGAGCATTGGCCGATAAGTATGTACTAAAAAAAGTAGGTGAGTCTATATTTGATACGCAGTGGAAATTGGTAGAACTTAGAGGAAAGCCTCTACCTGCCAATTTGACGAAAGAACCATTTTTGATGCTTTTTACCAAAAATGCACGTGTAAGTGCCAATGGAGGCTGCAACAACATGATGGGTAACTACGAACTGGGAGTAGGCAATCGTATCCGATTCTCCAAAATGGCCGCTACCCTTATGGCTTGCCCCGATATGAGTATAGAAGCTGAATTAGGGAAAGTTTTTGAAACTACTGACAGCTATTCGCTCAAAGATAAGACACTATCGCTCAATCGCGCCCGAATGGCTCCTTTGGCACGTTTTGAGAGGGTAGCCCCTTAGTCAATTTCAGTTCAAAAGCCAGCACTTTGCATTTTTCACCCGCTTACTACTGCTCTCCCTCAAACTTGAACGGATTGGTTCGCTCCTCACGCTTGCGAAGACCGAAATTATAGCGGAGATTGATACCTACACGGCGTGTGTCAGACTGCCGCCGGCCACGTGCCACAATCGAACCTTGCGCCAGCCTAAACTCATTGGGTAGTGTAAAAAATACATCGGCTACGTTGGCGGTTAGGGTGAGCTTCCGATTGAGAAAATGACGGTTGAGGCTAAGATTCAAAGCCCCAAAGTTGTTGAGTTCATAAAACTGCAACTGACCATTGGCATACAAAAAGCCGTTGAGATTGAGCGTAGAGCGGCTGTCCAACTTGAGTTGCTGAAATGTAAACAATCGCCAGCTACCCCGACGGAAGTTGAGAGGTGTATTTTCGTAGATTCCTGTGTAGTCGTTGAGATTGTACTGCGCCCCTACCACAAAAAAGTAACGTTTGCCGGGAGGGATTGCCCCCAAAATACGGAAATAGGTTTCACGGTTGGTGCCAAGATTATCATAAGTACGAAACGTAACGGCAGGGTTTTCGCGGTCTTGATAGACGACATTCGTAAAAATATCTTGGGTAAAATTGCGTCCTATGGCAAAAATCGGACGCTCGTCGAAGCTGATATTAGCTTCATACGTTTGGGTAAACTGTGGCTTGAGCGTAGGGTTGCCAGTTTCGTACAAAAACTGGTCAATGATTCTGATGCCCGGGTTCAAGTATTCATACACAGGGCGCGTAATCGAACGCTGCCCAATCAAAAAACCGCGTAGTTCGTAGCCCGCTATTTTGGCTACTTTTCTGCTCAAATACAGGTAAGGAAACAAATCGGTACGATGTATCTCAAACGCCGACGGAGTAGGAATCACCTGCTGACCTACCATGTTGGTATTTTCGAGCCTTATGCCCATTTTGAGCAAGTACTGGCCAAAAGGCCGTGAGGCTTGTAGGTACAAAGCATTGATATTTTCGCGGAAGTTGTAGCGATTGGTACGGCGAGTATCGGCCACAAGTTGCTGCTCTTTTTGGTCAAAATACTGTACGTCGCTCTCGAAGCGTTGAAGGCTGACTTTAGTGCCTGTTTCGAGGGTGATTTTGTATTGGAGTTTGTATTTCAAATCAATCTGCAACGCCCCCGAATGACGCTCATTGTCGAGGTCGCCGATACCTGCCAATGCCAACATTTGTGGCTGGCTAAAAACAGTAGAGAGAGATTGGTCAGTATGGCGTGCAAAAAAATTGTAAGACAAATCGGCCGTCAGCTCGGAGCCGAGCGTGTCTATTTTGAATTTGCCCGAAACGCTCTGCTCACCCGAAATCGAATAGGCGGCATTGGCTACGGTATTGGTGCTGATGCCTACGATTTGACTGCCTTTGGTTTGGGTGTTGAGGTTGGTGGTCGTATTGGTGTAAGGATTGTAGCTAAGGCGGCTGTCGGTACTGATTTCTATTTTTTTGGACAACTCCCTCCCTACTCCAAAGCCCACGTACACCGACTGTGAGGGCGTAATGGTGTAGGCACGCTGCGCCAATATAAATTCCGACGTAACGTCGCGCACCGACCAGAGGCTGTCGTAGGTGTTGCGGCGATTGTAGTTAAAATTGAAATACAACGTTCTCCCCCCGTTTACGTTGGTCAGATTGACTCCCACAAATTGCGCCCCGTAGCGTCCTTGATTCAGACCGGCGTTGAGGCTACCCGTCAGGCCGATTTTTACGCCTTTTTTCAAAATCACATTGACCACTCCGCCACTACCCGAAGCATCGTATTTAGCCGAAGGAGTACGCAAAATCTCGATTTTTTCGATGCTATTGGGCGGCAGACTTTTCAGAATAGAAGCAATGTCGGCAGCACTCATTTTTTGCTCGCGCCCATTGATGAAAATCGTAGCGGGTGTAGTACTGCTTAGATAAATATTGCCGTCTTGGTCGAGAAACAAGCCCGGCGTTTTTTCCATGATTTCGTAAGCGTTGGTGCTGGTAGCAGCGAGGGGTTCGGGATCTACGATGGTTTTGTCGTCTTCTTGCCGGACGAGTGGTTTTTGGCCTCGAATCGTTACTTCGGCCAGCGCATTGATGTCTTCCTTGAGTATAACATCAATCGAAGAGGCAGAGGCTGAAAACCTGATACTTTTGCGTTGGGTTTGGTAGCCGGTCGAACTGACTTGTACGTTAAAATTTCCATACGGAATTCTGAAGGTAGCCATGCCAGTAGTATCGGTGATTACCCCCCAACTTTTAGTGCTGTCTGCCGAAGACTTTACCAAGACTGTTGCCCCAAAAAGTGGAGTACGTGTTGGGTCGTAAACTCGTATTTTAAGTGATTGGGCAAAATTTTGATGGGAAATAAGTAGAAAAAGGAAAAATAGTTTTTGGTAAAAGTAGTTCCGCAACATTGGTGGATATTTTAAGGAAAAGTAAAATTAGTATTTTTCTTATAAATGGAGAGGAATAAGTCCTTCACGCATAACATAAAGTCGAAAACCATTCACTCCATTGTAAACTAAGTTACTACGTTTTTTTGCTCACAGCAACCACAGAATTTCACGGAATTGTTCTGTGTATTTCTGTGAGTTCCGTGAGTGCTATGAGTATTTTATCCATTAGTTTACAGTGTATTCACTCGGATTAGGGTTGTTTATATAAATTTTGTCTTATAATTTGCCGAGCAATTCTTATCAACCAAACTTCTTGACCTTGAAAATAGCTGTTTTGAAAGAAACCAAGCCCTTTGAGCGGCGGGTTTCACTCACACCCGATGTCGTCAAAAATCTTCTCAAAGCAGGGTTTAGCTGCGCAGTAGAAAGTGGGGCAGGCGAAGATTCTTCCCTACTCGACGAGGTATATAGCCAAGCAGGGGCAGAAATCATCACCGACAAAAAGACACTTCTGGCCGATGCAGACATCATTCTGAAAGTCAATGCCCCCACACTCGACGAAGTGGCCATGATGCGCGACGGTGCTGCCGTGATTTCGTTTTTGTATGCCTACACGCAGCCCCAATTGGTTCAAGCCCTCAATGCCAAGAAAATTTCGGCCTTCAGTATGGACGCTGTACCGCGCACCACCAAAGCCCAAAGTATGGACGCACTTAGCTCACAGGCCAATTTGGCGGGCTACAAGGCGGTTTTGCTCGGAGCCAATGCCATGACCAAAATCTTCCCGTTGATGATGACGGCTGCCGGCACTATCAAACCTTCCAAAGTATTGATTTTTGGGGCGGGGGTGGCTGGTTTGCAAGCCATAGCTACCGCCAAACGCCTCGGAGCAGTAGTAGAAGTCACCGACGTGCGCCCCGAAACCAAAGAGCAGGTAGAATCGCTGGGGGGGAAATTCCTGACGGTTGAGGGCATGGAAGCCAACAAGTCAGAAGGCGGCTATGCCAAAGAAGTATCGGCTGAGTTTCTCCAAAAACAACAAGACCTCATCAAACAACGCATCAAAGAGGCTGATTTGGTCATCACCACAGCCCTCGTGATGGGCAAAAAAGCCCCGATTCTCGTAACTGAAGAAATGGTAAAAACCATGAAAACAGGGTCGGTGATAGTGGATATGGCCGTAGAATCGGGCGGCAACTGCGCTTTGAGCAAAGCCAACCAAACAGTAGTGAAACATGGTGTAACCATCATAGGCGAGTCCAACCTGCCTGCCATGCTCGCCTCCAACGCCAGCGATTTATACGCCAAAAACATTAGCACGCTGCTGCTGCACTTGGCCACTAAAGACGGCTTCAAGTGGGAAATGGAAGAGGAAATCACGAAAGGTTGCTTGATAACGCACCAAGGCCAAATCGTCCACGCCTTTACCAAATCCATTCTTGCCCCATAATCCCCACAGTCATTGACTATCCCTGACCACATTTGACAATACAAATCTATGGAATCAATCATCAGCTTCATCGGCCAACATATCCAACTCATCTACATTCTCATTCTTTCGATTTTTGTGGGGATTGAGGTCATCTCCAAAGTACCCTCGGCACTACACACACCTCTCATGTCGGGAGCCAATGCCATACACGGGGTCGTAATCATCGGGGCGATTATCGTCATGGGTCATGCCGAAGAAGGCAACTGGCTGGCCCTGATTTTGGGCTTTTTGGCTGTTATACTTGGTACGCTCAATGTCTTCGGTGGTTTTGTGGTTACAGACCGTATGTTGGAGATGTTCAAAAAGAAAAAGTAGGGACTTTTAGTTGATTTTTAAACAGAACTTTCTGAAAATATGCAACAACAATATTGGCTTTATTTGGTTTATCTCATCGCTTCGGTGAGTTTTATAGTAGGTCTGAAAATGCTTTCCGGCCCCAAAACCGCACGTCAAGGAAATTTTTTAGCGGCAGCAGGTATGACGCTTGCTATTTTGGGGACGATATTTCTACACAAAAACGAAGCTGGTCAGCCTATTGGCAATTTTGTATGGATTTTTGCCGCCATCGCCATAGGGACAGTACTCGGTTGGGTGTCGGCCAAAAAAGTAAAAATGACCGCCATGCCCCAAATGGTCAGTCTTTTCAATGGCATGGGAGGGGCTTGCGCCGCCTTGATTTCGTTGGTGGAGTTTGGGCATTTGGGGGCTGACAGTTCAGCGGCCACTATTCTTACGATTGTGGCGGGTTTGGTGATAGGGAGTATTTCGTTTTCGGGGAGTATCATCGCTTATGCCAAGTTGCAGGAAATCATGAAAAAGACGTTCCGTCTGCCTGCCCAAAATATCCTTACGCTGGTGTTGTTGATTAGTATCGTAGGTTTGAGTATTTATTTGGCGTTGGTTCAGCCATCAGCTTCTTTATTTTATGTCATTTTTGTACTATCGCTGTTATACGGGGTGCTGTTTGTATTGCCTATTGGTGGGGCTGATATGCCTGTCGTGATTTCGTTGCTCAACTCTTTCACGGGAGTAGCAGCGGCTTTTGGGGGCTTTTTGTACGATAATCAAGTGATGCTCACAGGAGGTATTTTGGTAGGCTCGGCAGGTACTCTACTTACGATTTTGATGTGCAACGCCATGAATCGCTCCCTGACCAACGTCATCTTTGGGTCGTTTGGGGGCGGGAGTGCTGCTGCTGCCGCTGGCGGTAGTGTAGCTACGGGAGGGGCTGTCAAAAGCAGTACGCCTTCTGATGTCGCTATCTTGATGAATTATGCCCAAAAAGTCATCGTCGTGCCGGGTTATGGTTTGGCCGTAGCCCAAGCACAGCACGTCATTCACGAACTCGAAGCCTTACTCGAAGAGAGAGGCGTAGAAGTAAAATACGCCATTCACCCCGTAGCTGGTCGTATGCCCGGCCACATGAACGTACTCTTGGCCGAATCGAATGTGGCCTACGATAAACTTGTCGAAATGGAAGAAATCAACGACCAGTTTGCTACGACCGATGTGGTGTTTGTCGTAGGGGCCAACGACGTAGTAAACCCTGCCGCCCGCCACAATCCCGCCAGCCCAATCTATGGTATGCCTATCCTCAATGCCGACAAAGCCAAGACGGTCATCGTCAGCAAACGCTCCATGGCGGCAGGCTATGCAGGTATAGACAACGAGCTTTTCTACTATCCCAACTGCCTCATGCTCTTCGGCGATGCCAAAGATTCGATTACGAAAGTAGTAGCGGAATTGAAAGGAATGTAAGAAGCATTGGGTGAGGCAGTGGCTTCTTCTGAAATGAGCCAAAGGATTGTCTTATTTGATATTACGCTTCTGCGAAAGGATTACGAAAAAAATGTTGAGGGTTACTCAAACTATCGGTGTAGTAGTATTTTACCCCGTTAGGGGTTGAATATCGGTAGGCTTGTGAAAATATCTTCTTTACTGCACCGTAGGTGCTATACTGCAATCTAAAACGGCTTGAAGCCTTGAAATATTTATCACAAGGCAGAGCCTCGCGCTATCGGGGGCCTCGCGCTATCGGGGGGTTCATTTCTAAATTAAAGATTTCATTTCCCTGCTGAGATTTTATTTTACTCCGTTAGGAGTTGACTATCGGTAGGCTTCAATATATCCTCTTGGTACGCTGCACCGTAGGTGCTATACTTACAATCTAAAACGGCTTGAAGCCTTGAAATATTTATCACAAGGCAGAGCCTCGCGCTATCGGGGTGTAACCAAAGGCCAATTGAAATTTCATGTGCATTACTGAGTAGGTAGCCCTATACCATCTTTTTATAATCAAACACAACTTCTCCTTTCTTCGTACCTTTGTGGTATGAAAATCAAAAATGCCGTCTTTGTCAAGAGTTCGTCGCAGTGGCAGCAGTGCCCGCCACCACAGCGGCCAGAGTATGCTTTTATCGGGAGGTCGAACGTGGGCAAATCCTCGCTCATCAACGCCCTCACTGGCCGCAACGACTTGGCCAAAACTTCCTCCAAGCCCGGTAAAACACAGGTAATCAATCATTTCCTCATCAATGATGACTGGTATTTGGTAGATTTGCCCGGCTACGGCTACGCCAAAGTGTCGCAGACGAGCCGCCAGCAATGGGCCAAGATGATAGACGATTACCTCATGCTCCGCCCCAACTTAGTCAATATCTTCGTACTGGTAGATTTGCGCATCGAACCCCAAAAAATAGACTTGGAGTTTATGGAAAAGTTGGGGGTAAGTGGCCTGCCGTTTGCGATAGTTTTCACCAAATCTGACAAACTCAACGCTACGCTTATCCAAAAACATTTGGAAGCGTATCAGCAAAAACTTCTCGAAACTTGGGAAGAACTCCCGCCCATTTTCGTAACCTCCTCGGTGTCAAAAACAGGTACCAACGACATCTTGGCCACTATCGAAAACTGGAACAAAACCTTCATAAAGCCATGAAAATCATCACCTTGACGGCCAACCCTGCCGTGGACAAAAGCACGACCGTAGAGCGGTTTGTGCCCGAACAAAAACTCCGCTGTGCCGCGCCCCGCTTCGATGCGGGAGGCGGTGGTATCAATGTATCCAAAGCCCTCAAGCGACTGGGAGCCAATAGCACAGCCCTTTTCGTAGCCGGTGGGCCTTCGGGGCAACTGTTGCAGGATTTGCTGCATCAAGAAAATATTGATACCCACGTAGTACCTACGCAAGCATGGACGCGGGAGAACTTCATCGTTACTGAAACCTCCTCCAACTCCCAGTTTCGTTTCGGAATGCCCGGTGCCGTGCTGACTGCTGATGAAAAAGAGGCGATTTTTGAAGCCCTCAGCCATTCAAAAGCCGATTATGTCGTAGCCAGTGGTAGTTTGCCACCTGATATGTCGGAAGATTTTTATGAAAAAGTAGCTGCCATAGCCCACCAAATCAATGCGCGCTTGATTCTCGATACTTCTGGCAGGCCCCTCCAAGCAGCTTGCGATGAAGGGGTATTTTTGCTCAAACCCAACATCGGCGAACTTGAAGCCCTCGTAGGAGCCAAAAGCCTCGAAATAGACGATGTGGACGAGGCCGCCCGTAGCCTCATCGGTGAAGGCAAGTGTGAGGTGGTGGTAGTATCGCTCGGCCCCAAAGGAGCGATTTTGGTTACAAACGACTTGTGTGAGCATATCCCCGCCCCACCGGTTCAAAAACGCAGTACCGTCGGCGCAGGCGATAGCATGGTGGCAGGTATGACGTGGGCATTGGCGCAATCACTCCCCTACGGAGAGATGCTTCGCTGGGGGGTAGCTTGTGGCTCGGCAG
>JBKBKL010000044.1:0-27466 GCA_046294665.1 Runella sp.
CTTTAGGGAGTTTTCGATGTCGCCGGCATTTTCAGACAACTCGCTCATACGCGAAAAAGTCGTAGCCGATATTTTCAGAATGGGAGGCGTGGCAGCCGCCCAAACGGCTTTTTATAAAATTTACATTGACTTTGGCGAAGGCAAAAAATACTGTGGAGTTTATACCATGGTAGAGGTCATAGACGATACGATGGTCAAAACACAGTTTGGCGACAATAAAGGGAACATTTATAAGCCAGAGTCCAATTTGGTGTCGTTCAACCAAGCCCAGTTTGAGAAAAAAAACAATGAAACCACACCCGACTATAGCGATGTGCAAGCCTTCATTGGAGCACTCAATGCCCCCCTTCGAACTACCAATCCTGCCCAATGGCGCACCAATTTGGAGAAAACTTTCAACGTAGGAAATTATCTGAAATATTTGGCTATCAACAATACGATCGTCAATTGGGATTCTTACGGGGCGATAGCTCACAACTACTATCTCTACAACCACCCGACCCACCAACTTACTTGGATACCTTGGGATCACAATATGTCAATGACCAGCTCTGGGGGCATGGGGCGTGGGGTAGTGTCGTTGGCTATGACCGAAGTAGGGAGCAACTGGCCGCTTATCCGAAACATCGCTCAAGACCCGGTGTACTATGCCCAATACAAGCAAAATGTGAGGGATTTTGCCGAAAATGTATTTACCGTAAGCAAAATGAACGAACTTTTCGACCGTTACACCGCCATGATTACGCCCTTTGTCAATGGCACCGAAAAAGAAGTAGCTCCATACACCAATTTGACCAACGTCGCGGCTTTTACGAATGCAGTGGGAGTACTCAAGCAGCACGTAGCCACGCGCCAACAAGCTGTAAGGGATTTTTTGAAATAAAAGACAGGATTCACAGTATTTATTTTGACTCACTCACCATATTTAGTGCATTTAGCTGTTTTGATAGAGCCTCAAACGATATATCAAAATGAGAGGTATCATAAACGCATTGTCCTTGATGAATCAGTAAAACTTGTGGGGATTCGTGTACTACGTCATACATTTCGGCGATAGCGTTGGAGATATTTCTATAAGCTATCAAATCCAAAAAATAGGGCTTCAAATCGCCTACGGCCTCATGCTTCCAGTTACGCTCAAAACGCCCCAACGCTGCCGCACTGATGGAGCAGCGGGTGCTGTGTTTGAAAATTAAAATAGGATATTGTTGAGATTCTTGTTTGATTTGTTCGAGTTGCTCGATTTGGGTAAGTGTATGCCAGTTCATGTTTAAATGAAAATATTGTTAGGGAGGTAACATCAGTCAGTTTCAAAATGTTCGATAGTCTGTACAATCTCATCATTACTTTTTTGTGGTTTTTGGTTCGATTGGTGGGGCTTTTTGACCCCAAAACCCGTCGTTGGGTAGCCGGCCAAAACCAAAGTAAGCAATGGCTTCATCAGATTGCCCAACAAAAAAGAGAAAAGAAACTGACGATTTGGTGCCATGTGGCATCGTTGGGGGAGTTTGAGCAGGGACGGCCAGTACTCGAAAAAATACGCCAGCAATACCCCAACGCTTTTTTGGTACTGACTTTTTTTTCGCCTTCGGGCTATGAACTTCGCAAAAACTACGACCAAGTGGACACAGTAGGGTATTTGCCCGTTGATACTGCCGCCAATGCAAAGTCATTCTTGAATACGATTCAGCCCGATTTAGCCCTGTTTGTGAAGTATGAGTTTTGGTACAATTACCTCCACCAACTTCATCAGCGACAAATCCCGACGGTTTTGTTTTCGGCGATTTTTCGACCTCAACAACTCTTTTTCCAATGGTACGGAGGCTTTTTTCGACAGATACTCTTTTGTTTTGAGCATATTGTGGTACAAAACGAAACTTCGCAAGCCCTCTTAGCCTCGGTAGGCTACCATTCGACCACCGTAGCCGGCGACACTCGCCTCGACCGAGTGGCACAAATCGCAGCGCAAGCACAAGCGTACCCATTGATTGAAATCTTCAAAAACAAGCAGCCTTTGCTTGTCATAGGCTCTGCATGGCCCGACGATATGGCTGTGTTGGTTCCTTTTTTGCAAATATGGTCTCAACCACTCAAAGTCATCATTGCCCCGCACGAAATCAATCAGGAACAAATGACAAAATGGGAACATCAGTTGGGAAATACCATTCGCTATACCTCTCTGTCGCCCTCCTACCCTACCCTTTTACTCCAAAATACTCGTTTTCTTTTTTTGGATACTGTCGGAATGCTTTCGTCGGTGTATCGTTATGCCGATTTTGCGTATATCGGAGGGGCATTTGGCGATGGCCTCCACAATATCCTCGAACCGGCAGTTTTCGGAATGCCTATTTTTTTTGGAAAACCCCATTTTACCAAATTCCAAGAAGCGCATGATTTATTGGCACTGGGAGGGACCGTGGCCATTGGCTCTACGTCAGATTTTGAAAATGCCTTTGGAGAGGTTTATCAAAATGAAAAACTTAAGAATCGGAAGTCCCAGATTTGTCGTCAATACATTCAAAACAATCGCGGTGCTACCGATGCTGTGATGAAAGTCATTAATTCTCTGATAGTTTGCGTTTGAAACACGCATCATCAATCGTCAAGTTATTTACCAAATTTATTTTCATTCCTAACTCACTGATAGTTTGCGTTTGAAACGCAAACTCCCACAGATTCGCGTTGCAAACGCAAATCATCAATCATGATGAAAGTCATTAATTTTCAAATTCATGCAAAACCCTATCTCTTCCTCCTTCAATCTTTTTGCTGCACCTTTTACACCATTTCGTACCGACGGCAGCGTACATCTGGACTTGATTCCGGTATTGGTCGAAAAACTCATCGCCGACGGCCTCACGGGGGCATTTGTCTGTGGCACCAACGGTGAAGGCCCCAGTCTGACCATCGCGGAGCGTATGGCCATAGCCGAAGCCTTCGTACAAGCGGCCCAAAAGCGACTCAAGATTTGGGTACACGTAGGCCACAGCAGCATCGCCGAAGCGCGCGCGCTTATGCAGCACGCCCACCTCATCGGAGCTGATGCAGCCTCTGCGGTAGCGGCATTTTATTTCAAGCCTTCATCAGTCGAAAATCTGGTGGATTGTATGGCGCAAATAGCTGAGGCAGCTCCCCAACTGCCTTTTTATTATTATCACATACCGTCGGTAACGGGGATACAGGTGGATTTACTGCGATTTTTGAAAATAGCCCAGCACAAAATCCCCAACCTACAAGGCATCAAGTTTACAGCTTACACCCTATGGGAATACCAAGCCTGTTTAGTGGAGTTTGGCAGTCGTTATGAGTTTCTCTATGGCCACGACGAGATGCTCCTGCCTGCCTTGAGCATCGGTAGTCGGGGAGCTATCGGAAGTACCTACAATTTTGCTGCACCGCAGTTTAGAGAAGTGGTAGCCGCTTTCGATGAGGGAAACCTCCCCCAAGCCCAAGCCTTGATGAATCCTTTGGCTCAAATAGTGCGGGTATTGCTCCAATACCCGCTCATACCTTCGCAGCGGAGCATCATGCGCTGGCTTGGCTATGATTTGGGGCCGTGCCGCCTTCCCCTCCAAAACCTCACAGCAGCCCAAGAGCAGGCGTTGTCTCAAGATTTGAAAGCAGTAGGTTTTGACAAAATGCTCAAAATCCGCTTACCATAAAGCCCCCGTCCACGGCGATAGTCTGCCCCGTGATGTAGGAGGCTTTTTCCATGGCCAAAAAAGCAACAGCAGCCGCTACCTCTTCGGGCTGTCCAATGCGCTTCAGCGGAGTCCGCGAGATGACTTCGGCCAAAAAGTCAGGATTGCCCAGTACAGGCTCTGTGAGTGGTGTATGAATGTACCACGGAGCTACGGCATTGAGTCGGATACTGTCGGGAGCCCATTCGATGGCGATGTTGCGCGTGAACTGTATCAAGGCGGCTTTGGTCATGCCATAAATCACCCCCGACCGAATGTGCGTAAGCCCCGACACCGATGCCACCGACACGACGTTGCCTTTGGAGGCTTTGAGCAAGGGATAGCATTGGCGGGTGAGTTCGTAGGCCGAAAAAAGATTGGTATGTACGATACGCTCAAAATCCCCTTCCTCAAAGTCTATGATTTTTTTGCGAATGTTCATGCCTACGTTATTGACCAAAATGTCGAGTCTGTCGAGGGAGGATACTACTTGGGAGATGCCTTCTTTGGTGCTTAAATCTGCCGAAATAAATTTCAAATGAGGGGTGTTAAATTCATCTTCAATCCCCGACGCACTACGTGCTACGGCTATTACGGTAGCACCCAATGCCAGAAATTCGGCCACAATAGCCTTGCCTATGCCTTTGGTACCACCCGTTACCAAAGCTACTTTGTTGTTGAGATTCCAGGTCATATATGGTTTTTTTGTGCAAATAAGGGAAATTGGAGGTTTTTGGAAGTGAATACATCAACTATTTTTTGACTCACCACCTTGTAGCCTGAAACTTCCAGCCGGGTATTACCTTTTGCATTTCTATCTCGTCGTCGCGGTGGGTGAGGCCGCAGTGTAGGTAGTTTTGGTGGAGTTGGGCCAAGGCTACACGGTCGAGTTCGACCCCCAGCCCTGGGCCAGAAGGGACGGCTACCTTTCCTTCTTCAAACGTCAATCGTCCACCTACGATTACCTCATCTGACTGCCAAGGATAGTGGGTATCGAGGGCGTAGGGTAAGGTAGGCAAAGCAGCCCCAAGGTGGGTCATAGCTGCCAGCGAAATGCCGAGGTGGCTGTTGGAGTGCATCGAAAGCCCCCGCCCGAAAGTTTGACAGATGCCCGCGAGTGTCATCGAAGCGCGCAGACCACCCCAAAAGTGGTGGTCGCTCAAGATGATGTCTTCTGCCCCTATGGCAATACTTCGGGGTATATCTTCAAACGAGGTGGTACACATATTGGTAGCAAGCGGTGTTTGGAGAGCTTTGCGTACAGTAGCCATGTTTTCTTGGCCGCGCACGGGGTCTTCCAGATATTCCAAAATCGGCTCCAACTGTTTGCCGTACTTTATGGCCGTTTCTACCTTCCAGAGGGCATTGGGGTCTATGCGTAGCGGTACATCGGGGCCGAAGGCATCGCGTAAGGCAAACATGGCCGCTACCTCTTGTGCCGGCTCAAATACCCCACCCTTTAATTTGATAGACTGAAAACCAAAGGCTTTACTCATAGCTTGGGCTTGCGCTACGATTTGGGCGGGAGTCAAGGCCGCTGCTTGGCGTGCCGCTGCCCAGCCCGTAGCTTGTGGGTCTATTTCAAAACCCAGTTCGCCGCCTGCTCCTTCGTATTTGTAAAAAAGATAGGCCGAATACGGCACGGCATCGCGCATTTTGCCTCCGAGCAAATCTACAACAGGACGATTGGTCAGTTTGCCGATGATGTCCAAACAGGCTACTTCTATGGCACTAAAAATGTGTACCAACTTGCGTTGGTCCCAAGGCTTATTACCACGTTCGGCGGGGTTTTCGTTGCCAAAACGCGTTGTCAAAATATGCCGTATTTCGTTGAGTTGGAAAACATCTTTACCCAGCAGCAACTCCCGTGCTTCGGCCAATGCCAAGTCGGTATCGCGCGTGCCGGGGATTTCGCTGATGCCTGATACACCATCGTGAGTGATGATTTCGACAATGGTACGCAGGGCGTAGGGCGCATGTAGCCCAGCAGCATTGAGCAGGGGCGGATCCACTATCGCGATGGGTGTGATGTGTATTTCTTTGATGTAGGGGCTGGTCATAAAAGCCGTTTTATACCAATATTAAAGTGATTTACAAGGTTTTATATTCTAATTTTCAATGATTTACAATGCAAAATTTTTGCAACGAAATTTTAAATAAGTACAATTTACATTTCAGAACTCTACCTCACCCTACTCCTCCACAGCTTGTAGCAGGGCTTTGATGTAGCCGTATGCAAACGCAAAGGCTTGGAGGGTGCTGCCTTCGTCGTGGTGGTGCGGTACGTGGTCGGGCATGACCATGCCGTCGTAGCCTACGTCGCGGAGGGCGCGTACTACGTGCAGGAAGTTCATGTCGCCATTGTCGGGATAGACCTCTTGGAAGTTGTTCCAGCCGCCTTTGATATTGCGCAGGTGAACGTTGAAAATCTGCTTACGCTCCCCTACCCATTTGATGATGGGGAAAATCTCCGTTTTAGGGTCTTTGAGACCTTCGGCAATAGAGCCGATGCAAAAATTGAAGCCGTGATAAGGACTATCGTACAGTTTGGCAAAACGCTGTATGCCTTTGAAAACATCGGGGCTATTCCAGCGCGTAATACCTCGATAGCCCACGGGCGTAGGAGGGTCAGCGATGTGGTTGGCGAGTTTGACTTTGTACTCTTTGGCCACAGGCAGCAGACGGTCGAGCATGTAAGTAATCCGCTCGAAGATTTGATCTACCGATACATCTCCGGCTATGGTCTTGGGTTTGTTTTGGCGGAGGGCTTCCTCGTAGTTCCAAGTGCTATACTCGGCATTGCCGCGTTGTGGGTCTATGGTCTTGCCAGTACGCAATACGGGCAGTATCGTCGTGTTGTAATTGAGTACTTTTAGGCCTGTTTTACCCGCTACCATGATCATTTGCTGCAAAATTTCGATTTCTCGGTCGCGTTCGGGGCTTTTGCCGAGCATGATATTGGGGTATTCTACGCGGTCTATACCTGCCGAGGTGAGCGGAAAATGATAAGCATCGAGGCTGATACCGTACTTTTCGCAAGCTTCGCGCTTGGCCAGCGAGTCGTCGAGGTCCCAGCCTTTGCCCGGTATGGTTTTGGGCGTACCACCGTCAATATTGAAAATACCGTGGCGGGCCTTGAATTCAAGATTCTCACGCGAAGTCCCGCCCGACTGGCAGCCTGCTTTCATGAGCAGTTTTTTGGGCGAACTGGGCTGGGCTAAAACGCCCCTTGACTCGGCCACTACTGCTGCCGAGCCAGCCGCTACGACTTTGAAGAATTGGTTACGTTTCATGGAATAAAAGCCCCCACCCCCGTTGGAGGAGTTTTATGGTGAAAAGTCGCTTCGAGGGAAAGCTGCCGAAAGATTTGTTTTGAGTTTTTTACACTACCAACAGGAGTGAACTATGATCCAACTCGCCATTGCCCTCCTCCAATGCCTTGTCCATTTGGGCCGCTACCAAGGCTGTACCGCGCAACGACACCCCACATTCTTGGGCAGTTTGAAGGGCTATACCAAGATCTTTTTTGTGGAGTTTTACTTTGAAGCCGGGGGTAAAGTTACCGTCAATCATGCGTTTGCCATGTAAGTCAAGGATACGACTTTGAGCAAAACCACCGAGTAGTACTTCCCTCATTTTTTCTAAGTCCACGCCGGCATTTTTGGCCAATGCAAAGGCTTCGGCTACTGCCTGAATCGTCTGACCTACAATGAGTTGATTGCAGGCCTTAGTGGTTTGTCCCGCGCCTGCTTCGCCGATATGCACGATGTTTTTACCCATGACCTGAAACAAAGGCAACGCCCGCTCAAAAGCCGCCACGCTCCCCCCTACCATGATAGAGAGAGATGCTGCTACGGCCCCCACTTGCCCACCAGACACGGGAGCATCGAGTGCTTCTACATCTTTGGTTTGGAGGATTTCATAGATTTTTTTGGCCACTCCCGGTGCAATCGTGGACATATCAATAAACAACGCCCCTGCCTTGATACCTTCCAACACCCCATTTTCTCCCAAAACAATCTGCTCTACTTGGGGCGAGTCGGGCAGCATCGTGATCACTACCTCAGAGGCTGCCGCCAAGGCTTGTGGGGTATCAAATGCTTCAGCACCCGCTTCGATGAGTTCGGAGGCAGCGGCACTGGTTTTCAAAACTGCTACTGGGTATCCTGCTTTCAGTAAATTGAGGGCCATAGGTTTGCCCATGATGCCTAAGCCAATGAATCCGATTTTTTGCATAAAATTTTAATTATCAATGTTTTATACTAAAGGAAATAATTTTGCTGCGATCATAATCACGACCAATCCCGTAAAACCCATCACCACCAACAGCGGTGAAATAGTTTTGAGGGCTTCTTTTTCGGTAAGGTTGCTGAGTTTGCAGACTATCCAAAAGCCCGCGTCGTTCATCCACGGTACAAGTTTGGAACCACAGCCAATGGCCAGCCCCAAATAAACAGGGTGAAAGGGTAGATTGGATTGCGTAGCCATACCCGACAAAATCCCTGAGGCTGTGATGAGTGCCACCGTAGCCGAGCCTTGGGCTGTGCGTACTACTGCCGCAATAAAAAACGCCATCGGTATCAAGGCCATTTGGTAGGATTGTGTCAGGTCGGCGATACGACTACTGATGCCTGTTTGCTGGAGCATACCCCCAAACGCCCCACCCGCTGCTGTGATTAGAATGATACCTCCTCCACTCGACAGGGCGTTTTGAACGAATGGCGCGTAGCCCTCTTTTCCTGCTTTTTTTTGCTTCATCAGCACCAATAAAGCGACCGCACCACCTGTGATGATGGCGACGTTTTTGTCGCCAAAAAATTTAATACAACTCACCAAGCCTTGCCAAAAAGACGACTGTATATCTTCGACTTTGACCAAGTTTGATACGGCTGTATCTGTACAAATGAAAATAATGGGCAGTAAGATTGGCAATAGTGATAAGCCCAACGGAGGGAGTTGATCGTCGGTTTTTTCGGAGATGGCTTTGAGGTCGTCGAGTTTGGCATCAAGCGAATCGCGCAGCGGTATGGGCATTTTGAGGTTGGCCCAGCGTGCAAAGAAGTAGCCCGCCGTAATGGTACATAGCCCTACGAGCGTACCCATGAGCATCATCAAGCCGATCGGAATGTGCATCTCGCCAATGAGAAACAACGGCCCCGGTGCAGGCGGTACGAGCGAGTTGGCCATGGCCGCCCCTGCCATGATACACAGCACAAAAAGTAGGTAATTTTTGCCCACACGCAGCGTCATGGCTTTGGCAAGGGGCATCATCAAGAAAATAACGGTATCGAAAAAAACAGGAATACCAATAAAAAAACTACTTACCAAAAAGGCAACGGGGGCTTTGGGTATGCCCAATAGCTGCAGCATGGAGCGAATGATACGTTCGGCAGCACCGCTTTCGAGCATACTTTTGCCGATGATAGCCGCCATCGCAATCAAGATGCCTACTTTGGCGCAAGTGTTGCCAAATTCGGTAGCGATGCGCTCTCCTACGCTTTTTTTGGCCAACGTTGCCGCTGCTGCCGATGTCATGCCTTTGGCCAACGCAAACTGCTCAATGACCATCGCAGGAGTGAGCAGTGCTACCACAAACGCCCCCAGCAACAAGGCTAAAAATGGGTGAAGTTTGAAACCTATGATACCACCAACTACGATGAGTACACCTACCAACAAAATCAATAAAGGGTCGGTCATTTTTTTGTTTTTTAAAACTAAGCACTTAGAATTTCCTCAATCTTGCTACCATATTCCTTGCCCCATCTCCTACAAAAGTAGCATCAGCCCCACAGGCTATTAGCTGAATACCCATCGCATGATATTTAGGGAAATCATCAGGATTGAAAAACAAGATACCCGTAGCCTTACCAGCTTTTTGGGCGGCATTGGTGATTTCGCGTAGGGCTTCTATGAAACGCGGGTGGTCGAACTGCCCAAAAATACCCATTTCCATAGACAAGTCGGCAGGGCCAATAAACAGCACATCGGCCCCTTCGATAGCAGCGATTTTGTCCAAGTGATTCAAGGCTTCGAGGGTTTCGATTTGGACGATACCCAGCAGATGGTCGCGGGTGGTATCGTAGTAAGCCTGAAAATTTTGGGCAAACTGCGTAGCTCTTACCATTTTGGCTACGCCCCGATGGCCAAAAGGAGGATAATGAATACCGCTGATTACTTTTTGGGCATCGGCAGCAGTACTTACTTTAGGACACATCACGCCCTCTGCGCCCATATCGAGTACACGCTGGATACGGGCTATTTCGGGGCTTTCTACCCGTACTACTACTCCCGCTGGTGTGGAGGCTAAGGCTTGGATTTGGGGCAGGGTATCTCGTTCGCTGCCTGCGCCATGTTCGAGGTCTATCAGTACCCAGTCGTAGCCCGATAGCCCTACGATTTCAGCAGTAAGCGCACTACCGAGGTTGAGCCAGCAGCCGAGTAGCGTTTCGCCATTTTGAAGGCGTTTTTTGAGATTTTTCATCAATTCCAATTCAAAAGTTTACGCACATTGCCGCCTTTGACTTTGGCGCGGTCGGCTACCGAAAAATTAATCAAATGTTTATCTACAATCATGGGTGAGCCACTTCCCCATACTATTTTATCTGGCCCAAATTCTCTCACTACTCGACTTGTAAACGGCAGCGCACTTTCATAAAATGGTTCGTCTTTGGCAAAATGTCCCAGTCCTGAGAGTTTCATGTAAACATTGGGGAGTTGTGCCAAATCCAGTACATCAGCAAACTCCACCGCCGACCCCAAATGTGGCTCGGCCAAATGGTCTATCAGCACTTTGCAGCCCGGAAATGCTCGAATAGCCGCCCCCGCCTGTGCCGCATAGTCGGGGCCGATGTGGAGTTCGATGACCAAACCCAAGTCAGCGGCTTGCTTCCAGATAGCACGTACACCTGTATCGGCAAAAGACTTTAGGTAGGTTTCTTTACCCCTGTGTGCATGGAAGCGTGTGGCTATGATGCGTGGCTCACGCTGTACCAATGCTTTGAGTTTGGAGGCTGCGCTGGGGTCGTTAGGATAGAAAAGACTCGTGCCACGCAAGCGTTTTGGCTCGCGCCGGAGAGCTTCTAAAATAAGTGCGTGGTCGTCGCCGTAGGGTTCGGGGTGTACTACTACCGCACGATCAATCTTCTCACTATCAAGACGTTTAAGATATACTGCCAGTGGATCGGCAGGTTCTTTGGTCATATCGCGCTGGTAGGTAGCTTTGGGGTGAATGGGATAACGCTGCACATCTGAACTGAATAGGTGTGCATTCCATTCGATGACTGGGGCAGTATCTATGGCATAGCCACTCCCTGCCGCTGCCAAACCAATACCCAACGTAGCCAACACCGAACGTCGAGTGAGGTTATTAGGATTAGAGATATTCATATTTGTCATTTTTTATCCCACCAGATGCGTGTATCAAGAATATCGGGGCCTTGGCGCGCTACTGCTTTCTTTACGTTATCGGCATTGATGTTGATTTCGGCATCGGGATAAGTAAGACGGCGAATAAATTTTTCGGTTTTCAGATCACTTCCGGGAAAAGGATTGGGCGTAAGTGTAGGAAAATCACTACGACGGAAATTGGCCCAGGCTTCGGGGCCATTGAGGAAAGAGGCAATCCAGTATTGTACATTGATTTGTTCCAACTCACGCCCAGCTACCAGTGGATTGGCTTGCAAATAGGTATTGATATTGGTTTCTGGAATGGCTGTACTCGTACCATAGGCTGCCAACTGCCGCATGTGAGCTTGGATACCGTTGGCAAAAAACGTAGCAGCGTTGCCCGTAGTCCAGCGACGTACTACGGCTTCTGCCAGCAGTAGCTGGGTTTGGGCATAAGTTACAAAAAATGTAGGAGCAGTAGCCGATGCCATGCGGGTACGGTCGAGTTGGCTATATTCGTAGAGGCTTACGAGGCGGTCGCGGGTTACGGCAGTGGCTACAGTTGTATTGTCAAATCCTTGTGGCATACCGATTTGGGCAGCAGCGGTGCGGTTGGCGTTGGCCTCCCGCTGATCTACGGCACTACGTGCGCCCATGTAGCGTACTGCAATCGAAGTGAGGCGTGGGTCGGCAGTGGTTTTGAGGTGCGTTACGAAATCTTCGCAGAGGTAGAAAAAATCGGCTTGGCCACCGTTGAGTTGTGCCCCTACTGGGTTAGTGAATGTCGTGGTATGCCGTAAAATGGCATTGTCATCGTTGGACTGCATCACGCCTCCTGCTACGGCTTTGGCTACCGTTTGGGCGGCCAGCGTGGGGTTTACTTTGGCGAGCCTCATACCTGCCCGTAACAATAACGAATACCCAAGTCTTCGCCATTTCACTACATCACCGCCATAGAGTACATCGGTCGTAACACGTGCTTTGGCAGCATCTAACCCTAAGGAAGCTTCCTCCAATTCTTTCAAAATATTGGTGTAAATAGCTTCTTGGGGGTCATAAGAGGGTTTTACGATACCTTCCAAATAGCTCTTGCCCGCTTCTGAATAAGGCACATCGCCATAAGTATCTGTCAAAAACATAAATAGGTACGCTTGCCAAATACGAGTCATATTGTAGAGATTGGAACGAGCAGGTACATTTCGAGTTTTGGTGATAATATCCACCAATTCTCGTACTACATTGCGGTAGCCACGTCGCCAGTTCTCGGCGGTTACGTTACGATTGTCTTGGTTGTACTGCCCTGCTGCCCCTACCCCACTAAATGGATTGATCATCTGCTTGACGATGATCGTTTCGTATTGGAGGTTGTTGTACCCATGTGCGCTAGATACGATGGCGGTGTTAAGTTGTAGGGCAGGCTCTACGGCCGTCAAGGCATTAGGATTGACGTTCATTTGGTCAAAGCCTTTGTCGCAAGAGGCCAAGCCTAAAATCAAAAGACCAGCCCCCCACCCCCCCCTGATAGGGGCTTTACCGATTATGTATTGAAATATTCTTTTCATTTCATTGTCATTTTAATGTTTTGGAAATATTCTTTAAGGCTTTCACTAAGCCCAGGTTGTAGAGTTTGGGGCTAAAACCTTACGTTTAAGTTGAAACCCATGCTACGCGTAATGGGCAACCCCGTAGCCTCCAAACCGATGAGATTATCTGAAGGAAAGCCAAACTGCTCGGGGTGGATATTGGGTACCCATTTTTTGAGTACAGCCACATTGTTGGCTACGGCATTGAGGCGCAGGCCCTTGATAAATGGCATTCGACGAGGCAAAAACTTGCTAAAGTCATATCCTATCGTAATTTGCCGCAACTGCCACAGCCCTGCATTATAAACAAACTCTTCGGCGATATTCTGTGAGCGCACGGTTTCGTAGTAAGCTTGTACGCCCGATTTGGTTTTGTTGATTTCTCCATTGGGGTTTACGCCTTCACCGATGACAAAGCCTTCTTCGCGCCCTACCAACGTGGCTTTATGGAGGCCATGCCGCCAAGCATTGTGGTTGGTACCTGAAATCATCTTGTGGCCAAGTTTGAAATCAATCAAAAACGATAGGCTTAAGCCTTTGTAGGTGAGGTTGTTGGTGAAGCCTCCCACCCATACTGGTAGTGCGCTACCAAAAGGTATCTGCGTAGCAGTACGTAGCGGGCGGCCATTGCCAGCATCAAACACTTGCCGGCCTTGGGCATCGCGGAGGTAGCCAAACCCGAAAAGTTGTCCCATGGGCAAGCCCACTACCTGCCGAAGTTCGCCCGTAAAGTCGCCTGTACCTACGGTAATCATGTTGTCGCTTACGCCATCGCCGAGGTTCAAGACTTTGGTTTTGTTGTAGGCGGCGTTGAAGATGAAATTCCAGCTAAACGATTGACTTTTGATAGGATTGAGATTGACCAACATCTCCAGTCCTCTGTTTTGACTTTGGCCTACATTGATGAGTTGGTTTTGGTAGCCACCCGCGTCGGAAGTTTGGGCGCGTAAGATTTGGTCAGAGGATAGTTTGTCGTAGTACGTCAAATCCAAGCCTACGATATTGTTGAAGAGTTTGAGTTCGATACCTACTTCTTTTTCCGATACCCGCATAGGGCGTAGGTTGGCGTTGGGTACGGTACTACCGCTGATATTGGCCAAGGGTTGTAGCGAGCCATTGGGCGCAGGAAACTGCTGGGCATTGATACTATAAAAGAGGTTGTTGGCATAGGGCGACACGTCGGTATCGCTACCTACTTCAGCATAAGCAGCACGGATTTTACCAAAATTTATCCAAGAAGGTAACGCTTCTGCAAACGCCTGCGAAAACACAAAACTGGCCGTAACCGACGGATATAAAATACTACGATTTTCGGGAGAAAGTGTTGAAAACCAGTCGTTTCTTACAGTCCCATTGAGAAACAAATAATCTTTGAACGATACCTCTGCCGACGCATAGAGCGAATTGACCTGCCGCTCCGAGAAATCATAGATAGGATCGCGGAGGCGGCCATTGCCCACGGTATAGAGGCCACGGGTAAAGAAATCCTGCACCAGTACATTGTGGCGACTGATGCGTCGGTACATTTGGTTGCCACCGAGGTTTAGGTTCATGCCTACTGCCCCAAAGGTACGATTGGCCCCCAGCAAAAAATCGGCATTGATTTCACGTACTGTGCGGGAGTCTTGTACAAACTGCCCATTGACAAAACCTGCCGGAGCGGCCGTTTGGCGTTGGCTGCCAGTAGGCAGGTTGTAGTCTTGCTCGCGGGCGTAGTAGTCTTGGCCTACACGCCCCTGCAAAAACAACCAAGGCGTGAAGTTGTAGCGGGCGGTGAGGTTGCCAAAAACGCGGTCGTTGCGGATATGGTCAAAACGTGATAGGGCAAAGTAAGGGTTGGTACGATTGGTAAAACGCGACCAGCGGATTTCATCGCCATTGGCATCAAAAGCGTATTTCTCTAACAAATCAAGCGGCATGGAGTTGGCTAAGGTGAAAATCACCACAGGACTGTAATCCTGCTCGGCAATGTTGGGTGGGTTTTTACGAAACTCATTAGAATAATTGATATTGCCCGATATAGTCAGTTTTTTGGCTACGGTCTGCGTAAAGCCCAGATTGATCGTGCGGCGGCTATAGCCCGAACCACGGAGTATGGTGGTATTGTCGAGGTTGGAGGCCGATACACTAAAGCCACCATTTTCGCCACCAGTTGTAAGCGTTAGAGTATTAGTCCAAGTATGACCATTTCTATAATATCCTCTGATATGATTACGTTGTGGTTCGTAGGGAACAGTAATATTGTCGAACAGAACTTGCGTCATACCGGGTTGAAATTTTTCGCCAAAGCTCCATACCCCAGATGTAGGGAAGGGCGTAGTAGGGCGTACGCCATTTTCGCCTTGGCCATATTCGTACTGATAGTCGGTATAGTCTAGAGGTGTTTCGGTGGTGAAGTTGGAGTTGTAGGTAAGCGTAATACCACCGCCCGTGTTGCGGCTTTTGGTCGTGATCATGATCACACCGTCTTTGGCACGGGAGCCGTAGAGGGCCGATGCTGCCGCTCCTTTGAGTACGGTCATGCTTTCGATGTCGTCGGGGTTGATGCTACTGAGGCCGTCGCCACCGTCGGAGGTACGGTTGCTACCACGCTCCGACACATCTCCACGCGCACCGTTGTTGGTGTTGTCTATGGGTACGCCATTGACGACAATAAGCGGGGAGTTATTGCCTCCAAACGACGACTGCCCCCGTATCCGTATCTTGCTCGTACCTGCTGGCCCCGACCCCAGCGAAGTGATGTTTACACCAGCCATTTTGCCTTGCAAGGCATTCATAAAATTGACGGTGCGGTTTACGGTCATTTCTTCGGGGCCTACGGTAGCAGTAGCATAGCCGATGCTCTTAGCTTGTTTTTTGATACCCAAGGCCGTTACTACCACCTCTCCAAGTGCCTGATTTTGAGGAGACAATGACAGGTTTATTGTTGTTTGAGTACCTACAAGTACCTCTTTGGATTCGTAGCCTACATAGCTAAAAACAAGGATAGCCTTGCCATCGGGTACTTCGATTTGGAAGTTTCCGTCGGCATTGGTAGTAGTGCCTCGTTGGCTGCCTTTGATCAATATACTAACTCCGGGCAAGCCTATACCTTTTTCGTCGGCTACTCGCCCTTTGATGGCTTGGTCGGCTACTTTTTGGATTTGTTCAAGAGTTTTGGCCAAAGGGGTGATAGGCTCTATTATCCTTTCGGGAGTCATTACTTCAGTAGCAGAGCTTTGTGGTGAGATAGCGTCAAGCTGTGCTGTTTTTTTATTTTTCTTTACTTCCAAAATCAAATAAGTACCTTTCTTTACTTTCTTATAACTCAACCCGGAAGGTCGTAAAATTTTATCGAGGTTTTGCTCTACGTTGGTATTCAAGTCGAGGGTATTGGCAGGTACAGTCCAACCTTCTACGAGGCTACCTTCAAACAGAATATCCACCCGAAAATGTGCTTTGAGTTGGCTCAATACATCTCTGAGCTTGTGGGTAGTGGGAGCCGTTTGGGGTTCATTTTTTGGAACCAAGTGCTGAGCCCGCGCGTAGGTCTGTGGCCAACCTGAATGGCCATACAATAGGAAGATGCTTAGCCATAAGCTTATCTTCAAAAGTTGGGATACATTTTTTTTCATGTCGGGCAAAAGGTTAATTGGGGGAGTTTGATTTTTGAGCCAGGATAATTACATCGTTGGTTTTGATGATTTGTAGATTGAAAAGTTCAGCTACGGTGGTCAGAAGTTCGTCGGCATTGTCGGCGCGGAAAGATCCTACCAGTGTGCGGCGTGCCAGTTGGGGGTCGGCGACAATGATTTTTAGGCCATAGGTTTCTTCGATGATTTGGGCAAACTCTTGCAGGCTGGTATCGTCGAATACGAAGCGGTGGTCTTTCCAAGCTGTGTATTTTTCGGGGAGTGTGGTTACTTCTTTGGTAGCGCGGTTACGTTGATCAAAAGTTACGAGATCACCGGGGCGCATGGTGAGTTGTTTTTGCGTTTGTCCCTCACGGTAGCGTAGCTGTACTTTGCCTTTATTCAAAATCACCTTGGCATTTTGCTGGCGTGCATAAACCGTAAACTCCGTACCCAACACTACTACCTCTACTTCTTTTTCGGTCTTGACCACAAACCTCTGATTATTAGCTTGGTGTGTTACAGAAAAATTGGCTTCTCCTTGTAGAAAAACTTCACGGGTTTTGGCCCCAAATCCAAAACGTGGTACGGTAAGCGACGAGTTGGCATTGAGTACGACTTGTGTGCCATCGCTCAAGGTAAGTTGCTGGGTTTGGCCGAAACGCGTCGAATAAGTACGATATAAAATAGTATCTCTTAGCAGCCAAGTGCCCAAAATCAGCATCGCTACGGCAGCAGCGGCCCACCACCAATTATATCGTTTGGAAGAATAAAAATTTTGACTTTTTTGAAATGAGGAATGGTGTGGATAGGTGGCACGTTGTTGGGCAAAATCACGAAAACGTTCGAGAGCGGCTGTAGTATCAGTTATATACTGTGGGTGCTGGGTTTCGTACTCTTCCAGCCATTGATAGAATAGTTCTTGATGTGTGGGATTTTTCACCCATTCGTCTATCATTTGCTTTTGTAGCGCCGAGGCTTTACCAGCAAAATAATTGAATACGAAAGGCTTTGTAATTTCTGCGTTCACGAGATGCACTGTTTATGTATAATGTATGATGAACAACTTTAGGACATGGAAAGAATAAAAAGCCCAGCGAGGCTTATCAACCATTTGTTTTTGAGGAGCTTGCGTATGTATTGGGTAGCCCGATAGAGTTGTACATCTACGGTTTTGATAGATAGGTTGAGTTCGTCGGCTATCTCTTGGTATTTTTTTCCTTCAAACTTCCGCATCAGATATATCTTGCGGCGTTCGAGTGGGAGGCTATTGACAGCCTGCTCTACAGCGTGGTATAATTCTTCGTATTGACTTACTTGGTCGGGCTGCTGCTCCACAAAAATAGGACGATGCAAAATCTCAGTAAGATCGGCTTTACGACTAAGTTCCCAGCGCAGGCAGTTGTAGGCGCGATGGCGCACAGTACTAAAAAGATACAATCGAAACGAGGTAGTGATATGCTGAAAAGTCTGCTGTGCATAAAACTGAAAGAAAACCTCCGAAACCAAATCTTCGGCTATTTCTTTAGAACCTACAAATCGTATGGCGTGTGTACAAAGTGGCTGATAATATCTCTTGTAAAGCAACTCTACCCCTTGCCGAAAGTCTGCCTCGAAGGCTTGGCGGATGAAGAGTTCGTCGTCGGTGAAAGTCAATACTCCTTTTTCCTTCGATACTATCAAGGGAGGAATAGGAAAGTTTTCGGGTTTGGGGGCATTTTCCTCGTTCATTGTTTCTTTGAAAAGAGGTGATTGTCTTCTAAAGACAAGTAACCCTCCCAAAACTCCTTACAACAAATAATATTTTTTTTATTTATTTTTTACTTATTCAAATATTATACACCTCCATACAAAAACAGGCTGACGGAAATACACCGCCAGCCTGTTTGCTACCGTATCATGTCAATACTCAGTCTTCGCGGCCTTCTTTGCGGTTGGCATCGGCCATACGGACTATTTTGGGTGTAAATTTGGCCAAGACTTTCAGCAAATCCATTTGGGCATCAATCACGGTATTGATGTCTTTATAGACCATCGGGGCTTCGTCCAAATCGCCACCAATCAGCTCAATACCAGCTTCTTGTAACACTTTGTTCAATGCACTTTTTGTAATGGAGTTGAGGGCTTTGGTGCGACTCATCACGCGCCCTGCCCCGTGCGAGGCCGAGTTGAGGGCGGTTTCATTGCCCAGTCCCCGTACCACAAAGCCCGGGGCGGTCATCGAACCGGGGATAATACCCAAGTCATTAATTCCAGCGGGCGTTGCCCCTTTGCGGTGTACCAGTACCTCGCGGCCTTTGTATGTTTCTTTCCATGCAAAATTGTGATGATTTTCGACCATCAAAAGCGGCTTTTCACTGATAGCTTTGGCGATTTTGGCGTGGATTTCGTGGTGGTTGGCCGAGGCGTAGTCGCCTGCCAAGTTCATCGCTATCCAGTATTCTTGGCCTTCTTCGGTGTTTAAGTCCAGCCATGCCAAATGTGCTGCCTCTTTGGGCAATCGCGTTTTTTGCATCGCTATTTTGGAGTAATGGTTGGCTACTGCCCCCCCAAACCCCCGCGATCCCGAGTGCGACAACAACGCCAAATAGCTACCTACGGGCAGGCGTAGCAGGTCGTCGGTGTGGCTTACTTCGAGCAGTCCCCACTCTACAAAGTGATTTCCGGTACCCGATGTGCCTAACTGCCTGTAAGCCTTATCTTTGAGGTCGCGGATTACCTTCGTGGCCGTCCATTCGAGTTGGTCCATCACCGAGGTATCCACCTTCTGACGGGTTTCGCCACCGATACCAAATTTGGTGTTTTCGACCAGCGCGCGCTTGAGCAAATGCGGCTCTCGTTTGAAAAAATCAGCCCCTAAGTCAAAGACCGACAGACACATACGACAGGCAATATCCACACCTACCGCAAACGGAATCACCTTGTCGGCTTCGGTGGCCAACACCCCGCCTATGGGTAAGCCATACCCTTGGTGTGCGTCGGGCATCAATGCTCCCGCTATCGAAATGGGCAGTTTCACGGCGGTATTCATTTGCTTCAGTGCGCCTTCTTCGATAAACTCCTCCCCATAAATCTGATAAGCTATTTGCTCGTTTCGTAACTCAAAATCAACCTCCTTCGACTTGGGCTTGGCATCAAATGCGTAGGTAGGCTCAACGGGTAGGTAAGTACGTCCTGTGTCGGTCAGTTCGATTTTGATACCTTGCTTTTGGAAGTCATAGACTTTCTGGGCAAGGTTGGTGAGTTTGTTTTTGGAGTAGGCGTATTTTTTGGGGTTGTCGAGCATTTTGGCCAGCATTTCCAATACTTTTTCTTTGGGATAATTGGCGCGCTCTACCATGCCATTGGCTACCCGCAAAAACGCACTATGCAGTTCTTCGGGAATAGGCGCAAGGGCTGTTATTTCGTTGATTGTAAGGCTCATTGGTTTATATTTACTTAAATGTTTCATTTACTTTTGCTCTCGAAAACACCGAATTCGTTCTGTGAATTTTTGTGCCTTCTGTGAGAAATTCATTTTTTGCTCACGGAACACTCGAAACTACACGGAATGGGTTCTGTGAAATTCTGTGTGTTCTGTGTGAAATTTATTTTTGCTCACGGAACACACAGAACCACACGGAATGGGTTCTGTGAAATTCAGTGCGTTCTGTGCGCAATTCATTTTTGCTCACGGAACACTCGAAACTACACGGAATGAGTTCTGTGAAATTCTGTGGGTTCTGTGAGAAATTTATTTTTTGCTCACAGAACACACGGAACCACACGGAATGGGTTCTGTGAATTTTTGTGCGTTCTGTGTGAAATTCATTTTTTGCTCACGGAATATTCAACATTAGTTTTCTGTATAAACAAGTAGCCAAGCAGAGAATCGAACTCCAATCTCACCGTTCGTAGCGGTGTATCCTATCCATTGAACGACTCGGCTATTTTTCGTTTCCCCAGCAGGAATGGTCTGCCTTCGAACCTTCGACTTTCACATGAAATGTGTGAAGTTTTATTTTTTGTGGAAACGGAAGGAATCGAACCTTCATGGCTGGTTTTTCAGACCAGTGCATAGACCAACTTTGCTACGTTTCCAAGGCGGAGAGCAGTGAGCACGATTCACATACTTTTTACGGTACGAACTTCTTAGCAGGAAGCCGCTGTCCCCGACAGCTTTACTCTGCATTGATTTAGGTATCAAGAGCATGGAGTGAGATTCGAACTCATCTCGGCAGAACCACAATCTGCCATGCTAACCACTACACCAATCGCAACGTGTAAATTTTATTCGTTTTGTAGGGGTAGCCAGCCGCACTTCACCGACTACCCCACCGCTTTTGGCCGCTTTATTTTTCGTATTTCAACAAAAACGCGGGGTTGATAACCTTGAACGACACCCGTCCGTGATTGGCTAAATCGCTCGAAAATGCTCGGTCGTTTTTCTCTACCAACGGCCTAATCACAATACCTTCTGCCCAAATCTTAGGATTGATGCTTGATTTGATGTTGGCTTTGGCTACCAAGGCTGCTATGCTTCTTTCTAAGGTATAGTTTTGATCTAAAATAGGAACCATTTTTAAATCTAACAACCTGATAATCAAGTCAAAATTTTCAAAATCAACATATCTGCTTTTGTTCATGTCGTACAGGTTAAAAAAATAGACGGTTTGGCCTTTGAGATTCAGTTTGTTGCCCTGAATCCCCTCGCCTACCAGCTCACCTTGCAGCGCAAAATTCCCTCCGAGTGAGGCCAATTTCTGCTGCATTTCCAACTCCTGCGCCACTTTCCAGTAGGTGCTTGTTGGGTCTTCGAGCAAGTCGAGATTTCGGGAGCAAACCCCAAACTCGCCGTCGCGGTAATAAAACGTAACAGACGAGCCGTCCAATTTTTCGGTAATGTAGCAGGGTTCACCCGCGTATTTGTCCAACAAAGCTTGCAAGACTTGCACCCGCGTTTCGTCGGTTTTGGGAATAAACGACGGAAACTGACCTTTCATCAACCCTACCAAATTTGCCGGAATGGGCGGCTCGTATTTGACTATGCCGAGGGCTTCGGTACAATCTGCCCCCTCCTCCACTACAAAGCCTTCGGGCAGGATAGAGAGTGGAAAGCAAATACCCTGTGAGATTTGGTTACGCAGGCGCACTGTTCTGATGCGAAACTGGCGAGGCCGCAAAAACTCAAACTCAGGTTTGGGCGGCAGCAGGCTGTCTATTTCCACATACACGCAGAGGTCGCCCACTTGGTACTCCCCTTTTTTGACTACCAGCTCCCAGCCCAGCACTTGGGCTTTTTCGATGGCATCGGCCTCGGCAATAGGCTCCAAAGCCTTGATTTTCTGTACACTTGCCAATTTTCTCATGGCTGTTTTTTTTGATTTGTTTATGAAAAATGTTCCCCTATCTCGTGTTTTGGAATGTTTCGCAATGGATTGGGATACCTGTCGGGTCTGACCCATCTACTGCCGCGCCATCCTTTGATTTTGCACAATCGCCCATAGTTTCGGTAGCTATCAAACAAAATCTTGCGGAGACGATCTAATCGTTTTTCAAGTTCGCTGTCAAAAATCTTTACTTTGGTGATGATATTGGGCCGCACCCTTAGCACATACCGCCACGGCTCGTTCATCTCATAAAACGCCTCTTCTATTACTTTTTTATTGATTACTTTGAAGTGGATTTTGAGCGTGAAACAAGCCTTTTCTTGCTCGTTAAACTTCATTTTTTCAAACAAGTATGGACTTAATCTCTTTAATTTTTGCTCACGAACTTCATAAACATAGCGGCCTAAATACCGTTTTTTTTTCTTGAAATTTTTGATGTCGCTGTACATGGTGGTATTGATTTTCTCCAACAATTTTTCGTAGAACACCCCCTGTTTGCTACACCTTACATCTTCTCGTACTACAAAATACCGCTTATAGCCTTTCTGAACGGGTGGTATGAGGTCTATCATGGGTAAATTTCTTTTTCTTGAGTTAAGCTCTGTAAATTCTTTGAAGATCCGAATCAGTTTTTTGTCTTGGTTTTCGATCGCTGCGCGTTTGCGACTTCTTGCGGTGCGGAGTGTCAAATATGTTTCCGCGTTGTCGGTCAAATAGCCCATGGTTTAGTGTTGATAGTCAGTAAATTGATTTCCAACGAAGGGGCATTAAAACAAAAAGCCCGACCTCGTTTTGTGGCTTGAGGTCGGGCTTTGGGGATTGGTACAGATGTACTGCACCTATGTCAAAATCCTGATCCTCTGATGTTTACTCCGATTATGTTTTTGGTGGCCGCCTTCAAAACAGCGACTAAAATCCCGCAATGCCCCTGCAAAACGGCAGCGTGTGGCTGCTGTCTGCGGCACCCGATTCGTACGGAATGTATGTTTGAGCATTTTCATTTCTGATTTATTTCGTGTTTAAACTTTGTCAAAATAGATAGACACAAAAAAAGCCCGACTTTTTGGGTCGGGCTTTTTGTATATTCAAGACTGATATTCAGCGTCCATGACTACAAAAAACCCAACAATCCCAGCGCGCATCATGCCCAAACATTGGACATTCATTGCCGATTATATTTCGTGTTGTACTGAACATTGCTTTGTTGGTTTTTGTGCTGCAAAGGTACACAAAAACGTTTTTGATTTTCCAAATTATTTTTACAAAATATTTTTATAAAAAATAATATACTATTGAAAATGAACAACTTAGGACATTTTAAAACATAGAAAAAGCCAAAGCAGGAGCGTTAAATACTACTCCACGTTTATCATTTGGAAATCAAAAAATCTGATTTTGTAAATCTTACAAATCTGTTTTGCTTTGATAAAACCCTCAAAACCTTTGATGACCAAGTCTTTAAAAGTATGTTTGTACCCGGTTTCGGCTCAAGTGGCAATCGCTTTGTTGGGTATCAAAATTTACTAACACCTTGCTTTCAAAAAATCGTTTCGCTGTCAGCCTTGCTTTTTTTATATGTGGGTTTGTCTATACCAACTGGACCACTCGCTTGCCGCGTATTCAAGATACTTTTTTGCTCGATAACAGTACTTTAGGGCTGATTTTACTATGCGTAGCAGTAGGGTCGCTGTGTTCTATGCCGCTCACGGGTTGGCTCATAGCGCGTCGTGGCAGTAGGTTTGCTACGGTAGTTTCGCTTCTTTTGTTCAGTGCCTCTCTGGCGGTATTTCCTTATTTTGAATCGGTGGTAGCATTGGCGATGGGGTTTTATGTGGTAGGTTTTTTTACGGGAGCGTTAGATGTAGCCATGAATACCCAAGCCGTAGCCGTCGAGCAAAAATATACACTACCTATGATGTCGTCGTTTCATGCTATTTTTAGTATCGGTATGATGCTTGGGGCATTGAGTGGTGCTTTTTTTGCTAAAAACTATCCTTCTCTTGTTACGCATTTTACATGGGTAGCCATGGGCTGTACGTTGGTTTCTGCCTTGGCTACGCCCTTCTTTGTCGAGGACAAACCCGCTCCTTCAGCACAATCATCACCTGCTTTTTTATGGCCCGATAAAACGATGTTGCTGCTTGGGCTGATTGCTTTTTGTGGCATGGTAGCCGAAGGCTCCATGGCCGATTGGAGTACCAATTATCTACGCCATGTCGTCCAGACAGACGAAGCTACGGCCCCTATCGGACTTTCCATTTTTTCGGCTACGATGACGATCGGACGACTATTTGGCGATAAAGCCCGCAGCACTTTTGGCGACAACCGACTGCTTTTTGTAAGTGCTTTTTTAGCCACTTGTGGGTTGGCATTGGGACTTTCTTGGCTTCACTATTGGGTCTTTTGTGGAGGGCTTTTCTTGGTAGGGTTAGGGCTGGCAGTTATCATTCCGATTGTGTATAGCCAAGCAGGCAACAACTCCTCTCTGCCTTCGGGCGTGGGTTTGGCCATGGTAACAACGGTGGGCTATACCGGTTTTTTGGCAGGGCCTCCTATCATTGGCTTCTTGGCCGACTGGCAGGGGCTTCGTTTTGCTTTTGGGTTTGTGGTGTTTTTGTTGGTGGTTCTGACTTTGTTGAGTCGCATCAAAGCTCAAAACTAATCTACCAGCCAGATTTTATCGGCTTTGTAGCCTTGCTCGCGCCATTCTACCTGTACGCGCTGCGAATCTAAGGTATTGACTTTCATACCTATATAATCGGCTTCTATCGGAATCTCACGGTTGTATTGCCGGTCTATCAGTACCAATAATTCTACTTTTCGGGGGCGGCCAAACGCCTGCATGGCATCGAGGGCAGCACGTACCATGCGCCCTGTGGCCAGTACATCGTCTATCAAAATAACACTGCGATCTTCGATGACGAAATTGACCTTAGTAGCATTGGGTTTAAGAGGCTCACGGCGACGGAAATCATCTCTATAAAAAGTAGCGTCTAAATAGCCCAACGGAATGTTTACTCCAGTAGTCTGTCGCAACTGATCTACTAAGCGTTCGGCAAAATATATCCCACGCGGCTGCAAACCCAGCACTACCGAATTGGCAAAATCGCTATGGTTTTCGATTAGCTGCTGGCAAAGCCTATTGATCATGATTTCGAGCAGAGGGCTGCTCAAGATGAGGCGTTGGTTGGTCATACGAGATACTCTATTAGAACCCAGTAAAGAAAAAACATTTAGGCCAGATAACTACTGATACTCATCACATCGGCAAAAACGCCCGTGGCCGTTACCTCTGCTCCTGCCCCTGGCCCTTTGACTACGAGCGGGCGCGTGTTGTAACGTTCGGTGGTGAAAGAAACGATATTGTCGGCCCCCGAAAGCGAAAAGAAAGGGTGGTCGGCATTGACAGTACGTAGCTGGAGGGTGGCTTGGCTGTTTTCGAGGGTAGCAATATAACGGAGCACTTCGCCACGCTCGGTAGCTTGCTGGAGAAGTTGGGCAAAATAAGCATCTGATTTTTCCAATTCCTCAAAAAATGCCTCTACCGAAGGAGCTTCCAAACAATTTTGGGGCAAGATAGGGTCTATCACAATATCGCTCATTTCGAGTGGCGCGCCTGTTTCACGGGCCAAAATCAAAATTTTTCGGGCTACATCGAGGCCACTCAGGTCGTCGCGGGGGTCGGGTTCGGTGTAGCCTTTGGCCTTGGCTTCGCGCACAATATCCACAAAACGAGTACCGGGCTTGAAGCTATTGAAAATAAAGGAAAGTGTGCCTGACAATATTGCTTCGATTTTGGTGAACTTATCGCCACTGGCCATCATACCCTGCATGGTATTGATGATAGGCAGCCCTGCGCCTACGTTGGTTTCATACAAAAATTTCACTCCCCGTCGCACAGCGGTTTGCTGAAGTCGGCGGTATTCGGCATAGCTACTTGAATTGGCTACTTTGTTGGGCGTTACGACCGACACGCTGGCCTCCAACAATGGCTGATAATACTGAATAATATCCTTGTCAGAAGTACAGTCTATGAAAACACTATTGGGGAGGTTGAACTCTCGCACACGCTGGACGAAGGCAGACAGGCTCGTCGTTTTGCCGTTTTCTTGGAGTTCGTTTTCCCAATCAGCCAAGTTGATACCGTCGGGATTGAGGTACATTTTTTTGCTTCGTGCCAGACCTACCACGTTGATTTTGAGGAGCTTCTCTCTGCGAAGATAGTCAGCTTGAGCGGCAATTTGCCGGAGAAAAGTACCCCCAATCAGCCCTGTACCTACCACAAACAAGTTGAGGCTTCGTACTTCCGACTGAAAAAATACGCCATGAATAGCATTGAGGGCTTTGGAAAGGTCATTTTTTTGAATGACGACCGAAATATTCAACTCTGACGAGCCTTGTGCCGTAGCTACTACATTGATACCGTTTTTGCCCAATGCCGTGAAGAGTTTGCCCGATACCCCCGTACTACGCCTCATACCTTCGCCTACGATAGCGATGATAGACACATTTTTTTGGATTTGGATACCGTCGGGGTCTATATCGCCTGTAGCTATTTCCGGGGCAAAGGTCTGATCTAAGACTTGTTTGGCGCGGTCGGCGTTTTTGGGATCTATGGCAAAACAGATAGAATGCTCAGACGAGGCTTGCGAAATCAGTATGACGCTGATTTTGTGCCGCGACAAGGCCGAAAACAACCGTGCCGAAACCCCCGCTACCCCTATCAGACCGCTTCCCTGTACATTGACCAAAGCGATGTCGTCTATCGAGCTGATACCCGTAATGGCATAAGGGGTAGGCTGAGCGGTAGTATGTATGGTCGTTCCGTTGGAAGCAAGGTTGAAGGTATTGAGAACTTTGATAGGGATATTCTTGGCAAAAGCAGGCTGTAAACTTGGTGGGTAAATTACTTTAGCCCCAAAATGGCTCAGTTCCATCGCTTCGGCGTAAGTAATGGTCGGAATCGTAAACGCCGTCGAAACCTTGCGTGGGTCGGCGGTCATCATGCCATCTACGTCAGTCCAAATTTCGATGACCTCTGCACCGAGTGCTGCTCCAAAAATGGAGCCTGTGTAGTCAGAGCCACCACGCCCCAAGGTCGTCGTAATACCTTCGGCTGTTGCTCCAATAAACCCTGTAATGCACTGTAAAGCATCAGTTTGGGCAAAATGAGCTTTGATTTGGGCATCGGTAACAGTAAAATCCACTTCGGCATGGCCAAAGTGGTCGTTGGTGCGTATCAACAGGCGAGCATCGCAAAATTCCGCATTGATGCCTTGTGCCTTGAGCGTTTCGGCGATGAGGGTCGTAGAAAGACGTTCACCAAAACTCATTAGTAAATCCATTGTTCGGGGCGATAGCTCCCGAATCAGAAAGATACCTCGCAGCAAATCCTCCAAATCATTGACCAAGCCTTTAAGCCGTGCTATTGCCCCCGACTGATTTTTGATGTCTATCAAACCTCTTGCAGCGGCAAAATGCCGTTCTTCTACGGCACGGCAGAGGTCGGCATACTCTGACTTTCCATCGGCAGCCATGCGGCCTATTTCGATGAGTTTGTTTGTTACGCCCCCCATGGCCGAGAATACTACCGCTATTTTTTCCTCTCTTTCGATGTTGTTTTTGATGATTTGAACAACTTGCTTGATGCTTTCTACGGTACCGCAAGAGGTACCTCCAAATTTCAGTACTTTCATTGTTTTGCTATTCCCAGCCTAAAGGCATGGGGTTTGATGGATAGATGTACAGCCTAAAGGCATGGGGTTGATGGATAGATGTACAGCCTAAAGGCATGGGGTTGATGGATAGATGTACAGCCTAAAGGCATGGGGTTGATG